>CASGDV010000105.1 GCA_949300335.1 uncultured Bacteroidales bacterium | reverse complement strand
CGCCACTTCGGCAAGGACAAGGTCAGAATGGACTTTGCCTTCTTCGCCATTGCCTTCAACATAAAGAAACTGTGCTCAAGAATAGCCCAAATCGCCAAAAATGGAGGCAATCCCCCTCATTTAGGCTCATTAGGACCTCATTCTTCGCTTGGGAAGTCTGAAATCCTGACTTTCGGAAAAGTACTGCAAACTTTGGCGGCCTGAAGGCCGAAAGAAATAAAGAGCTATAAAAAACAGAGACTGCATCGTAATACTTCATTACGACACAGCCTCCATCGTTATACAGAATTCTGCGTCAGTTTTCTTTTAGTTCCGTCTTGAGCCATACTGCCATTGATTTTCCGTCTCCACGGTTGTCCCATGCATAATAAGGAATCAGTTCGACGGTCCTCTGCCGCAAGTCAGGCGAGGTTTCTCCCGTTGTCATGACAGGCAGGCCGATTACTGTTATTCCTTTAAGGATGCCTTCATTGACCGTATGGTATCCCTTGGCTTTGCCGCTTATGGATATCTCCTGAACGGGACACCCGGTATCCGTTTCTTCTGCACAATATACCATCGGTCCTCTTACAATGGCTGCCCGGCCGATGTTTTCCTTTACGGCTGGATTGCACGTAACCTGTCTGGCTTCCATCCCCAGATCCAATTCAATGATGTCACCTGTCTTCCATTCCCGTGTGATTGAAGCGAATCCCTTGTCCATTGCATATGTCGTCTCCCTTCCGTTGACAAATATGGAAGGAAGCTCTTTTGCTTCATCAACATATCTGTACAGATCTCCAGGCATGAATTCTCCGGTACGGCTCCATGTCGGTATCCTGATTTTCATTGAAAAACGGGATACCTGTTCAGGGTTGATTCTTATCCTCAGTTTTCCGTCAAAAGGATAATCAGTTTCCTGAATAATCTTGACATCTGTCTTTTTCAGACTGATGTCCGTATCGCTGTTGCCGTACATCATGACATAGATTTCATCACCGGAGTGTGAGTACATCATTCCGGCGACCTGGAGAATCAGCCTTGTTATGTTCGGAGGACAGCATGCACATCCGAACCATTCTGTCCTTCCCGCTGCCCCGTGATTGAATCCTGTTGTTCCGTCAGCTTCAAGCGGATTGACATAGAAGAATCTGTTGCCTGCTATATTGATTCCGGCAAGAGCATTGTTATATAAAGAAACTTCGGCAAGATCCATATATTTGGCATCGTGTGTTGCCAGGAACATTGCATGATTGAAAAAGACATTTGCCACTGCTGCACATGTCTCGTTATAGGCATTTTTGTTGGGTAGTTCGTAAGGCGCACCGAATCCCTCTATTCCGAATACTGCTCCCAGGCCTCCTGTAATATGGATTCTTGTTTCCGTAAGATTGTTCCATATTGAGTCCAGAGCCACCCTGTAATCCTCTTTTGCGGTAAGTGCATCCACCATGGCCATTGCCGTATACAGATAACCTGCCCGCACGGCATGGCCCGCTGGTTCTCTTTGTTCCCGTACCGGCAAATGCTGCTGGGCATAGCTCGGGGACATGATGCCATCTCCGGAAGGAACATAGGTAACACCTCTGATATCAAGGAACTTCTTCGCCATCTTCAGGTATTCCCCATTTCCGGTGGTACTGTACATCTTGCACAGGGCAAGTTCGATTTCTTCATGTCCCGGAGCCTGATTTACCGGTTTTCCGTCATTGTAGCCCGGGTCCCCTTGAAAGAATACTCGGTTGACATGATCTGCGCTTTTAACCGCGATATCAAGCAGGCTCCTTTTACCTGTAGCCATGTAATATGCAACCGCTGCTTCATAAAGGTGTCCTACATTATAAAGTTCATGACTGTGGACAACCCAGGAATATGGCCTCGGGCCCATCTCTTCTATATTAGGATTGCCGCATTCGTGCGAAATGTAAAGATATCCGTCAGCCAGCTGCGACTTTCCTATGAGGCTTATGGCATAGTCCATGAATGCTTCAAGACTGTCGTTTTTTTCATACATCAGCGAATATGCCGTGCCTTCCATTACTTTGTACAGGTCGGAACTTATGAACCGGTTTGTTTCAGGGAGCGGAGTCTCTTTTCCTGCAAGGAAAGCGGAGCATCTTCTGAATCTTTCCAGTGCTGTTTCGCTTTGCCGTATGGAATGCGGGACAGTGGTGCCGATTACAGTGTTTATCCGCTCTTTCCAGAATCCGTCATGCAGGCTTACATGGTTGAAAGGAACTGGCTCGACCTGTTCCTTTCCCGAATTGCATGATGCCAGCATCATCAATGCAATACCGGTGAGTATGGCAAATCGTCTGATCATATGGTGTTATTCAATGATAATCTCTGCTTTTCCAATAAGGCCGGAACTTACAAGCGGGGAGTCAGCCCTGTAATGGTCGAAGGTCGCATATGACAGTCTTCCGCTATTCCGTTCTTCCTTGTTGAACAACCACTGCGGCCATTTCCACGGATCCGGATTCTCTTCTTTAATGGACATGTCCCGGACAATCCTGTTAACCCACAGGTTGGCTACTTCTACCTCGATTTCATTATTTCCCTTCCTGACATATTCAGTTATGTCGGCCTCCCAAGGCGATGTCCACAGAGTAGTTACATATTCACCGTTAACACGTATGGCGGCAATGTTGTTTACCGACTCGAATTTAATGATAATTTCATCATTTCTGTCATAATCAAAATGATTTCTGGATAAATCAAATTGGATCGGAACTCTGTCAGGCAAGCCGGGTAAGATTCTAAGGGCCCTTAATGCTCTTTCTCTACTGTTCATGATGCTGTTATTTTATGTTTATAATTATTCGTCATCTGTCAATGAAAACACCGGACAGGCTGGAGTTGCGCTCGTCTCCAAGTATAAGAGTTACTTTACCGCGTATTTTGAGAAGAAGATACTTGCCGTCCTTGAATCTGGCCACGTTATAGGTTTGCCCGGAATGGACTACTGTAATCTTCTGGTTGAAATCATAGTCCCATCCCATGAAATACAAGGCTACATTTCTGTACTGGTTGCCGACATCTATTGTCATAGCCAGATTCCCGTATCTCGAGTATGCTGCAGCGATTCTTGAAATTCCTGAGTTTCCATCGTTGACAAATTTCTGAAGGGCTCTTTCGTCCTTTGAATTGTCTTCCCTTATCCATACCGATTCAGGATCGTATGACAGGGTCACATAACCCGGAAGTTCTCTTTCCGCTCCGGCAATGTCATATCCCTCGCTGCCGTATACCCCGCGCCAGTTACCCCTGGTAAGTGAATCTATGCCCACGAATATCACGTCATTGACTGCTTCTTCCGTCGTTATGTTGTACCAAAGGGATTTTTCTTCGAACAATGTTTTTCCTTCGCCCAGTCTATCCAGCTCTGGAAGTGTTCAGGCTCTATTTCATTCCTGTCCACTTTTTTACCCTTGAAGTCACCGTAAATGGCGTGCAGGCTCAGTCTGTGATTTCCCGGGACAAGTGTCCGTACTTTCTCTATGTCCTGTCTGACTTCCTCTATGTTCCTTGCCTTTCCGGGATAGTTTCCTGTTGCCTGTATTCCTCCCGTCAGCTGCCCGTCTGGATTTTCGAATCCGGTCACATCATCAGTCTGCCAGCAATGCAGTGAGAGTGATATTCCCTGAAGGTCCGACATAGCCTTTTCCGTATTTATGCCCAGTCCGGCATAGCGTTCTTTGGCCGCTTCGTATGCGGCGATTATTTTTTCCTGTTTCATATGTCTTTTAATTTATGTGCAAGTTATCTGAGGATATGCGAATATTTTTCAAATCCTTTTTCCCACAAGACGGAATCTTCCGGATGGAAGGTCTCGGTGGAAATACTGCTGTTTTCCAGTGCGCGCATCTCGTCAAGACTGCTGCAGAATCCGTGTGCCATGGACTGTATAAGGATATTTCCTATGGCTGTGGCTTCTGCCGGTCCGGCTGTTACGGTTGTTCCTGTTGCGTTTGCGGCATATCTGTCGAGCAGTCTGTTTCTGGAGCCACCTCCAATGATATGAAGAATCTCTATCTTTTCTTTTCGACACTCCTGGAGGATGCCGAGAACTTCCTTGTAGCGAAGTGCAAGGCTTTCGAATATGCAGCATACGAAATCTTCAGGTGCGGCAGGCGTTTCCTGACCTGTTGAGGAACAATATGATGCTATCGCAGAGGTCATGCTGTCCGGATTTGCGAACGACGGGTCGTCCGGATCTATCAGGAATCTGAACCGGGGACTGCCTCCGGCCATCATGACTATATCTTCATAACCGTATGTTTTCCCTTCCTTCTTCCATTCTTTCATGCAGTTTTCCAGCAGCCACATTCCAGTTATGTTTTTCAGCAGCCTTATGGTACCGCCGACTCCTCCCTCATTGGTTATATTGTTGCGGAAAGTGAATTCGTTTATTACTGGCCCGTTGGTTTCCACACCCATCAGTGACCATGTACCGGAACTCAGATAGGCAAAAGGCCCTTTTGTTGCGGGAACCGCCGCTACTGCCGATGCCGTGTCATGTCCGGCTACGGCTACAACAGGTATATCATAGTCAAAGCCGCATTCTGCGGTTATGTCGCGAGAGATGTTGCCTATGACATGTCCAGGCATGACCATGCGCGCAAACATGTCTCCGGCGAGACCCAGACGGCAAGTGAGTTTATCGGAAATATTCCCGGTGAAGGGATCCAGCAACTGCGATGTTGAGGCGATTGTGTATTCCGTGACCATTTCTCCGGTGAGCAGATAGGCAAGCGCATCAGGCATGAACAGAATCTTGTCAGCCGCTTTCAGAATGGATGAAGAATTTTCCGACATGGCATACAGCTGGAATATGCTGTTGAAGTCCATTATCTGGATTCCCGTCATGGAATACAGTTCCTTTCTTGTCATGACATTCCTGAAAAATTTTTCAGGAAAACCTTTCGTGTGAGGATCACGGTATGAGTGGGGCAGGCCTGAAATCAGGCCGTCGGCACCGACGCACACGAAGTCAACTCCCCATGTGTCGATGCCGACGGATTCTATTTTCACGTTTTCTTTTCCGGCTGCACAAAGCCCTTCCTTTATCTGTTTGGCTTTTTGACTTTTTGTGTTACTTCAAGACTTTGAGAACGGTGTTTTTCATGACCCTGTACCCTTCCTTGTTCGGATGTACGCCGTCACCTGAATATTCTGCAGGAAGTCCGTTCTGCCCATCCTTTAGTACGGAGTGGTAATCCACGTATTTTATTCCGGTTTTCTCCGCATAGTCCCTTATCATTGAATTGAGGGTTATGATGTCATCTGCAGGTGTCAGTTCCGGTCTCCAGCCGAATTTGCTTGCCGGCGGCACAGAGCACAATATCGGTTTTATTCCATGGAGTTTTGCAAGTTCGCACATTGAAATAAGATTGCCGAGTATGTTCCTGAGTTCAATTTTTCCGTTGTTTCTGGCAAGGTCGTTAGTGCCTGCAAGGATAACTACATATTCAGGATCGAGGTCTATAACATCCTGCCTGAACCTTACAAGCATTTCCGATGTGGTCTGCCCTGAAATTCCTCTGTCAAGGAAGTTGTTGTCGGAGAAGAAAGCACCGTCATTGTTTATCCAGAAATCGGTTATGGAATCGCCCATGAATACGGCCTTTGGCTTTTTCTGGATGCTCTGGTTGCTTTCATAGTAACGCCCGAACTGAGCCCAGTCATGTTCCTGGGCAAAGGAGAATGCGGCCGACAGCATGACTGCCGCCATTGTGCAAAAAATGAGTTTCATAAATTCTGTAAGTTAGTATTGTTGTTCAAATGATAGGCAAAAATACATTTTTTTATAATGAATATCCATAGTTGCATGAATATGTTTATACGGATTTCCGGTTAATTTTGAGGTATTGATTTTATGTTTTATTTTAGCGGCAAATTTCAGACTGCATCTATGATACTTGTTGCGGATAGCGGTGCTACGAAAACCGACTGGGTTTCCTCCGATGCATCAGGGAAAACATTCAGGACAGAAGGGATAAACCCGTCACTTATGCCGGAAAATGAAATAGGAAGAATAGTTTCCGTGGCTTCGGAATATTTCTGCGGCCGCGGACGGGCTGTCGTCAAACTGTTTTTCTATGGCGCAGGCATAGTCTCGGGAGAAAAGGATACGGCTCTTTACAGGATTCTGGAAAAGTCGTTCCCATCCGCCGTGATAGAATGCAATTCGGATCTGCTGGCTGCATGCAGGGCCGTCTGGGGCTCGGAAGCCGGTATCGCCGCCATTATGGGAACAGGTTCGAACAGTTGTTATTATGATGGAATGAAAATAGTCAGGAATGTCCGTCCCGGAGGTTTTATTCTGGGGGATGAGGGAAGCGGAGCATCGCTGGGCAGGCGTTTCCTTTCGGATTTATTGAGAAATCTTGTACCTGATGAGGTCGCAGAAGATTTTTCGGAGCATTTCGATACGGATTACGGTTCCATCGTGAGGAATGTGTACGGCAGTTCGGCTCCGTCATCATATTTGGCTTCGTTCGCTCCTTTTCTTTTGGAAAGATCCGCTTCGTCGGATTATCTGCGCGGACTGATACTTGACAATTTCAGGGATTTTGCCGGGAGGGTTCTGCCTGCCTATGACAGATGGAGGGATGGAAACGGTATCCTGAAGGTCGGGGTGACCGGATCTTTTGCCTGCGCATGCACCGGTTATCTCGATATGGTTGGAAAGGAGTTCGGCGTCGATTTCTGCAGATTCGTCGCAACTCCTGCAAATGAATTGTTGAAATATCATTATGAAAGAGAATTATCCGTCTAAGCTTCTTGAAAACGCGGTCGAGGCGATAAGGACATTGCCGGGAGTCGGGAAAAACAGCGCGCTAAGGCTGGCAATGCATATTCTTAAACAGCCTGCCGAAAACATACATCATCTTACTTCAGCGATAAACAGTCTCCGTGACGAGGTAAGATATTGCCGGGAATGTATGATGATAGCCGACGGTGACATATGTTCGGTGTGTTCAGATCCCAAAAGGGATCACAGGACGATATGTGTGGTGGAGAATGTAAGGGATGTCATAAGCATAGAGAAGACCGGACAGTATAATGGCGTATATCATGTGCTCGGAGGAGTCATTTCTCCGATAGATGGAATCGGTCCGTCGGATATTTCGATAATGGAACTGGTAAACAGGGTGGGCAGGATAGTCAGCCAGCCGGATGACGAGGAAACGCTGTCTTCATCCGTGCAATCTGTTCCTGAAGTCATATTCGCACTCAGAGGTGATGTGGAGGGGGAAACCACGTCATTCTATATATACAGGCAGATAGCGAATTTCGGTATCAGGGTGTCGTCGCTTGCAAGAGGACTTGGTTTCGGTGACAATCTTGAGTATGCGGATGAGCTGACTCTGGGCCGCTCAATCGTCAACCGTCAAATATTCAGACCATGACATTCTGGGAAATAATATTATTGTCGCTTTCCTTGAGCATCGATTCTTTTCTTGTGTCGATGAGCGGCAGTGTCACTCTTGGTAAAATCAGACCGGCGCGGTTTTTTTCCGTAGCCTTTGTTTTCGGTATCACACAGGCCCTGATGATATTCATCGGGTGGTTTCTTGGCTCTTCTCTGATGTCTTTCCTGCATAGCCTTGCAAATATCTATACCGTGGCTTATTGTATAGGTTTTCTTCTGTTGCTTTATGTCGGAGTAAACATGGTAGTGTCGGCATTCCGGAAAGAAGAAGACAGTGTAGACCTGTCGGGAACGGTACAGCTTCTTATTGCCGCCGTTGCAACCAGTATCGATGCTATTGCCGTAGGTACCTCCATGGCCATGTCTGCCGTGGCACTCGATGATATCCTCATCCTTACCGTGAGCGTGTTTGCCGTAACGGTAATGGCTTCGGCGGCAGGCATACTGGGCGGCTGTTCGATAGGATGCAGGTTCGGCAAGCCGGCCCAGGTGACAGGCGGAATCATACTGGTCATTATCGGACTGAATATCCTGATTTCCGGGGTATTCGGCAAGGATGCCGGCAAGACCTTTCCAGCAAGGGCATTGGAAACGATGGAATGCATATACGTACATTATGGTACGGATTCGTCTCCGCTTTTACTTGAAAACTATCCTCCGGACAAAGAGTATGATGCATCGTATATTGCAGACAGAAGCCAGGCATGCGAAACACGGTGTTCATATCTGTGGCCGTTTTCCGGTACTTTGTCAGCTGCCGCAGCAATAATGGAGAACTGTCCGCAGTACAGGGATACCCTGACGGGCCGTGTGCTGAAAGGTCTGGAGGAATATCATGATGATACCAGAGTCCCTCCGGCTTATTCCTCGTATATCGTATCAGCCGGACAGTCTGACCGGTACTATGATGACAACATATGGTTAGGAATAGATTTCGCGGACATTTATGAACTGACATCGGAAACGGAATTTCTGGATGAGGCAAAGTCGATATGGAAGTTTATAGAAAGCGGAACAGACGATTTGCTTGGCGGAGGAGTGTACTGGTGTGAACAGAAAAGGACAAGCAAAAATGCATGTTCGAATGCACCGGCGTCGGTCCTTGCTCTGAAATTATTCGCTGCGACAGGGGACTCCCTGTATCTGGAGCGCGGAATCGAACTTTATGATTGGATGAAGAAAAATCTTCTGGACCATACGGACAGTCTGTATTTCGACAATGTGAGCCTTGACGGAAAGGTGACAGAATGGAAATTCGCCTATAACAGCGGCCAGATGGTTCAGGCAGGAGCCATGCTGTATGAAATTACGGGAGATGAAGCATATCTTGATGATGCCGGAAATACGGCGGCATCATGCTACAGGTACTTTTTTGAAGATGTCCGGCTTCCGGACGGCAAATCGCTCAGAATTCTGAAAAACGGCAACATATGGTTTTCGGCGGTGATGACCAGGGGCCTCGTGGAACTGTACGGTATTGACGGAAATCCGCTGTATTTGGAAGCGGTGGCCAATACTTTAGACGTTGCGTGGAAATACGGGAGAACACCTGAGGGGCTCTTCGGGGAGAGTTTTACCGGAAATGCGGATTCCGGTAAGTTCTGGCTTTTGTCTCAGGCTGCGATGGCAGAAATGTATGCCAGAGTGGATGTACTTGACCTGAATTGAAATACTCCGGTTAAAAAATTTTGACGATTGCCAAAAAACACATACTTTTGCGGACCGGCTTTTCCCAAGCCGGTCTGTTTTGATGTCTAATCATTCCGACGACTGGGCCGGAAATAAAATCAGGGGCTATGATAGAGATCTTCTATAAAGCAGACGGACAGATAATGGTTTCCCAGTCGGAAACGGATTTCCCGAACATCAGATACGACGATGTTATCTGGATAGACCTGTTTTCCCCTTCCGGTGAGGAAAAAAGGGCGGCGGAAGCTTTTCTGGGTACCATAATCCAGAGCAGGGCCCAGGCCGAAGAGATTGAAAGTTCATCCAGGTTTTCAGAAACGGACAAAGCAATTTTTGCCAATACCAACTTCCTTATCCCCGGTCCGGAGGAGTATTCCATGGAGACTGTGTCCTTTATTCTGACTGACCATATACTTACAACGTTGAGGGAATGTCCGCTCAGAAGTTTCACGGACCTCCAGCGGCGTATTCTTGCCTTCCCGAAGATATATCCGTCAGGCTATATCGTTTTCGTCAGCATTCTGGAACAGCGTATTGACCTTGATGCCGACATGATAGAGCTGATGTCAAAGGAAATAGCCCAATATAACAAGAAGGTGAATCTGGGGGAGGATATAAACGAGGAGTTCCTGCTGGACATCAACCAGCTTCAGGAGAACACGATGCTTGTCAGGGAGAATATCGTCGACAAACAGAGGGTCATTTCAAGCATTCTGAAGAGCAACAAGTATCCTCATGAACTTCAGTCGAAGCTGAATGTCCTGCTCAAAGACATATCTTCATTGATAAACCATACCAATTTCAGTTTTGAACGACTTGAATATCTGCAGAATACCGTTATCGGTCTTATCAACCTGGACCAGAACAAGATAATGAAAGTATTCACCCTGGTATCCCTCCTGCTGATGCCGCCTACACTTATAACGAGTTTCTACGGTATGAACGTATGGCTGCCGCAGACGGATACGATATGGGACTGGATAATAATTCTGGGACTCATGATTGCGTCGTTCCTTATAATCTTTTTCATATTCAAGAAAAGAAAAATGCTTTAGTCCTTTGAAAATCCGAATATTATATGTATTTTTGCGCGCCTTTTCCCCGAGAAGACGCGCAGTTTGTTTTTGAGGGAGGCACAAAGTATAATGTTTAACCCACTAGTTGTTTTAATTGATTTATCAAAATGGAAGAAAACAAAGTAGTAGTACCGGAGGAGAATGCTGCAGCAGAAGCTGCTCCGGTTGTAGAGGAAACCAGGAAGGTAGCCTTGAATGCCTCTGTGGACCCGGACAAGTTCGACTGGGACGCATTTGAGGGTGGCGACGTCTATGGCGAAGACAAGAGCCACATTGAGGAAATGTACAACCAGACCCTTTCAAAAGTAGCTGAAAATGAAGTTGTGGAAGGAACAATCACAAGCATCAGCAAGAGAGAGGTCATTGTAAACATCGGTTATAAGAGCGAAGGTGTCATAATGGCTCCGGAGTTCCGTTATAATCCGGATTTGAAAGTAGGCGACAAGGTCGAAGTTTATGTCGAGTCTGCCGAGGACAGGAAGGGTCAGCTCATCCTTTCCCACAAGAAGGCGCGCGCACTTCGTTCCTGGGATATGGTCAACGATGCATTCAACAAGGATGAAATCGTAAAGGGTTATGTGAAGACCCGTACAAAGGGCGGTATGATCGTGGATATCTTCGGTATCGAGGCATTCCTCCCGGGTTCACAGATAGATATCAAGCCTATCAGGGACTACGATCAGTTCGTTGATACGACAATGGACTTCAAGATTGTGAAAATCAACCAGGAATTCAGGAATGTCGTTGTTTCCCACAAGGCTCTCATCGAAGCTGAACTCGAACAGCAGAAGAGCGAGATTATCGGCAAACTCGAAAAAGGACAGGTTCTTGAAGGAACTGTCAAGAATATTACAAGCTACGGTGTATTCGTCGATCTCGGCGGTGTTGACGGTCTTATCCACATTACTGACCTTTCTTGGGGCAGAATCAATCATCCGGAGGAAGTCGTTTCTCTTGATCAGAAGATAAGGGTTGTCATCCTTGATTTCGATGAGTCTAAGAAGAGAATCGCTCTCGGCTTGAAACAGCTTACTGTACATCCGTGGGAAGCTCTTGATCCGAACCTCAAGGTAGGTGACAAGGTAAAAGGTAAAGTAGTGCTTATTGCTGACTATGGCGCATTTGTCGAGGTAGAGCCGGGTGTTGAAGGTCTTATCCATGTTTCCGAAATGTCATGGTCTCCTAGACTCAGAATCGCACAGGATTTCCTTAAGGTAGGAGATGAAGTAGAGGCTCAGATACTTACTCTCGACAGAGAGGAGAAGAAAATGTCTCTCGGTCTCAAACAGCTCGTTCCTAACCCATGGGAGAACATTCGCGAAAGATATCCTATAGGTTCAAAGCATACTGCTGTTGTCCGCAATATAACCAATTTCGGTGTGTTTGCTGAACTTGAGGAAGGTATCGAAGGACTTGTACACATCAGCGACATTTCATGGAACAAGATCAAACATCCTTCCGAGATGGTACAGGCTGGCGACAAGATCGATGTGGTTATACTTGATTTCGATGAAGAGAATCACAAACTTAGTCTCGGTCACAAACAGCTTGTTCCTAATCCATGGGATGAGATTGAGTCAAAATATTCGGCAGGTTCCGTACATGAGGGCAAGATCGTGTCGGTTTCTGACAAGGGTGCCGTAGTTTCACTGGAAGATGATGTAGAGGCTACTTGCTCTGTCAAGGACCTTGTAAAGGAAGACGGAAACATGCCTGTTGCAGGTGAAACTCTTTCTTTCGTTGTTGTTGAATTGAAGAGGAGTGCCAAGAAGATCATATTGTCACATGTCAAGACTTACGCTGCAGAATCAGCTTCATCCGAAAAGTCTAATTCTGAGGCTGACAATACCAAGAAGGCAGTAAAGAAGATCAACTCGAACATTGAGAAGACCACTCTCGGTGATATAGACGCTCTTGCTGCTCTCAAGGACAAGCTTGAGAAAGGCAACTGATTGTCGATATGACTTTTAAGCTGAACATATTGGGCACGGCTTCGGCCCTGCCCACTACCAGCAGATATCCAAGCGCTCAGGTACTTGAAGTACGTGGGCGCTTCTTCTTGATAGATTGCGGGGAAGGGGCCCAGATGCAGATGCGGCGCATGGGAATTTCGCCTCTGAAGATTGAATCCGTGTTCATTTCACATATACACGGGGATCATATTTTCGGCATATTCGGACTTCTTTCTACAATGGGCATGTTGGGACGTACCACAGGCTTGAAGATTTTCGCTCCGAAATCATTCGGACCGGTCCTTAAATTTTTCCTTTCCTATTTCGGTGAAGGCCTGAAGTTTTCGATTGAGCATATTGTATTGCATCCGTCACAGGGTCCGGAAATCATCGGCGAAACAAGGAATCTTGAATTCCTTTCATTCCCTCTGAACCACAGGATAGAGACATATGGTTTCATAATCAGGGAAAAAGTACCTGCTCTGAACGTGAGGAAAGAAGCCATTGCCAAATACGGATTCACACTTGCAGAGATAGGTGCGGTAAAAAGAGGCGAGGATGTGGTAAGACAGCCCGGTCCTGATTGCGGCCCTTCCGTTGAAAACGGGTTCGTGAAATATTCCGGAACCGGTGAAGTACAGGTTATTCCGAATTCGGAAGTGGCTTATACTCCCTATATTCCGAGAAGTTATGCATATTGCAGTGATACGGCCCCGTTTCCGGAACTTTCCGAATGGCTTTCCGGAGTGACGCTGCTTTATCATGAGACGACTTTCCCTGCATCGATGGCGGAAATGGCTGATGCAACGAATCATTCGACGACATTGCAGGCTGCGGAATGTGCAAGGAAAGCCGGAGTGAAAAAACTTCTTGTGGGACATTATTCGTCACGTTTCGATGATTTGTCGGTGTTCCTGAATGAAGTGAGGAGTATTTTTGCAGATGCCGATCTGACAAAGGAAGGTATGACCTGTGAGATACCTTTGAAAAAATTCCATTGAAAATATTAACTTTACGGGGATTATAAAGAAAAAATGAGACCATTGAGATTACGTGCCTTTCTTGTGATATTGTTCGCGGGGATTGTTTCAATGGCTGAGGTCAGGAATGACCCGGCGAGGGAATATATTGCAAAATATGCCGATATTGCCGTTTCCGAAATGTACAGGAGCGGGGTGCCGGCAAGTATAACACTGGCTCAGGGGTTGCTGGAATCAGCAAACGGCAAGTCTGAACTGGCAGTCAAGGGGAACAACCATTTCGGAATAAAATGCCACGACTGGAAAGGAAAGAAAATCTATTATGATGATGACCGGAAAGGGGAGTGTTTCAGGAAGTATGACAATCCTGAACAGTCGTTCAAAGATCATTCCGATTTCTTGCGGTACAGGGATCGGTACAAGTTTCTTTTTGACCTGAAAACGACAGACTACAAGGGCTGGTCCTATGGTCTCAAGAAAGCCGGTTATGCTACCGATCCTGCTTATCCGGCCAAACTGATCCGATTGATTGAGACTTATGATCTGACACGGTTCGATACCGGAAATTACGTATCTTCGGATTCGGAAACTGATCGTCTAAAGGACAGGAGGGACAGGAAGGAACGCAGGGAACAGGAAAAGGCTCAGAGAAAACAGCAGAACAGAAAAGACAAGGAAGAGCGAAAACAGGAGCAGGACAATATTCAAGACGATATTGTGAATGCCATTCCTGACCCGCCGTCTCTGCTGGAACAGCCGGTACCTTTAGAGGACGGTATTTCTTTCCGGTTTCCGTTGTCCAGACAGCTGTATTCCCAGAACAAGGTGCCGTTCGTATATTCTGTCGAAGGCGAAACTTACGCTTCAATTGCTTCCGACTATAATCTTTTCCTTAAGGAAATCCTCAGATTCAATGATGCGGAAGCCGATACGGAACTGATTCCGGGAACAGTAGTATATCTTCAGGCGAAGAAGAACAAAGCTGCGAAATTTGTGGACAAACATATCACAGACGGAGAGGAATCATTGCGTGAAATAGCCCAAAGGTATGGAGTCAAGCTTAAGAGCATATTGAAAATGAACGGATTGGAAAACGTATCTTCAAATCCGGCCTCTTTTGTGCCCGGTGAAGAGGATACCATAATATTGAGATAGAGGCAATCATGCGGAATAATATGAAGAAAGCTTCGAGAAAAAAGAATATCATGGCGGCAGTCGTATCGATTCTGGCTGTCGGCGTGTCTTTGATATCCTGGTTTTCCATTAGATACCTCCTGGATAACAGGATGGCCAATTTCGGCAGGGAATATGTCCTGTTCGTATATCCTGATTCGGATATGGAGGCGATAGTCGATTCCATAAATCTCAGGGCGGAGGCAAGATTTGAAAAAAGTCTTGGAAGATGTGCGTCCGCCGAGGATCTGAAAGCTGTCATGAAGCCCGGAAAATATGTGATTGAAGAAGGTATGACCAGTATTTATGTGGTCAGAATGCTGGCAAACGGGTGGCAGACCCCCCAGAATCTTACATTGTCCGGTACCATAAGGGACAAGGGGAGGCTTGCAAAGAAAATAGGCTCACAGATGATGGTGGATTCGGCGGCAGTTGCCGAAGCATTGAATGATACATCATTTCTTGCCGGATACGGATTTACACCGGAAAACGTATTCGCACTATTCCTTCCTGATACGTACGAGATGTACTGGACAGCTTCTGTGGATGACATATTTACCAGATTCAGAAAGGAATACGATGCATTTTGGACAGAAGAACGGCTGGCAAAGGCCGAGGCGCAGGGGCTTTCCCGGATGGAGGTTTCGATACTGGCTTCCATTGTGAGCGGGGAAACATTGAAGTCGTTCGAGTATCCCAAGATTGCCGGGGTTTATCTGAACAGGTATCACAAAGGCATGAAACTCCAGGCCGATCCTACGATATGTTTTTGTTTCGACTATAAGCTGGACAGGGTATTGAAGAAGCATCTTACGGTGGATTCTCCTTATAACACATACAAATATGCAGGTCTTCCTCCGGCACCTATCAATGTTCCTCCCAAAGCCTGCATTGAAGCCGTCCTCAATCCGGACAAGCACGGATACATTTATTTCTGCGCAAGCCCGGCATTTGACGGTACCCATAATTTCGCCGTGACATACAGCGAACATCTCAGGAATGCCAGGGCTTTCCAGAGGGAACTAACAGCCAGACGCAAGGCAAAGCAGAACAGTTAGGCTTCGTCTTCTTTGCGGAGCAGCGATTGCAGCTTTTCCGCTACAATTCTTGCGGATATTCCTACAAGTTCCTCGCAGGGCCTTTTCTTGTAATATTCGGCAGTCCTTTCCGAAGGTTCGGGAGATTCTGATTTGCGGACGGAAAGGCCGAGCAGTTCCCTGCATACTATGGAACCGTTGATTTCCTTGAATTTATTGGCAAAATCCTGTACAAGAGCGTAATTGGCCGTCCTTTCGGTTTTGTCTGACGGATTGCATGCGGGAGATATGAATCCGGCCATAAGCGTCATTCCGCTGACACTTCCGCAGACTTCCCTGAGCCGTCCCATTCCGCCGCCGAATCCTGAAGAAATGGTTGCTGCTGCCGCATCGTCCATGCCGGCAATGTCATTGAATGCAAGGATGACCGACTGGCAGCAGTTGAAACCGGCCTTGAAATTTTCCTTTGCCTTCGTTACGCGTTCTTCCACATTGAAATCGTGCGGAATCCTCATCTGGAATTCTTTCATGTTTTTTTCTTGCAAAAATATCAATATTTATCATAACCGGACATTTTAGGTTATATCTTTGTAACGGCATAAATAATAAATACCGAAATATGAGATTTAAAGCTGAATTGATTTTGTTTCTGACCGTATTGCTGTCAATGTCTTTCACAACTCTTAAAGGTGCGGATATCGGTGATTCCGGAAATTACACCCTGCTGAAAGACATTTCCTATGTTTCAGATGGAGAAACTGATAATTACAGGATTTCCAGATGCAGGATGGATATCTATTATCCGGAAGACGTGAAAAATTTTTCCACGGTCGTATGGTTTCACGGCGGTGGATTGAAAGAAGGGGAAAAGTATATTCCGGAAGAATTCAAGAATCAGGGATTTGCTGTCGTTGCAGTGAACTACCGGCTTTATCCTGAGGTGAAAAGTCCGGAGTATATATATGATGCGGCGCAGGCTTTGTCCTGGGTGTTTTCAAATATCGGGAAATATGGAGGGGATACTTCAAAAATCTTCGTTTCCGGACATTCGGCCGGCGGTTATCTTGTTTTGATGCTTACATTGGCAAAGGAATATTGCGCTTCATTCGGACTCGATGCCGACCGTATTGCAAAATCCTATCCTATCAGCGGGCAGACGATGACGCATTTTACCATTAAGGAAGAAAGGAACATGAATCGGGATATTCCTTATATTGATGAAATGGCACCGTCTAACAATTCCCGGAAAGAAGGTGCTCCGATATGGCTCATTACAGGAGACCGTGATATGGAGATGCTCGGACGTTATGAAGAAAATCTGCATTTGTATTCGATCCTGAAATATCTGGGACATCCGGCGGAAATCTTTGAATTGGACGGATTCGACCATGGAGATGTCGTAGCGCCTGCATGCCTGCTCATAAGAAAGGATATAAAAAAAATTGATTCCGGACGGAAAAGTAAAAAGGAATGAGATAAAGGTCAGCTTCTGCTGACCTTTATCACGTTCCTTTTCAACCTTATCTGTGAAATGACCTTGTCCAGTTCAAGATTGCTCGGTACGGAAATCTTCAGTACTATGTCGAATGTTCCGTGCCTGTCATTCTCGCTTACATTGAAATTCCTTATCGATGCCCTGAATGAATTGATGGTCTCGATGATTTCATTAATGACGGACGGTTCACGTGCTGCCGTTACTTTAAGTGCAACCTGAAAACTCGATGTGCTCGGGGCATCGCTCCATTTCACTTTCTGTATCCTGTAGGGATACATTTCAAGAAGTCTTGCCGCATTGGGACAAGATATGCGGTGTATCTTGATTCCGTCTTTTATTGATACGAAACCGAAAACATCGTCACCGAAGACAGGATTGCAGCATTTAGCCATCTTATAATCGAGATTCCTTACATTTTTTGCATCGATGACAAGGATATCGTCGCTGTTTCTTATTTCAGATACCGTTCTTACTTTCCTGTCCTGCTGTTCTTCTGCAGATGAATCTTCTTCGGCTTTTACTCCCTTTGTCTCGATGTAGTTCTTTATGTCCGCGACATCCACCGTACCGTCACCTATGGCTGCATAAAAGGCATTGACTGTCTTGTACTGCCACTTCTTCATGAGGGTCGCCATGGTCTCGTCATCGAGTTCAAGCTTCCAGTTTTTCAGACGGCGCCCGAGCAGTTCCTTTCCGTCAGCGGCTTTCCGGAACTCTGCTTCACTGAGTTTCTGCTTGATTTTTGTCCTTGCCTTCGAGGTAACGACAATATTCAGCCAGTCTGAGGACGGCTTCTGGTTCTTGCTGCTCATTATCTCGACGATATCGCCTGTCTTGAGCTTCTCCTTTATCGGAACGGCTTTGCCGTTGACCTTTCCTCCGGTACATCTTATACCGAGATTTGAATGAATGTCGAAGGCGAAATCAAGTACGGTGGCACCTGCATCCAGCTTGCGCAATTCACCCGTCGGAGTAAATACGAATATTTCCCTTGACGGAGGTTCCGGAAGCTCGTCTTCATAATATCCGTTTCCGGGGTCCTCTGCAGAACCGCGCGGATGTTCCAGGGCAAAACGGACAGAACTCAGCCATTTGTCAAGCGTTGCTTCACGCTTGATTCCCTTGTAGGACCAGTGTGATGCCAGACCGTTCTCCGCTATGTCATCCATCCTTTTCGTTCTGATCTGTACTTCAAGATACACATTGTCACTGTTCCTGACGGTTATATGCAGTGACTCATACCCGTTCGGTTTAGGATTTGATATCCAGTCTCTCAGACGTTTGGTGTCCGATTCATATTCCTCTGTCACATAAGAGAACACTTTCCAGCACAATGCATGTTCCGTTTCACGGTCTTCATCGCAGTCGATGATGAATCTGATGGCAAAGACATCGAAAACGCCTTCGAAAGGTACTTTCTGCTTCTGCATCTTTTTCCATATCGAATATGCCGTCTTGGTCCGGATTTTAAGTTTGTATGTAATCCCGGAATCGGACAGTTTCTGCTTCAGGGGTTCGATGAACTGGGTCATGAGCATCTGCCTGTCCTTTTCCGTGCTTTTCAGTTTGTTGGTAATGGATCTGTACTGTTCCGGTTCAGCGTATCTGAAATATATGTCTTCCATCTCGCTTTTCATGTTGTACAGACCGAGCTGGTGAGCCAGAGGAATATAGAGCATCAGTGTTTCCAGAATTTTCCTTTCACGAGACAGTTTCGGAAAAATATCCAGATTTCTCATTACCTCAAGTCTGTCAGCAAGCTTCAGTACCGTAACTCTCGGGTCTCTCGAGTATGAAACTATCAGCTTCTTGTAATTTTCGGCTTCGAGTCTGGTATCCTTCGGCTTGATGGATGATATTTTGTTGAGCCCGTCCACAATCGTATAGACATCGTTCCCGAAATTTCTCTGAGATCTGATGTCTGTCTCTGGATGGAATCTCATGGCTTCATGGAGAAATACGGCTGCTACACATTCGGCAGGCAGCCCGACTTCATCCGCAACTATTTTGGCAACTCCGAGCGGATGTTCTATGAAAGGCCTTCCGTTGCCTCTTTCGTGAGACTCCAGAGCCGTTTCTGCTATTCTGTATGCGTCTTCTATCAGAATCTTTCCTTCCTCGGAGTATTTGGGGAACAGTTCGTCTATCTTGATCATATCCAGATGTGAAATTTAAGTACACCAACTCCAAATTTAAGAAAAAAAAAGATATGATTCTAATCTTTCCATACTTTGAGATATTCCTTCAATGCCCACATCTCGTCCCTGTATTTTGCCGCGGCCATGAAGTCCAGCTCCGAGGCGGCCTTCTGCATGTTCCTTTTGGCTGTTTCCACAGCCTTTTCAACTTGCTGACGGCTCATCGAACGTATTACGGGATCCTGCAAAACTGCAGCAAGGTCAGCCTGGATATAGCCGTCGGCATAGGCCGAATTGGTATCTCTTTTCGAATCGTGTCCGAAACCGACGGAGATGCTTCCTTTGCCCAGATCGCTCGGGGAAGGAATGTAGTGAGGGTCATCGTAGGAATTTGCAGCACTGACTTTCCCGGATACAGTATTTGCCAATCTGGGATTTGTCTTCTTTTCGTCTCCCTGACTGACAAGCAGGTTTTTCTTTATGCTTATCTGTGTAGGAGTGATGTTGTGCTTTTTGTTGTATTCCATCTGTTTTGCCCGCCTTCTGTCTGTCTCATAAATGGTTTCCTGCATGGACTTCGTAATGGTGTCGGCATACATTATCACGAGTCCGTTCACGTTTCTTGCAGCTCTTCCGGCGGTCTGGGTCAATGCCCTGCCTGAACGCAGGAAACCTTCTTTGTCAGCATCGAGTATTGCAACCAGGGATACACTGGGAATGTCCAGACCTTCTCTCAGAAGGTTGACTCCTACAAGTACATCGAACAGACCGTTCTTGAAATCCTCAATGATTTCAACCCTTTCAAGGGTATCCACATCAGAGTGGATGTAACGGCATCTGACATTCATCTTTGTCAGATATTTTTCGAGTTCTTCAGCCATTCTTTTTGTCAGGGTAGTCACCAGAACTCTTTCGTCTTTTTCAGCCCTTATCCGTATTTCCTCCAGAAGGTCGTCTACCTGATGTTCTATCGGTCTGACCTCTATCGGAGGGTCCAGAAGACCTGTCGGACGGACAACCTGTTCAACTACAAGACCTTCTGATTTTTCCAGCTCATATTCACCCGGAGTTGCGCTTACATATACCTTCTGTCCTGTTACAGCCTCGAATTCGTCGAATTTCAGAGGTCTGTTGTCAGCTGCGGCAGGAAGACGGAAACCATATTCGATAAGTACCGATTTCCGTGAATGGTCTCCTCCGAACATTGCCCTAATCTGAGGGAGAGTCACATGGCTTTCATCTATGAATGTTATGAAGTCATTAGGAAAATAGTCTATCAGACAGAATGGACGCATTCCCTCGCTTCTCCCGTCGAAATATCTGGAATAATTTTCGATTCCCGGGCAATATCCCATTTCCTTTATCATTTCCAGATCATATTCGACTCTTTGTTTCAGCCTTTTCGCTTCAAGAGCCTTGCCTATTTCCTGAAAATACTCGCATTGCCGCATCATGTCATCCTGTATCTGGCTTATAGCCTTGATGGACCTTTCCTTGGTTGTCACGAAATTGTTGGCAGGATATATAGATACTTCATCGAGAGAATCCAGAATAGCTCCGGTTACAGGATCTATGACGGAAATCCTGTCCACTTCGTCTCCGAAGAACTCTATTCTTATGGCATTGTCTCCATAACCGATGCAGACATCTACCGTATCTCCTCTCACTCTGAATGTCCCTCTTTTGAAATCTGTTTCGGTTCTTGAATACAGGGCATCTACAAGCATGTACAGAAGTCTGGTCATGCTTCTTTCTTCACCTTTTTTTACTACAACCGTCTGGGTATGGAAATCTTCCGGATTGCCGATTCCGTAAAGGCATGAAACGCTGGATACGACAATGACGTCACGTCTTCCGGATAATAGGGACGATGCGGCACTCAGTCTGAGTTTCTCTATTTCGTCATTGATGCTGAGATCTTTTTCTATGTATGTGTCTGTTACCGGAATATATGCCTCCGGCTGGTAATAGTCATAATATGATACGAAATATTCGACCGCATTGTGGGGAAAAAATGATTTGAATTCCCCGTACAGCTGTGCGGCCAAAGTCTTGTTATGGCTGAGTATAAGTGCCGGACGCTGCATCTTTTCAATGACGTTGGCCATTGTGAATGTCTTTCCGGAACCGGTAACGCCGAGAAGCGTGACCGCATCGACTCCCTGGTCCAGTGCCGAACATATGTTTTTGATTGCTTCCGGCTGGTCTCCTGAAGGTTTGTATTCCGATTCTATCTTGAATTTCATGGCCTTTGATTTAAAGTCACAAAAATAATATTCCGTCCGACAAAATCAACTAAAAAATTTTCCTTTGTTCTCACTTAATCGCCAATTTGTCCACTTCGTGTCCATTATAGCTAACGTTCGGTAAAATCAAATAAAAAATTTGCTTTTACTCTCACTTAATCGCTATATTTGCAACGGAATTAGGAAAGTTTATTTTCTACAATAATTATTAGATTATGGTTTATTCTCATGAAGTGCAACAGATGTGTTGCGTCAAAAAGGGACCTAATCATGGTCCGGCTCCAATTCCTGAAGAAGGAAAATGGGTAAAATCAAAAGAAATCACCGATATATCCGGTCTTACTCACGGTATTGGCTGGTGTGCTCCACAGCAGGGAGCTTGCAAGCTTACTCTGAATGTTAAAAACGGTGTTATCCAGGAAGCTTTGGTTGAGACTATCGGTTGTTCCGGTATGACTCACTCTGCAGCTATGGCTTCGGAAATCCTTCCGGGTAAAACCATTCTCGAAGCTTTGAACACGGACCTGGTCTGTGATGCAATCAATACAGCAATGCGTGAACTCTTCCTTCAGATAGTTTACGGACGTACACAGTCAGCATTCTCTGAAGGAGGTCTTATGATCGGTGCAGGTCTTGAGGATCTCGGCAAGGGACTCCGCAGCCAGGTTGGTACTCTTTACGGTACTTTGGCAAAAGGTCCGCGTTACCTTGAGATGGCAGAAGGCTATATCAAGACCATTGCCCTTGATAAGAACGATGAAATCTGCGGTTACGAATTCGTACACCTCGGCAAATTCATGGAACTGGTAAAGAAGGGAGTTGACGCAAACGAGGCTCTCAAGCAGGTGACCGGTTCATATGGTCGCTTTACCAAAGAGGCCGGTGCAGTTAAATACATTGACCCACGTAAAGAATAAGGAGGAACATACTATGATAAGAGAAGTGAAATTCGAAAGCCAGGATCGTCGTATCAAACAGATTCTCGCTGCCCTTAACGCAAACGGCATCAAGGATATCGAAGAGGCAAACGCTATTTGCGAAGAGTATGGTCTGGATCCTTACAAGACATGTGAAGAAACTCAGCCTATCTGCTTTGAAAATGCAAAGTGGGCTTATGTCGTAGGTTCAGCTATCGCAATCAAGAAAGGCTGCAAGAATGCAGCGGAAGCTGCCGAGGCAATAGGTATCGGCCTTCAGGCATTCTGTATCCCTGGTTCGGTTGCTGACGACCGTAAGGTAGGTCTCGGTCATGGAAACCTTGCAGCGATGCTGCTTCGTGAAGAAACGAAATGTTTCGCATTCCTTGCAGGTCACGAGTCTTTTGCTGCTGCAGAAGGTGCCATCAAGATTGCTGCCAAGGCTGACAAGGTACGTAAGGAGCCTCTCCGCTGTATCCTCAACGGTCTTGGAAAAGATGCCGCACAGATTATTTCACGTATCAACGGATTTACATATGTACAGACTGAGTTCGATTATTTTACCGGAGAACTGAAAGTCGTTCGTGAGATTCCTTACAGCGACGGTCCTCGCGCAAAGGTAAAATGCTACGGTGCTGACGATGTACGTGAAGGCGTCGCTATCATGTGGCATGAGGGAGTTGACGTGTCCATCACAGGAAACTCAACCAACCCTACCCGTTTCCAGCATCCTGTAGCAGGAACTTACAAGAAAGAGCGTGTCCTTGCAGGCAAACCTTATTTCTCTGTAGCTTCAGGCGGCGGTACAGGACGTACCCTTCATCCTGACAACATGGCAGCAGGTCCAGCATCATACGGTATGACCGACACCATGGGCCGTATGCACAGCGACGCGCAGTTTGCAGGTTCATCCTCAGTTCCAGCCCACGTGGAGATGATGGGATTCCTCGGAATAGGCAACAATCCTATGGTTGGATGTACTGTTGCTTGTGCTGTGGATGTAGCCCAGGCTCTGAACAAATAATCTGACGGTTATATAATAATGAGGCCGGTCCAAAATTATTTTGGGCCGGCTTTCTTCTTCTGATGTCACCCGCATTTTCCTGTGCTGCCCTGCGGGCAAGCGGCGTAGTGATGACGGAGTTCAGCATTTTTTCCCAAGTTCATATGCCTCTGCCAGAGCTTTGTGTCCGGTTATATCCCCAACCTTGTTTACCCCGCCGGCGAATACAACGCCTTTAAGTTCGAGCTTCTCAAAGCAATCAACCCAGCCTTGCAGGACTGTTCTGGCTCCATCCACCGCATGTTCTTCATTTTCTGCCGCTGCAGCAAGAAGATAAGTCTCGTGGAATTTATAATCTGAACTGTAGAGCGGGTTGGCACGGTCTATCATGGTTTTCATTTGTCCGCTGCAACTATAGTAGTAAACAGGTGTGGACCATACAATAACATCGGAATTAAGCATCTGTTCCCGAATCGCATCTGCATCGTCGCGGATTACGCAACGCTGTGTGTGTCCGCAGGTGAGACAGCCTTTACAAAATGCGATTTCCTTTTCAGCAAGACTCACTTCTTCGACGCTATGTCCTTGCTCGCGTGCCCCTTTGGCAAATTCATCTGCGAGACTATCTGAATTTCCTCCCTTGCGCGGACTGGTTTTGATAATAAGAACTTTTTTCATTTTACATGTATTTTGAACGACAGAACTTTCTGCATCAGAATTGAGGTCTTGATGCAGAAAGCGGCATTTATATGCAAATTTAATAAAGCAGCGGTAAACGTATTTACTGCTTGTTCAGCCACTCGAGGCGCCTCTGGTCCGGAAGATGGGTAACCTTGAAATTCTCGAACTTTACATTGAACCCGTTGCCGTCGGGCGAGGCTGCCATCATTCCTACCATTACCGGAATATTGTCCTGAAGCCATGCATTCCTCATCATGGTGTAGGTCTTGTCATCGAATGAATAGAAAATCTCTACTGCATCCAGACGTCTCACAGCCTTGATCCAGATATACGGTACGGATTTTTCGAGGGCGATTACGCTCCAGTCGGAAGTCCCGTGAGTGACAACCGTACTCAGATTGTAAACACCGTCGACATATTCTATTCCGGTCTTGATGTAGTTCTCATGATCTATCCTTATCATAAGTCCAGCCTGATCAAAACGTGCAACATATTCTCCCGTGATTTTTACTTTCACTTCAAATTCGCCTCCATATGTTGCATAGTAGAACGGGGCATCATCTACAGTAAATCCGTAATGTGAAATACGCCAGTAGTCGCTCTGAGGTGTCACGAACATATTCAACGAATTGTTTCTGATATTCCATTCCGACGGTTCATTGAACCACTGCATCTTCTCCAAAGTCTGTGCAAAGGATACCTGCATGGAGAAAATGACACTTAAAATTATAACCAAACGTTTCATAAAAAATATTTTACCTTTGCAAAGGTAACTTCCCGCATCATTGTATACAATGATTATTAATAACCATTTTTGATATGAATGTCTTCAAGAAACTGAACAGCGAAATTTTAAATCAGGAGTTTCCGTATCTGGAAGCCGGCAGCGATGATATCGGGACATACAGAAAGGTAGCATCCTCCTATGTACTGCTGGAAAATTCCGTAGCTGTACTGAGTGATATGCGTTGCGGCAGAAGCTACATATATTACGGCAAGTTTGCTGATACGCTCGGACTGAAGCACAACAGCGGGGAAGAATCGCTGGATTCAATATGGGAAAAGGAAATTCTGGACAGGGTTCATCCGGATGACCTGCACGGAAAATACCTTCATGAATTGAAATTTCTTCATTTTGTGAAAGGACAGTCAAGGAAGAGAAGAAAGGACTTCTATCTTGCGGACAATCTGAGAATGAAGGATACTACAGGCAGGTACCGCAATGTCCTGCACCGGATGTTCTATATTCATTACCCCGGGCAGAACAGCATATGGCTTTCGCTTTGCCTCTACAATCCGTCAGTATCCATCCATTTCACGGGAGGGGTGATTGTTGATTCGCTTACGGGAAACGAGCGCCCTCTCAAAAGTGGAAATGAAGTCGGAATCCTTTCAGACAGGGAAAGACAGGTGCTTTGGATGATTGACAGGGGACAGCAGAGCAAGGAAATCGCACAGAATCTGTCAATTAGCATACATACTGTGAGCCGCCACCGCCAGGAAATTCTCAGGAAACTCAATGTGAGGAATTCCATAGCAGCCTGCAGGCTTGCCAAGGAACTGAATATCATCACTGAAGCGGATAGTATGGCTTGAGAGAGATGGCTGGGCATCGTAATGGAAGATGCTGATTATCTGAAAAGGTCACATGTCGTGAGGGGAAAAGAAAAGAGAGCGACCTTTGGCCTATGGCCGTCAGATCACTCTCCTGATATTTTTTCCGGATAGCCGGACATACATTGTCAGTTCATGTTTTCGTTTACCAGAAGTTTTCCCTGATATTCTCCGGTAAGAGTCCTGAGGAATCCGGCAATCTTGTTTACCTGGTCGTCATTGAGTTTTTCACCGACCTGATAGGTTGCCATCATCCTTGTAGCTTCCTCAAGAGTCTCGACACTTCCGTCATGATAGTAAGGGTAGGTAAGAGCTACATTTCTCAGGCCCGGCGTACGGAAACGGTATCTGTCACGTTCTTCACCGGTAACGGCCCAACGTCCGTTGTCACCGTCGGTAAGCCCTGACTTGACAATAAGTTCGCGATCCTTGAAGTAGTCAGCTCTCTGTCCCATCAGTTCATAGCTCAGACCGCCCATATTAACACCGGCATGGCAGGTAGCGCAACTGTATTTCTTGAACAGCTCGTAACCTTCGACTTCTTCCTTGTTAAGGGCTGTCTTGTCTCCCTTGAGGTATTTGTCGAAAGCCGAGTTCGGTGTTACCAATGTCCTTTCATAATGGTCGATGGCATCTGTTATCGTTGCCTGGCTCATTCCGTCAGGATATACTTTCTTGAAACTTGCAACAAATGCCTTGTCCCCGCTAAGTCTCGCTATTATCTCGTCAAATGACTTGCAGCCCATTTCAACAGGGTTGAGAGGCGGACCGGCAGCCTGCTCGGCAAGATTTGCCGCCCTTCCGTCCCAGAACTGTGCAAAGTTGAAGACTGCATTGAACACTGTAGGAGCATTGACTCCTCCGAGCTGTCCGTCTATACCTTCCGAATATTTAAGGTTGTCTACACCTCCGGTGTTGATTCCATGGCAAGTGGCACATGAAACGGTCCCGTCGGCTGAAAGCCTTGTGTCATGATAAAGGAGATATCCGAGGGCAGCCTTGTCTGCATTGTATTCGACTGCATCGGGGACAGGCCTTACCGACTCGTTGGAAAATTCAGCGGCAGCCAATTTGTTCGGATAATTGGCAAGTCTGTGATCCTTGATCCACTCAAGGGCAATGCCTGCCTTCCTGTCAGTGATGGACGAACCCCAATGTACGAGGCAGTATTTGGCCAGCGGCATGGATTTGTCCATAATTGTTCTCTCGATCTTTGCCAGGTCCACTTCTCCTATTACGTTGCCGTTTTCTATTGCAGACATGGCCGGAGCAACATCAAAAACCTTGTAACCGTCGATGATGTCCTTGGTAATGACGCTTTTTGCTATCGGCCAGTTTGCATAGAAAGGAAGTTTAGGATTTGCAGTATGGCATTCGGCGCAGCCTCCGTCTTTCAGAATCTCGAGAATTCTCCGGTCAGAAGTCATGGACTCCGGCGGAGCAACGTTGACTGCACGGTAAATTATGGCTCCTGCGGCAATTATGCCTGCAGCGATAAGAATAATTTTTGAACCGGTTGTCATAAAACAAAGTTTTAACTAATTAGAATAAAAGTGCGGTAAATATATGCATTATTTTGAAATGTTGTACATATGCATGCTGTTTTCCGATGCAGGAATATACTGGTATCCGTACCAGCACATCTGCAGCAAGAGGAATGATATTACAATAATCCAATACATGGTTCTGGCATTTTTCTTTCCGGACAACCTCAAATGTATGTAAAGCAGGTAGCCGGAACATGTGACGGCAGCCCACGTCTCTTTCGGATCCCATTCCCAGAAGTTTCCCCATGCCTGTTTTGCCCATATGGCTCCTGTGGTGAGGCCGAGAAAAAGCATGGCGGTTCCGATATATACGAGGGTATCGGTTGATTCCAGATATTGCATGTCATTGCGTATCAGTCCGGCTAGCGCGAGGATGAAGCTGCACGCAAGAATACCGTATGCAACCATATAGATGGTGACATGCGGAATAAACCAGAAACTTTGCAATGCGGGTACGAGCGTCTGGTCATGAATCTCCGGACGAGCCATATTTATGATGTTGAATACGGAAGCCAGTACTGTCGTAAGCAGAAGTATCCATCTGAAATTCCATCTGGTGTATACTGCATATCCTGTTACAAGAACGAAAAACGAGTACCATAGTCTTGTTTCTCCCATTGTTTTCAGAGGCGGCCTGCCCAAAGATATCCATAAACCTGCAATGAATGCCGCCATTACTGCGATTCCTGCCAGAGCCAGAGTGCGTATCGGTTTCCCGCGGCCAGGGGATACCAACGATAAAACGGCCCCAGCCGTAGAAAGCAGGATGGATGTTATTGCATAAAAGTGAAATGAATCCCAGCTCATGTTCTTTGTCTCCCGTATTTTCCTCCGAAAATCATCATTACCGAACCAATGGCAAAGATAATGAAACCGGCCAGAATCATATATTTCCATGGCTGTATCACTATCTCCAGAAAACAGCATAGTCCGTCGGGATACGGTTCATATCCGGAAATGTAAATATCTTCTTTCCATGATTTTGCCCAAGGGGAATTGACTTCCAATATCTTTTCCCGGCCTCCGGCTGAAATTCTGGCGGAATAGGATGAAGGCGTCCCGTCTTCATAAAATGAGGCCTCGAATCTGGCCAGTGAAATTTCGTAGTCCAGTTTGCAGGGAGTCCCGTTCCCGTCATATGCCATATCTACAGTTTGACCTTCATAAATGATGACTTTCAATTTTTTCAAGTCTGCACTTCCAAGCGAGAGAGCGGTGATTATCATAATTATCCCGACATGGTTCATCATGAATCTGAATCCGAACCGTCCTTTGTAGCGTATGATTGAAAGAAACAGATTTACCGAAATCAGCAGAAGGGATGCATTGAAAATATATGAAGTCGTGAAATTAAATTTCGGGAACAGGGCAATAACGAGACAGCAGGCTGCGAATACAGGAATCGCAACAGCTGTGGTTTTAAGTGATGCCAGAAAAGAAATGACCTTGCTTTTCCCATATTCACGGTTCAATATGAACAGGAGCACGGCGATGAATGCAGCTACTGCCGCGTTGACGGGAAAAGCCATGAATGCCAAATCCATATTTCCGAAAATAATCTGTATGATTCCGGCAACGAGAAAATAAATGCATATTATGATATAATACCTGCTCATGATTGTCGCAAATTTATATAAAAAATATCATTTGGATGTATTAATTTGTATATTTGGCGCCTGAAAAAACACTTGGACTCAAGAAAAGACTATGGCCGGGAACGTGAAATGGTATCATCATGCAGCTGCGCTAATAATCGTTGCCATATGGGGCGTGACTTTTGTCTCCACAAAATATCTTCTGAACAGAGGCCTGTCACCAGTGGAAATATTTATAATAAGGTTTTCCGTGGCTTATGCCGGTATTCTGGCCGTAAGTCATAAAAAGATGTTCTGCAACAGTCTTCGAGATGAAATGCTTGCAGTTCTTACCGGATTCTTCGGAGGCTCTCTCTATTTCATAGTTGAAAATATTGCCTTGGAAAAATCTTCCGCATCGAATATATCCCTGATAGTATGCACTGCACCCGTATTTACGCTTCTTGCATCATCCGCAATCAATAAAGAGAAAATTTCATTGAGGATATTTGCCGGTCTCATGATTTCCATGTCTGGAGTTGCCGTGCTTCTTTTCAGGAATGCCGATACAATACATTTCAATCCGGCGGGTGATATCCTTGCACTGGCTGCCGCTTTCATGTGGACGGCCTATTCGATAATACTTGGATATTTGTCCGGGAGATACGGCACTTCCGCTACTGCCATTTGTCCGGGACGGATTCGATCTGGCAGTCATTACTGATCCCTACGTTTTTGCCAATCTGTTTTTTCTCAGTATCATAGCATCTCTTGCATGCTATTTCGCATGGGGAAAGGTAATACGCAGACTGGGGTCCGTTACAGCATGCAATTATCTGTACATCAATCCTGTTGCCGCTGTCGTGGCATCCGTTGCATTCCTTGGAGACAACATTACAGTCACTCTCCTAGCCGGAATGCTTCTGGTTTTTTCAGGGTTGTATCTTGCACAGAAGAAGTGAAAATACTATCTTCGCGCCTTCAAGTGCAGACGGGATCCTGCCTTGAGGTAAATACTGTAATATCATGAAGAAAATTTTTACTCTGGCCCTTCTGGGCCTGGCGGCAGCGGTATTCTCTGCCGACTTACTCTCCCAAAACATCCAGTTTCATTACGATTTCGGAAAGACAATTTATCGTAAAGACAATTCTGCTTCCTCGAGACCGGCTGTCACTACGACAGTTGAAATGTTCCGACCCGACAAATGGGGAAACACATTCTTTTTTGTCGACATGAATTATGGCAGCAAGGCCGGAGACGGAGGTGTTCTCGGCGCCTATTGGGAAATATCGAGGGAACTGTCATTCTGGAAAGCCCCGTTCCTAATTCATCTCGAATATAACGGAGGACTTGATATACAGGGCCCCGGCAGCGGTACGGGTGCATATGACGATGCGTGGCTTGCCGGTCCGACCTGGTCGGTCGCAAGTCCAGATTTTTCACGGACATTCTCTCTTTCGGCAATGTACAAGGCCATACCGAGGAATATAAAAACCCCGCATAATTTCCAGATAACTGCAGTATGGAACATATATTTTTCAGGCCGGCGCTTCCTGTTCTGCGGCTTTGCCGATTTCTGGAAGGAGAATCGTCCGTGGCAGCATACGCGAAGCAGCGGTTCCGACGGGACGGATTTCATTTTCATGTCCGAGCCTCAGTTCTGGTATAATTTCAATACCATAAAGGGGCTGGAAGACTTTAACTTCAGCATAGGTACCGAGGTGGAAGTCAGCAACAATTTTGTCTCGGGCGGTTTCTATGCCATACCGACCCTGGCGGCGAAATGGACTTTCTAGCAATTCTTCCGTTTCAGACATTGAAGAGTTTGAGGTTATCGAAGGACGGTGACAGTTTCCCTTCTTCAATCTTGTGTATGATTTCGACAACCTTGTCATTCATCGGAGTAGGGAAGCCTATCTTTCTTCCGTAGGCTGAAACGGAACCGTTTATTGCATCGACTTCTGTCTTCTTGCCTTTTTCCAGATCCTGCAGCATGCTTGCCTTAAGCAATGCATGTTTTCGTATTGCAATCGGGATGATGAGAAATGAAACGGCCTTCTTTAGCGGGTTCGAATAATCAAGCAGTTTCACGACATCCTTTCCCTGTATCGGTTCTATTCTTATGCCTCCGGCAGCGCAGACATCGATACATTCCTTGATGAGGGACTGCACAATGCGGCGGGACTTCCTGTTGTTTGCAGCTTCACCGAAAGTGCATCCGAGTACGGCACTCATTCCGGAAAATGCGGAGTTTATAAGAAGTTTGCTCCATCTGCTTCCGACAAAGTTTTTATCTATTTCAACCGGTCCCATTTTTTCAAGTATTTTCCGGACATCATCTATATGTCTGTTGGGAACGGTAGACAGTGATCCGAGGGAAAACGTCAGGCTGTCCGGCTTGCTTGTAAGCTCGCATATGCCTGGGGCAGTCATTGTCGCTCCCCATGCCACCGTCGCACCAAGTACCCTGTCGTCACCTACTATCTCGGCTATCTGCAATTCAGGGATGCCGTTCTGAAGAGTTACGATCACTCCGTCTTCAGCCAGGAACTCCTTGAGGAATGTGACAACTTCCTTGTTTTGCTGCTGCTTGGTCATCAGGAAAATGATGTCATAGATTCCAGTCATCTCATCAGGAGTATAAGCATTGACTTTCTGATTGAAACAGACAGTACCTTTTATGGACGCTCCTTTTGTCCTGAGGGCATCCACATGTGCCCTGTTCCTGTTGACAAGATCTATTTCACCTCCGTTTTTCGTGATGTATGCGCCCAGAATTGTGCCTAATGAACCGGCGCCGTATATAACTGTCCTCATATTTTCCACAGTGATTTTCTGATTCCGGACAAAGATAGAAAATAAGTGATGGTAAACGGGAAAAAATTGTCGTAAAAATAGTTTACAATAGCAACTATTTCAAAAAAATATTACCTTTGCAGCCTGAAATCGCTTTGTCATGGAACAGGAACTTTTGGTAACGGTAGTCGGAAAATTGAGAAATCGTCTGCATAAACTGCTGAAACAGAGATATGCTGACGAGGCTGAAATGAAACTGACAGTAGAGGAATTCATATTGCTTAATATGATAGGGGCAAAGACCGACCAGATTCTCCAGAATATTTCAATCGCAACCGGCAAGAACAAGTCGGTAGTGATGCGCATGATTGATTCGCTCGAAAGAAAAGGACTTGTAAAACGTACCGTGAATCCCGATGACAGAAGGGAGAATTTCCTGAGTATAACTGATAAGGGTGAATCGGTCGTTTCACAGTATCATGAGATAGAGATGCGCCTGTCAGATGAACTCCTTGACGGGATTCCGGAAGACAGGATAAACGTCTTCTTTGAAGTCATACGTGAGATTTCAAAAAAACTGTAAAGTTTTTTTTTGAAATAAAAGTTGCTAAAGTAAATTATTTGTATTATCAATTATATGGAAGTGAAAAAATGGATTTTTATAATCTTTACCGGAATATTCTGTACATTTCAACTGAATGCAGTACAGAATCCCCGTGTAATGACTTTGGAGGAAATATTTGTCCGTGCCGATTCTTCCAGCAAGACGATAAGGCTTTTTGAATCAGCCGTTGAAGTGGCGGATAAAGATATCGCGGTTGCACGTAATTCATATCTGCCTGAAATTAATTTTTCCGCTTCTGTATCATATAACGGGAATGCCTGGGTGGCTGACAGAAATTTTTCTGACGGGCAGTTCTATGAATCTCCGCATTTCGGCAACAGTTTCGCTGTGGAAGCCTCTCAGGTGATTTTTTCCGGGGGAGCCATATACAACAGGGTGAAATATTCTGAACTCAAAAAGCATATTGCCGAATGGGATTTGGAAGCACGTAGACAGCAAGTGTATTTCATTCTGGCCGGTTATTATCTGGATCTTTACAAATACAGAAATCTGCTTACTGTCTATGAAAGGAACATGGAACGGACTATGCAGGTCATAAAGGATATGGAAGCCCGCGAGGCAAACGGAATAGTATTGGACAATGACATAACCCGATATGAGGTACAGTACCGGAATCTGGAATATGGGAGAACAGAACTTCTAAGTTCGATAAGTATCTGTAATGACAGGCTAGTCACAATGCTGGAATTGGAACCGGGTATGGAGATAATGCCGGATACGTCATTGTTGTCCGCAAGAATGCTCATTCCTGATGAGGCAATGTTTCAGGACCGGGCTGATGACTGCTCTCCGGCATTGAACAAGAGCCGTCTGAATCTTGATGTCCTGGCTATTGAAGAAAAGATTGCAAAGGCCGGATACATGCCTTCTGTATGCATTGTGGCCGGTGACAATCTCAACGGTCCCATCACTTATGAGATTCCGGTCATCGACAATAATATAAATATATGGTATGTAGGGGTGGGATTGAAGTTCGATATCCTGACTTTGACAGTCTAAAATTTCATTAGTTGTAACTATGTCAAAATCAGTAGTTTTGAAAATTTATCGTGGTGACTCGGGTGACGCAAGGCTGAAATGTGTATCTTTAGGGCATGTTTGTACGCAAGAAGAAGAACCG
>CASGDV010000104.1 GCA_949300335.1 uncultured Bacteroidales bacterium | reverse complement strand
GGCTCCAGACGTGACTGAAAACAAAAAAATCGGCCCTGAAACCAGAGCCGATGATATAAAAAACGATGAGTTTGATCGGAAAATACGGGAGAGTCTGCCGGTTAACTCAAATTGAAGGAATTAAATGACTATCCCTAATTAAAATATCTTTATGGAAACTGCTGAAATTATTCTGGCGAAGATGAAAGAGCTCAACGAGCCGGTGAATGCCACACTTTTGGCCAAGGAAACGGGACTTGACAAAAAAGATGTCGACAAGGCAATGGCCGTTCTGAAAAAGGAAGAGAAGATATTCTCTCCCGTACGTTGCAAGTGGCAGGCTAAATGATGCTGACGGAATAGTGAAAGCGGCTGTACCTCAGGATGGAATTCTGGTGCAGCCGCTTTTTTCGTCTGCATTCTCCGCCCATGTTTCATTGATGACAAGGAAATATTAAAAAATTGTATTATCTTAGTCTGATAAATTGATAACACCTTAATCTTAGATGATATGGCACCGGTATTTGATTCAAGAGCGGCCAGCCTTGTCCTGACATTCTTTCTGGCAGGATCCGGCATTGTCAGTTCACAGGAGCAATATGTTCCTTCCGAGGAAAATCTTAAGGCAAGGGAGGAATTCCGGGACAGCAAGTTCGGGATATTCCTTCATTGGGGATTGTACAGCATGACTGCGCAGGGAGAGTGGTACATGAATACGCACAATATCGACAGAGACGAATATGCCTGCCTTGCATCCGGTTTCTATCCTTCTTTGTTCAGGGCTTCCGAATGGGTTTCGGCAATCAAGGCTTCCGGTGCAAAATACATATGCATAACAAGCCGTCATCATGACGGATTCTCAATGTTCGGGACAGGGGAATCCGACTACAATATCGTGGACGCGACTCCTTTCGGACGGGACATTTTAAAGGAACTGGCAAAGGAATGCAGAAGACAGGGAATAAGGCTTCATCTTTATTATTCGCATCTTGACTGGAGACGGGACGACTATCCTATAGGGAATACCGGTCATGGCACCGGAAGAAAGGAGGGAACTGCTGACTGGAATTCATATTATTCGTTCATGAACAACCAGCTTCGGGAACTTCTGACAAAATATGGAAAAATAGGAGCGATATGGTTTGACGGCGTATGGGATCATCCTGAAAATTTTGACTGGCAGCTTGAAGAGCAGTACCGACTGATTCATGAACTCCAGCCGGCATGCCTAATAGGAAACAACCATCACCGTACACCTTATCCGGGAGAGGATTTCCAGATGTTCGAGAGAGATCTTCCCGGAGAAAATACGGCAGGACTTTCCGGACAGGAAATAAGCGCCCTTCCGTTGGAAACGTGCGAAACCATGAACCATCATTGGGGATATGCCATCGAGGACAATGACTACAAGTCACCTGAAGAACTTGTACATTATCTGGTGAAGGCTGCCGGGCGCAATGCCAATCTTCTTCTGAATATCGGGCCGCGTCCGGACGGAACATTGCCCGATATTGCCGTGGAGCGTCTTCGTGAGGTAGGTGATTGGATGTCCGTATATGGAGAAACCATTTACGGTACACGCGGCGGAGACATGCCGCCTCAGAAATGGGGCGTTTCCACCATAAAGGGAGACAGGCTTTATATACATATACTGGATGCAGAGGAAAATGTCATTTTCGTTCCTCTCGACAGGGAAGTAGCCGGCGCAATATATTTCAAGGACAAGGCTCCGGTAAGCTATGTTTCGAAAGACGGAGGAATCGAATTGTGTTTCGACAGTGTTCCTGATGAGATTGATACGGTAATTGAACTTGTTGTGAGATGAGAATTTACAGCTTACTTATATTCCTTTCGGCCTCCGCAGCGTTTTTCTTGCAAGGTGCAATTGATGCAGACGGGAAAAAAATCCCTGCAAAAGGGCTTTCAAGCATAAACAGAAACACTGCAGAAGCTGTTGTCGGATTCCTGTCCGACGACTGTCTTTGTGGACGCGAAGCAGGAACCCCGGATTCACGAGTTGCCGCATGTTTTCTTGCATCGATGCTTAAGGATGCAGGTATTGCTCCGATGTATGGCGGCTTTTTCCAGGAATTCCAGATTAAAAAAGATACTGCCTGTGTCATGATGCAGAATGTTCTCGGAATCATTCCTGGCCGCAATCCAGATGAGTATGTTGTGGTCGGGGCACATTATGACCACCTTGGAACCGATCTTGCGCTTGAAGGAGACCGTATTTATAACGGAGCGGATGACAATGCGTCCGGTGTTTCGGCCGTGATGCAGATAGCAAGGGCTTTTGTCGCGGAAGGAAAGCGTCCTATGAGGAATGTGGTCATCGCTTTCTGGGACGGGGAGGAAAAAGGCCTGCTGGGCTCGCGCCATTTCATGGATAATTTCTGTTGTCCTGAACGTGTCGCCGGATATGTCAATTTCGATATGATAGGCAGGAACAGCAATCCGGACAGACCGATGCAGGTAACGTATTTCTATACGGCTGCATTTCCCGAATTCGGCGAATGGCTCAGGAACGATATCAGAAAATACGGATTGGAACTGGATCCTGATTACAATGCCTGGGACAATCCTGTCGGAGGAAGTGACAATGCATCCTTTGCACTGAAGGGCATTCCGATTATATGGTATCATACCGGAGGACATCCAGATTATCATAAGCCCGGAGACCATGCGGACAAGCTCAACTGGGACAAGGTGATTGAAATAACGAAGGCATCATTCCTGAATGCATGGAATCTTGCGAACATGGATTTGAAAAGACGCTGATATGAAAAGAATATTGATTCTGGCCATAATGATTTCATTGTCGGCCGAAATGTTATCGACTCCCCACAATATAGCACCTCTTGCCCGCATCACGGCATCATCCGAAATTGCCGGCCACGCATGTGCGAATGTCACAGACGGGATAATACGCATTGACGGAAAAGGAGAGTGGATTGCCGATACCCGGCTTGATTCCAGAGGAAGGGCCTATCCGTTTCCATGGATAAGGATGGAATGGGAAAAACCGGTCCATATCAACAAAGTGATTATTTATGACAGACCGGCCGCCGACTGCCAGACTGCCGGAGGCCGTCTGACTTTCAGTGACGGAAGCACAATTGCGGTGAACTGTATTCCCGATAACGGTGCTCCGAAGGTTGTGGAATTTGAAAGCAGGGAAACCAAATGGATAGAATTCCAGGTGACGGACGGGGAAGGCAAACAGTTGGGACTGTCCGAGATAGAAGTATATCCTGCGCCGGAGTCATATTCTGATTACGTATCATGGGTGGATCCGTTCATCGAGACTGCGCGAGGACGTTATTTCTTTTTCGTGACAGGCAGTATTCCTTTCGGCATGATCAGTTCGGCTCCCTTGACAAGAAACATCAATCAGGGTGGTGGGGGCTACAACTACAATTCGGACAAGATACTCGGCTTTCCCCAGATTCATAACTGGATGATTTCGGGATTATCCCTGATGCCCGTTAGCGGAACCATAGATCCGTGCAGCGGAGACAAAGGCTGGCGCTCATCTTTCAGTCATGACGGAGAGATTGTCCAGCCGGGTTACCACAGGCTTTTCCTGGATGATTACGGTATATGGGTGGAGCAGACTGCCACCGACCGTGTCGGATTTTACCGGATGACTTATACGGAAGAGTCAAAGGCATCGCTGCTTCTGAATCTGGGAGGACATATCTCTACGTCCACAATGTCCGGTGCCCACGTCGTGAAAATGTCGGAGAATGAAATTTCCGGATATTTCGAGACTTCAGGAAGGGTATGGGGCGGTGTGGACAAGGCCAGGGTCTATTTTACGGTGCAGTTTGACAGACCTTTCATGAAAATGGACGGATGGAAAGGAAATTCGTTTATCGAGGATGTGGATGAATGGGACGGATCGGATGAAATAATAAAAGTGGAAGGCTCGTCTTTCAGACAATCACCGGAAAGCGGGGTAGCCGCGGATTTCGGTAAATTAAGCCGTGGAGAAATCCTTCTTGCAAAGACTGCCGTTTCGTATGTAAGCATTGAGAATGCAAGGGAAAATCTTGCCGAAGACTGTGCGTCCTGGGATTTCGATGCAGTACGTGAAAATGCACGTTCCGTCTGGAACGGATGGCTTGGAAGGATTGAGGTCAAAGGGGGAGAGCACTCTCAGAAAATCAAGCTATATACGGACTTGTGGCATGTTTTGCTGGGAAGACACAAGATTGATGATGCAAACGGAGAATACCCTGACTATCTTACAGGCGGTGAACGTATAGGCAGGCAGACCAGAATACATACCGTAGCACCGGACTTTCATGTCAGGACATTGCCAAAGGATGCCGACGGAAAAGTATGTTTCCATATGTACAATTCAGATGCCTTGTGGCTCACTCAATGGAATCTGAATACTCTCTGGGGACTTGCATATCCATCAGTGCTCGATGAATTTTCTGCTTCCTTTCTGGAGTATGACAGGAACGGCGGACTGCTGCCGAGGGGACCTTCAATAGGTTCATATACGTACATAATGACAGGGTGTCCGGCGACATCCATGATTACTTCGGCCTATCAGAGGGGTATATTCAGAAAATGGGATCCGGAGTCGGGATTCAAGGCCATGAAGAGAAATCACGAAAAAGGTGGTATGCTTGCATTCGACATGGACGATGAACTTGACTTCTATATAAAACACGGATATTGTCCGGACAATGCCGGATTGACTATCCAATGGGCTTTTGAAGACTGGGCATTGGGTCAGATGGCCTTGAAGATGGGCAGAATGAAAGATTTCAGATATTTTGACAGACGTTCCCACGGGTGGGTGAATTCATTCAATAAAGACCTGAAACTGGTCATGCCGAGACGAAAAGACGGTTCCTGGCTTCATCTGGATCCGCTTTCATATTCCGGATATATCCAGGCAAATGCATGGCAGGCGACGTTCGGCCTTTCCCATGACATTCCCGAACTTGCAAGACTTATGGGAGGTAACGACTCGTTGTGTATAAGACTGGATGAGGCATTCAGGAAATCGGAGGAGAGCAGATTTCTTGGAAGCTATGCCAACTATGCCAACCAGCCCGGATGCTCGAATGCACATGTGTTTCTATATGCAGGTCATCCCGAACTAGCCAATTACTGGGTGCGCCAGGTAAGGATGAAGACTTACGGAGAAATCACCCCTGACCGCGGATACGGCGAGAATGATGAGGATCAGGGGCAGATGGCAGGTATAAGTGCTCTTATGTCCATAGGTCTTTTCAGCCTGGACGGAGGATCATGCGCCGAGCCTTCATATGATATAACGAGTCCGCTCTTCGATGAAATAATCATCCATCTGGACGAGAATTACTACAGCGGGAAAACATTTACGATAAGGACATACGGAAACGGACCTGACAACTGTCAGATCCGCTCCATGAAACTAGATGGAAAACCTTATGAAAAATTCCGGATTCCACATTCCTTATATGCTAAGGGAGGATTGCTGGAATTATGGTTGGGCAAATAAAGAGTCTTCATTGAAAGGCAGGATGAAAATGGGATTAGTCAAGGCTTTCATGCTTCCGTCAGCGGCATACAGTTCGGCCCTGACCCATCCGGTTCCGTTCACGGCCTTGACATTAACCGTCTCTCCGGCATCTGCTTTCCCGTTGAAGAACAGGCCTTTGTCGGAATACAGTTTCAATACTCCCGAATAGTTGGAAGAAAATGATATTACCGGATTTTCCGCATATATGCTTTCTCCTATTCCGGCTTTATTCCCATCGTTTCCGGTTACCTCGAATGTGACTGATATCCCGCTGTCGGCTGCAATGTAACATCCGGCTCCGCGGATTCCCTTCATGATTTCATTTCTGGACAGACCGTCTGATTTTATGACGGTATGGGGAAGTCCTATCACATTCCCGGGCCTGTGATAGTCGGAACCTCCGACTGCAACTTTGTAGACTCCGGATTCAAGCATATCCTGCCATACGGATACAGCTTCCGCATCTGTCCTGTCCCATGGACCGTTCCAGACTTCGATACAGTCCATAGCCGATTTGTCATGCCGGAATGTCCCGTTGTAAGGATGGTTTGCAACCAGGATGACATCATCTTTCCTGGCCTTCGATATTGCTTCCGCATATCTCTCCCTGTCATTCCTTCTGAATCTGAAATCGACCCAGTTGTCCGGAGATATGTTTATTATGTTCCAATGTCCTTCGGCATATGTAACTTCCATGCCGTTGATGACAAGGAAATCTTCGGCCGGGACTTTGCCCCAGTGGGACAGTGATGATGTCGTGTTGTGGTCAGTGGAGACAATACCGTCAAGTCCGGCTTCCTTTGCCGCTTCCACTACTTCCACAGGGGTATTCTTTCCGTCCGAATGTTCCGTATGTACATGCATGTCAATTCTGTACCATCCGGGAGTCTTGTTCACGCTTTCCGCCGCATAGCATGGAGTGAATTTCTCTCCTTCCGGTCTTCCAGTAATCACGGTCACTTCCAGAGTCCAGTCCACAAGAGGTACGTCAGCCACAAGCATCTGCACTATGTTCCATTCCCCGCTTTCTATTTTTCCGGGAAGGTAACCCGGCGTCGCGTAGGCTTCGGATATCTCGAAATGTCTCCTGGCTCCTCCCGACCATCCTCTGAACCCTTCGGAATTATTGAAACCATAGCCGTCTCCGTCAAAAATACCGAGGTCTATATTGCACTTTCTGCCGTCCGGAGTACTGAATGACTGGTCAACGATCAGCTTTACCGTATTTTTGGGAATCATGACAGGAGAATACCGTGGACGGTAGTAATCTGACCGTTCGAAAGAACCGTTTATCCGGACTACAGTAGTGTCATTTTTTGCCTTACCGTAAAGGCAAGTTGCGGACATCAGCAACACAATTGCAATTGCCTTTCTTGAAATTCTTTTCATCATAGTATGTTTCATTCAATCAGTGTCCCTTTTCCCTCCCTCACAATTTCCGCATATCCACCTGTGCAGTCGACCACAGTGGACCCCTCGGTTCCTCCGTATCCTCCGTCTATTACGAGGTCAACCGTATTTCCCCACTTTTCATGAATGAGTCCGGGATCAGTCAGATATCCGATATCCTCGTCAGGTTCGTGGGGCAGGGTAGCTGTCATCAGAGGAGCATCCAGTCTGCCGGCAATTTCCATTATTACCGCATTGTCCGGCATCCTGATACCGACTTCCTTACGGCTCCTGAATATCTTCGGAAGCTGCGAGCTTCCGTTCAATATGAATGTGAACGGACCGGGAAGATTCCTTTTCATGAGCTTGAATACGGAATTGTCCATCTTTGCATACCGGCTTACGGTGCTCATATCATAGCATATTACCGAAAGATTATGTTTTTTCGGATCTATGTTCTTTATGCGGCAAGTTCTTTCCACTGCACGTTCCTTCATGGCCAGACACCCTATGGCATAAGTCGTGTCAGTGGGAAAAATGATGATTCCTCCGTTTTCAAGTAAACCGGCAACAATCTCGATATCTTCCGCCCTGTTGCCTTTGTCATACAATTTGAGAATCATGGGCCTAAAGGGTTGTCAGTTCCAGATTCCTCCATTGCACTTTTATTCCTCCGCCGGAATGTATCTGAAGAGCTATCCTCCCTTTTCCTCTTCCTATCAGGCTGTCATTCATATCCGCCATCTGGACTCCGTTCAGCCAAGTCTTCACATTGTCGCCTTCAACGCGGATTCTAAGCGTATTCCACTCCCCGAATTTGAGAATGTTTTCCTTCTCGTCGGGTATCTGTACGAGCCATCCGCGTCCGTACGATTCATATATTCCTCCCGTATCGCAATTTTGCGGAGCGACTTCCACCTGCCAGCCGTTTACCGTTGCCACAGGTTCTACCCATGACCTGATGAATACTCCGCTGTTCCCGTCACTTTCCTGCCGGAATTCTACGGTCAGATCATAATTGTCATAGTATTCTCTGGTTGCAAGATAGCCGTATTCCTTGTCGGGACCGCTTTCGCATATCAGCAGTCCGTTTTCCACATACCATTTTTCAGTACCGTAGACTTCCCATCCGCTAAGGTCCCTGCCGTTGAAAAGACTTACCTTCCGGCCGGTTTTTCGCGGAAGTTCCTTTATCTTTATGTTTTTGAACGATGCCGGGTATCCATGGTCCTGAAGGCATATCACGCCTGATTTTGCAAGGCCGTATTCCGGGGCCCCGGCCCATTTGCCGCTGTTTTTCCTGGCGAACCAGTCATCTGTCCATGCTTCGAATTCAAGGATTTTCTCACCGTTCAGCCAGTGCTCGACATGACCGTTGTCGAAGACTATGCGTGAATTGTTCCATTCTCCGTATGGATTGACTTTCATTTTCGAAGTATCCGGAAGATGCATGGCATAATCCACACCCAGCTTTTGCCAAGGTTCAAGTTTTTCCGGAAAATTAGGTTCATCTATGAGCTGGTATTCCGGTCCTGTGACATATGGTACCGGAAATTTCGGATTCTCGACCACATGGTAAAGCATGCCGCTGTTTCCACCCTTGGAGAGTTTCCAGTCCCAAGAAAGTATGAAGTTTTCATATTCATCCGAAGTGACAAGGTATCCGTTCGCATCGCTTCCTGTTCCTTTTGCCTGGATGCATCCGTCAACTACATGCCACGGGACAGTCAGCGTGTCCCCGTTATAGTCTTTCCAGCCGCTTAAGGTCTTTCCGTCAAAGAGTAGTTTCCATCCGTCTTCCTTTTCAGCCTTTGTCAGTTTGTTGTCATTGCAGCAGGATGACAGCAGGCCTGCCATAATGACCGATCCCGAGATGATTGCCAATGTTTTGTTCATGGTGTCGATAATTGATATGGTTATTGTTTGAAATGTTTTCAATATCGGTTCCAGGACAGTATTTCGTCAGTTGCTTTCCTGATTTTCTTTCTGGTTTCTCCTGCCGGATATCCGAGAGTGATGAGAAGCGGGATTCTCTTGCTGCGCGGGACTCCGAGAAGACTTGCTACCTTCTTTTCGTCAAACCAACCGAGGATGCATGTTCCGAGTCCGTCTTCCGCAGCCTGCAGACAAAAATGCTCTGTCGCAATGCCGATGTCCAGCATACAATAGTCCTTGTTCTTGAGCATGCTGCCTATCCTGGCCGTAAAGTTCATTTTTTCAAGCACGACAGCCACCATTACCGGAACGTCTGCGGAAAATTTGTTCATTCCCATACCGGCCGCTGCTTCAGACATTTTCTGCAAAAGTTCCCTGTCATCCACAACAATGAAATGCCATGGCTGGGAATTGCATGCAGACGGTGCTAGCCGTGCAGCTTCAATGCATTTCATAACCTGTTCCCTTGTGACTTTTCTGTCAAGGTATTTCCTGTCACTCTGGCGTCTGGCCGCCAATTCTCCGAATTCCATATGTTATTTTTTTTAATTGAAAAATCCGTCGCATGTAAACCTGTCATCCTTCATCTCATATGCATATTTTACCGCTTTGTTTATCTGTCTGACGAACGGTACTGCAAGTTTGAAGGAATCAAGCATGTTCCCGGCAAAGTTCCGGCAAGTCAGTTCTTTCATGTCAAGTGTTCTGGTCAGTCCGACATCCCTGCTTCTCAGGTAAATGTCCACGGGAGTTCCGGACGGGAAACCTGGTGGAGTACGTTTCAGCGTGTTGGAGGTGTCGAAAATGAAACCTTTCGCGGCAGATATGTTGCCGGTGAATTCATCGCAGTTGTCCAATATTTCCTCCCTGACACTTTTCACTATGAAGGATTGGGCGGCGTGCAGGCCTGCAAACATCATGGAAGAACCCAGCAGTCCTCCTTCTTCCGTCGGATTTTCAAGATGCAGGTAATATCCGGCATATCCGCTTTTCTTCCCTCCAGGACAAAGGAATATGCCAATCCATGTTTTGTACGGAGATTTGTCTTTTGAGAACCGGATATCACGGTTGATCCTGTAAATGCAGTCGCTGACACGCAGTCCCGTAAGATCCGGATCATATGAAGCGAGTCCCGATATCAGTTTTTCCGTGAGTGAAGAGACTGTATTTCTCACTTCCGCCCAATCTTCCCTGTGGGCGTCGAACCATTCCTTGCAGTTGTTTTCCGACAACTCTTTCAAGAATCCGAGTACTTTTTTCATCTCTTCGGCTCAATTTGCGTTTGTCATAACAAATTTATCAATTTTTTTCTATCTTTACTCTGTTTAGATTGATTAATGACTGCCAGACATGTTTTTATGCCTCTTCTGACGATTGATGAATTGGAAAGTTCGTTCCCTTTTTTTAAGGGCGGAGCCGGTAATTCCGCGGCACGTTTTCTCATGAAAATACTTGCCGTGGACAAGATCAATGCTCTGTACGACAGGAACTGTTTATACAAGGGACCGGAATTTGCCGCAGCGATTCTCAGGGATATCGGAGTTGCTTATGAAGTCATTAACCCTGAAGTGCTGGAAACTATGGGAGACGGTCCTTTCATTACGGTAAGCAACCATCCGTACGGAAGCATAGACGGAATAATTCTTGTGGATATGTTCGGCCACTTGAGAAAGGATTACAAGGTCATGGTCAACAAAATCCTGTCCAGAATAAAGGCCATGGACATGAATTTCATATCGGTAACTCCGAACGGCAATTCACGCAATATGCCTACAGGCGACAGTATTGCCGGAATCAAGGCTGCAATGAAACATGTACGTGAAGGACATCCTGTCGGCATTTTCCCTTCAGGAGCCGTTTCGGACCTTGACATCCGGACGGGGGCTGTCAGGGACAGGGAATGGCAGGAACCGGTGATGCGTATGATCCGTAAGCTGAACGTTCCGATACTTCCGGTAAGATTTCTTGACGGTAACTCGAAGTTCTATTATATGCTCGGACTGATAGACTGGAGACTCAGGCTAATGAGGCTTCCATCGGAAGTGTTCAACAAAAGGGGAAGAAAGGAGCATGTCATGTTAGGAAATGTCATAACTCCGGAAATGCAGGATTCTTTCCCGGATATAGCTTCATTTTCGGAACATGTAAGAAGGAGTGTTTATGAACCGGAACTGAAAAAGACAAAAAAATAACTGAAGAAATATGGGAAAGCATGAAGAATCATTCAGGATTCAGACCTCGATACTGAACGGAATTGAAAAGAAAATCCTTGTATGGCTGGCTCAAAGGCAACCGCGATGGGTGACTTCCGACATACTCACTTTCATAGGGACAATAGGTGCAGTCGTGATTGCAGCAGGGTTCATTCTGGCGGGTAGTGACATAAGGTTTCTGTGGCTCAGTTCACTCGGCTTCGTGATCAACTGGTACGGCGACTCGCTTGACGGGACTCTTGCAAGGGTCAGAAACAGACAGAGACCCCTATACGGATATTATCTCGACCATACCGTGGATGCAATCAATGAAACAATAATGTTCATAGGAGCAGGCCTGTCAGGTCTGGTGCACTTCGAACTTGCGATTATGATTCTTGTCGTCTATCTTATGCTGACGATAAATGTAAGCGTGAATGCCCATCTGAAAAAAGAGTTCAAACTTACTTATGCGAAATTGGGACCGACGGAATTCAGGATAATCATGATCATTGTGAATACTGTGCTGATTTATGTCACACCGATAAGAAAGTTCACGGTTACGATTGGCGGGGCGGAGGATAGCGGGATCATTCTCTCCGCCCTGGATATCGTAGCCGTCTTCATTCTGGTGATATTGTCGCTGATGTATCTGGTAACCGTCATCAAGGATGCCAGAGGTTATGCGCTCATTGACCCTATGCCGAAGGATGATGATGTCAGATGAGCAGAGCCATATGTTTTGAATAAGCGGGCCATTGATTGACGTATATGTCCGCCGATTCGGAAGGGACAATGATTGAGGTCAACTCTTCTCCCAAGATGAATACGTTTGATCCCAGTTCCGGGGGAATAGCTGATGTGAAAATTATCTTTTTTACCGGATGGTTGGTGACCAGACCGTAATCTCCTATCTTCCGGACATTTTTCCCGACACTGATTTCCTTTAGGCTTTTGCATCCGATTACCGTCCATCCTTCCAGTTCGGATATCGAATCGGGAAACCTCAGGGTTTCAAGCCTGCTGCATCCTTCGAATGCTCCGATGCCTATTTTTCCTGAAGTATGGGATGACGGACCTGTGCAATTCATTTCAGTCAGGTTCCTGCACCCGTAAAATGCGTTGTTTCCTATGACTGAAATATTTTCGGGAATTACGATGGTTTCCAACGAGGAACTCTTGAATGCCGAACTGCCTATCTCTGCAACTGATGAAGGCAATACCAAAGATATCAGATTCATTGTGCCGGAAAATGCATGAGATGATATTCTCATGAGATTTTCAGGCATCCTGATATCCTTTATACCGCAATCTCTGAAACAATCTTCCGGCAGACTGCTTATTCTTGTTCCCGAAAGGTCGGCTGACAGCAGTTCGGAGCAGTCTTCAAAGGCGTGTTCACCTATTTCTTCTAGACTTGCGGGAAAATTTATCCGGGAGATACGGCTTCCCCTGAATGCGTGTTTCCCGATATGTGTGAGACCTTCGTTCTGGACAATTTCTTCGATTTCCTAATTGAGGAAGGCTTCGTCGGCTATCGAAACGATATTGTCCGGAAGTTCAAGACGTTTTATTCCTTCTTTCTTAATACCTTTGAGAACATTGTTTTCCGTAAACAGCTGTTTGTCAATTTCGATAGAAGGATGACTGTGCTCGAGTTTTATCAGGAAATTCATTCTTCTCCCGGCATTGATTGTACCTCCGGCACCCCACCAACCCTTGAAGGTTATTCCGTCAGCTATGATTACCGCGAAATACAATTCTATCTGTCCGGTGCTGGTGAACCAGTCATGGTATTTTAAAATGAATTCGGCTTTCCCTTCACCGTTCGTCATGCTTTGTGTCAATGGTACAGGCGATTTGTGCCCTTCCTGCTCCTTCAGCAATTCATATCCTTTCTTATCCAACATAAATACAGTTATTCCCGACAGGGAATTACCGTTTTCGTCTGTAACACGGATCTCGATACGCGTGTCATCCTGTGCTTTTCCGGAATATCTGTTTTTATTGCATGAAACCGACATTGCAGCAACCGACAATATCAGTATGATAATTATTGTTTTTTTCATACGTAAATATAAATGTTTCTAATTCATTAATATTCAATACTATTTTATAAATAGCATGAGTTATAAAACAAACAAAATTCAGCACTTGTCGTTACAACAAATGCGAACTTGAGAGAAATAGAAAGACAGCT
>CASGDV010000103.1 GCA_949300335.1 uncultured Bacteroidales bacterium | reverse complement strand
TTTATTTTTGCGATACCTCCAAATTCGGCTTTTCCAGGGCGGTTGGAGGTATCCTTTTTATCTCTTGCTAAGATACTAATTTTATATCATATTGACAATCAATTTGTTATAAAACTTTAATCTTTTTACGACTGTCCCTATTTTAAAAGCCCTGATCAGAATCTGAGCGTATAGTCTCCCGGGCCATACTCTTTGCATTCGGTCTCACCTGGAAGAGTGACAGAAGCCCCTGCGCCTTCCGGAATTGTGAAATTCCATATACATTCATCTCCCTCATATCTCCATGCACTTCTTATCAGTCCGGCAGCTGATTCATATTCCGCTTCCATGAATCCCAGACGCCTGTCAGGAACAGGTTTCATTATGATATGCCTGAATCCCGGGGCAGCAGGGTCGGATGCAATACCGGCAGCGGTCTCCCACAGCCACTCGCAAACCACGCCATATGCGTAGTGGTTGAAACTGTTCATTCCTTGAGGTCCCATTCCTTTGTCCTTCATGTAACTGTTCCATCTTTCCCAGATAGTAGTTGCACCGTTGTCAATTGAATAGAACCAGCTCGGGTTCTTGCGTTGGAACAGAAGTTCCCATGCTATATCCGACATTCCGTTCTCCGTAAGAGTCGGCAGCAATATGGACGTTCCTAAAAACCCTGTCTGCAGGCAGTTTTCATGTGCTGCAAAATTCTCTTTCAGACGGGCAATCATATTCTCTTTCGCCTTACCGTCAAGGATATTGTTTTTCAAGGCGAAAAGTGCAGGAGTCTGCATAGTGTTCAGAATTTCTGTCCTGAATTTCCCTTCCTCATTGAAAAAGCGTGTCCTTATATAACTCTTTGCATTTTTCTCCATCCGCTCATATTTGGAAGCATCACGTCCGCTCGCAACTGCCATATCCTTCATCATGCCTGCATCTATTGCCCAATATGAAGCACTCAGGTAATTCCAATACTCGACAGCTTCAGGAAGCGGTCCGTTCTGTCCGAAAGCCCTGCCGCTGCAGCTTTCCAACGGTTCATAGCTGAGCCAGTCCGCCCATTGGTAATTTCCGTTGTCACTCATCAGTGCATTATGATCATACTTCACCTCGTTTATGCGGGTGATGAACTTCTCCATAGAATCCCAGCACTGGTTTATTATTTCCACATCACCGTATTGCTTCCACATGGTCCACGGGACTATTATTCCGGCATCGGCCCATCCGAGACGGTTCATCTCATTTCCGTACTGAGCCAGCGGAGCGACTCCCGGATATCCTCCTGAAGGACTTTGTGTATCCGACATATCCCTCATCCATTTGCGGAAAAACGAAAGGGTATTGGCGAAATATGTTCCCGTTTCAGTAAACACCTGCGTGTCGGCTGTCCATCCGAGACGTTCATTGCGCTGCGGGCAGTCGGTCGGCACCGAGAGATAGTTGGAACGCATACCCCACAATGTATTGGAGACAAGTTTGTTCACAAGCTCGTTCCCGGTTATCATTCTGCTGCATTCCATATCTTCGGCAACGGATGTTACGGGGATGCTGGAAATGCTCCTTATCTTAACATTTCCCGTGGCTTTCAATGATATGTAACGGTATCCGAAAAATGTACTGCGCGGAGTGTATGCTACGAATCCGCGGAAAGGTCCGAATGTATATTTCAATTTCATTCCGCTGTCCGGTATCCTGAGATTCTGACGGTGTATGCTGCCCTCAGGACCGTCCATTCCCCTGTCCTTTGCTCCGTTGCCGTCATTGAGGATTTCTGACACAAAACACTCGAGAACCGTCCCCTCATCAGCGCGGAACACAAAAGACGGAACGGCAGAGCAGTTCTGTCCGAAATCGATTACAAGATTCTCTCCCGGCCCTACAACCATCTCCTGGCCGTTTTCATATTCCCTGTCCACTACGATTTTCCCGTATGCATCCGCACTGCCGCCGGAAACATCTTTCCATACATAAGCCTCAGCCGGGTCAAGTGCAAGATCCCGGCGGAAATATACTTCCGCGCCTTCGGAAGGTATGATTTCACCTTTGAATTCTCTGTTGATTTCAGGTTTTCCGAATTTTTCGGGAGTATCATATCCCTGGGGTATATTCGCATCATATTCCTCTCCGTCGAAAATTGCGGCATGGGTAACGGGACCGGCAATGCCGGAGGACCAGTTCTCGGTATCAGTACCGAAAAACTCCCGGCTTCCGTCCTCATATATGATTTCAACCACTCCGCGGAACGCACATTTCCTGCCGATCATCCCTTCATGTCCTGCAGGAGTCACAATCTTGTCCGCCCACCACCCGGGGGTAACCTGTGCCGAAAATGTATTCTTTCCGGATTTTCCTTTAACCAAAGCCTCCGTTACATCATAAGTAAATGAAAGCCTGGTCTTTTCATGATGCGTAAAACCCGGCTTCAGGATTTCCTCGCCAATCAGTTTCCCGTTTACATAAATGTCATATACCCCCAATCCCGAAGTCATCCACCTTGCACTCCTTACCTTCATATCATTCGTAAAAGTAGCTTGGAACCAGCTTGCTCCATCCGCGGCCCTGCTTCCGTCAAAAACCGCTCCTTCCACGACCGGGGCATCCTTAACGGAAATCCATGTTGAAAATGCCCACAGGGAATCCGGAAGTGGATCTGTCTTATGTCCGTAATATTCTTTATGACTGTTACAACAGGAGTCTGCGGCCATTATGCAGAAAATTGCCGGCCCGAAAAATTTTAATATGCGGAAAAGTTTCATATCATATTACTGTTTTACATTCATTTTCTTTTCACTGCAGGCATGAAGTCTGCCTTGTCGAAATCACCTGTCTGCACGACTTTCTTTATTTCTCCGTTGCCCTTGAAATAGAGGCGGTCAAAGCATATGGAGCGGAGATTGCCTTCTCCCGACAAAGCTCCGTTATGATAGAACAGATACCATTTCCCCTTGAACTCCACAACTGACCCGTGGGAAGTCTCTATTCCCGTAGGATCCAGAATCACACCCCTGTATTTCCACGGGCCCAACGGATTGTCGCTTGTAGCATAAAGCATCTGGTTACCATACAGTTTTCCTTCCGAATGCCCGTGATGATCCGGATAAATCATATAATATATCTCTTTTCTTTTGAACACGAATGGTCCCTCATGAAAATTCTCAAGTCCTTCCATGGGTACAAACTCTCCGTCAGGCTCCATCATATTCGGTTTCAACTTGACTCCGGTGCAAGGATGTCCCGCTTGGGCTCCGCCGATATAGAAATATGCCTGGCCGTCATCATCTATGAAAACATTCGGATCAATCAAAGGAGGAGCACCGGGGATATATCCCATTACCTTGAAACCTCCGTCGGGACGGTCACTTACCGCTATACCGAACTTCCAGCTGTTGTTCCATTCAGTCTCGCTCGGATGAGGAAAATAATAATAATATTTCCCGTCCTTGCATACACAATCAGGAGCCCACATGAAGCCTCCCTCTTTCCTGCCCCACGGAACCTGGTCAGCTCTCAGGATTTCACCATGATCCGTCCATGTCTTGAGATCCGGTGTCGAAAACACATGATACTTGTCCATGAAATCACAGCCGCGTGCCGGATACTGATCTGTAGAACAATATACATAAAGGGTGTCATTGAACACTCTGGCCGTAGGATCGGCGGTGTACATGTGGTTGACAATAGGATTGCCTGTATAAGTCCACTTGAAGGGATACCTTACGACCTTCTGCTGTCCTATGCCAGCAAGAGGCAACAGGAACAGAATAAAAGTCAGAAAAATTCTCGGTTTCATAATTGGTGTATAATTATATTGGTCAGTTCCTTAAGTTTCAATATTTTCTTCACGACGAACATATCAGATCAGATCCGATTCGGAAAATACATAAGTTTTTCCTTTCTGCGTCTCCGTAACCGATATGGAACCGTCTTTCTTCCTTATTCCGAGCGGCATTCCCGCATTCGAAACGAGTACGGCACGCTCCAGCTTTCCGGATTTCCATTTCATCTCTGCGATTTCAAAGCCTCCCCTGCATTTCAGTCCCCGGACGATGCCGTCGGGCCATTCATCGGGAAGCGCAGGAAGGAATTCGACAGCATTTGAATGACTTTGGACAAGCATTTCCGCGATACCGGCCGTGCAACCGAAATTGCCGTCAATCTGAAATGGAGGATGCGCATCAAAAAGATTCGGATAGGTTCCCCCCTTCTCACCTGAAGGGGTCTTTGCAGGCGACAGCTGGTCCTTTATCAGTTTCAATGCATGGTTACCGTCCTTCAGCCTTGCCCACAGACAGACCTTCCATCCCATTGACCAGCCGGTCGATTCGTCTCCCCTGTGCATCAGCGACACTTTGGCAGCTTCAAACAATTCCGGAGCATCATAAAGAGTAATCTGATCCCCCGGATAAAGTCCCCAAAGATGGGAAACATGACGGTGCCTGTCCTCAGGATGATCCAGATCGTCCATCCACTCCCGCAGCTGTCCCCAACGGCCTGTCTTCATTGGAGGAATCCTTTTTTCCATTTCGGCAATGCATTGCCCCAGGCTGTCATCTTTCTCAAGAATCGAAGCTGCCTCCATCGTATTGCGGAACAGGTCGCGCACAAGCTGGTTGTCCATGGTAGTGCCTGCCGTGACCGCCCAGCCTTTTCCGGCAGGAATGTTTTCCGGAGAAATGGATGGAGTGACTACCATCCATCCGGTTTTCCTGTCCTGATAAAGGAAATCCAGAAAAAACAGGCAGGCTTCCTTCATCACAGGATAAATGTCCTCAAGATAATCCCTGTCACAGGAAAAAAGATATTTCTGCCACAGATGATGGCAAAGCCACGCATTGCAAGTAGGCCACACTCCATATTGGGCGCCGTCAACGACACCTGTAGAACGCCATATGTCCGTATTATGGTGCAAGGTCCATCCCCTTGCGCCATACATAGCCGCACTTTCCTTTCCCGTTTCGGACAATTCCTTCACCATCCTTACAAGAGGCTCCTGCATTTCCGGCAAATTAGTAACATCCGAGGGCCAGTAATTCATCTCCAGATTGATATTGGAAGTGTACTTGCTGTCCCAGGGTGGTGCAACAAGATTGTTCCATATCCCTTGTAAGGTTGCCGGCTGGCCTCCCGGCTGAGATGAGCATATCAGCAGATATCTTCCGAACTGAAAATACAGGGATACCAGTCCGGGATCATGTCCTGAAGAGAATTCCGCTATACGCAGATCCGTAGGTTTTTCTTCCTGCGGGGAATGCCCCAAATCCATAGATACACGGTTGAAATAATGTCCGTATGCTTTGACATGCGCCTCCATCATCTCCCCGAAATCCTTGTCGCCAATATTCCGAAGATACTTTTCTGCGACTTCACCGGAATCCCCCGAAAGATCGTCATAACGGATGAAATTCGTTCCTATAGATATGAATATCAGCACTTCATCGGCGCTTGTGACGCGTACCGTCGAATCGTCAGGATATGAAATTTCTCCTCCTATATTCCTTATTTCCGATATAACGTCATAACTTATTCCTCCTTTCACACCTTCCCAGTCGTATCCTTTCCCGGAAAGTATGAGTCTTCCGTCACCGGAAGAAACGGAAATCCCTTCCATCGGAGAATCATATGAAGCATCAAAGGTGACAGATCCCTTATCCGATGCAGACAATCTCACTACAGCCACCTGATCCGGAAAAGACACGAAATATTCCCTGAGGAAATCTGTGTCTCCGGACCTGAATCTCGTTTTTGAAACCGCTCTGGATAGGTCCAGTTCACGATAATAGTCGGTTACATGACCGTCAAGATCAAAATCCAGACACAGACTTCCCGCAGTCTGATAAGGCATGCCGTGTGCTCCGGAAGAAAGCAAGTATCTGTCGCACAATATCTGGGCTTCCGCATTCTTTCCTCCGGAAATTAGTTCTCTTATTTCATCAAGATGCACTTTTGCCTTCGGATTTGTATTGTTGTATGGAGAACCGGCCCAAATCGTTTCCTCATTGAGCTGTATCCTTTCATGTTCAGGATTGCCGTAAATCATGGCTCCAATACGTCCGTTGCCTATCGGCAAAGCCTCCTCCCAACAGGAAGAGGCTTCATCATACCATATTTTCATATTGTCTTCAGTGCATGACGGAAACATCATGCATGAAAACAAAGCAACGAATAACAGATCAGATACTTTCATGGCCTACCATGTATCTACCATTTCCGCAGTTTTCTTAAGATACCAGTCCGGAGTCAAAGGAGAGTAATCAAGATACTCAAAAGCGTCACACTTGAAAGGTATTGCAGGTTCTATCTGGGTCCCTTCATGCCATTCGTTGAATGAAGTTATTCCTATGAACGGAGCTCCCGAAGATATGGCTGCTCCAAACATACGCTCATAATATCTTCCTTCTTCCCTGTCTCTGACAGTAGGAGTATTCCATGGCCTTACGCGAGTGTCAATATAGCCCGGACCGGCACACGGGATGAATATTTTACCGTTTGCTTTCGCCCATTCCTGCATCTTGGCCCAATTGGACGATGTGGATCCGAAAGTAAAGCCGTCAGCTGCAAAATAGGTATAGAAGCCGTCAAGTCCGGATTTGAGGAAATACTCTTCTTCATTATCCTTAACCCAAAGCCCTATTCCTATGGCATCGTATTCCGTCCCTCTTATTGTCAGATCTCCTTCAGGAGTAAACACCCTTGCCCATTCTTCAGCTGGTATCAGATAGGAATCATATATGAAAAACATCGGCTTGCCGTCTTTTCTGTAATAGGCAGGATGTTTTCCATAGGTCTTTTCCAAAGCAACTATGTTCTCGCGCACACTTGATGCACTGCGACCAGGGTAAGGTTCAATATGGAAACATACTTTCATATCATTTGCGGCCGCCTCGTCAAACAAAGCCTTAAGTCCTGGCGTTCCGAAATCGTTGCTTCCCCACCATGTCACTACAATTACGCCTATTCTTGCATCTGCCATCATCTTTACATGTGACGCTATAGTTTTCGGATCCGTGCTGCTGTAGGTACCCAGCTGGGGATAAAAGTTGGCAGCAATATTGTCTCCTCCCGGTATCGGGTCCGAAGGTCCGTCATAAGATCCGTTTCCGATGATTCCATGAGCCCAATGCACATACTCGCCGTTATGCTGAGGGTTGCCATACCAGTTGTAATAAAAACAGAATACTCTCTCATCCGGTTTCTTCTCATCGGAAGATGAAACCGAACATCCTGAAAAAATCGCCGCAAGCAACAACAGTGCGGCTGCTGAAATTGTTTTGATCTTTTTCATAATTTTAATTAATAAGTTAATGTAACCAAATTACAGTTTATATTCTTTCTTTAATCTGATATCTTCGGAAGATGCGCCTATCATGAACGTATATTTTCCGGAAGGAGTGACAAAACAATCTTTATCCTCATCCCATATCCTCAGATCATCGATATCGACGTCGAGAGTCACCTTTTCGGAAGCCCCGCTTTCCAATGATATTCTCGTAAAGCCCTTGAGCTGTTTCAGAGGCATCTTCATGCCTGATTCCGGGAAACGGATATAAAGCTGCGGCACTTCATCCCCGTCCATGCCACCGGTGTTTTTTACTACGAATGAAAATTCAAGTCTTGAATCGCCTTTCCTGCGTACCTTAAGTTTGGAATAATCGAATTCTGTATAACTGAGGCCGTAACCGAACGGATAAAGCACATCGCCTTCGAAGTACTGGTATGTCCTTCCCTTCGTCACATCATAATCGTCGAACGGAAGCAGATCGTCCAGACTTCTGTAATAAGTCAGAGGCAGTCTTCCTGCCGGATTGTAATCTCCGAACAGTACTTCGGCCACGGCTGTACCGCCCTGCTCGCCCGGATACCAGGCATTGACAATGGCCGGTATATTCTCATCAATCCAGTTTATCGCAAGAGAGCTTCCGGCAACCAAAACAACAACCGTATTCGGATTAAGTTCATATATGGCCTCGATGAACTCCTCCTGATCGGCAGGAAGAGTAATGTTTTTCCTGTCCTGTCCCTCTCTTTCTATGCTTTTGTTTATACCGAGGACAGCTACAGTCATATCACATGAACTGACGACTTCAGCGGCATCACCATACATGGCAAGCCTGTCCTGTTTTCCGACTGACGGAGTCCTCCACATAAGTTTGGCTACGGCTTCTCCGCCTCCGTCGAAATATTCCGCACGCAGATCATACTCCTTCCCTGCTTCAAGGTCTATCTGTACTTCATCGGTAACCGCCGCCCTCGTCATCCATGAGTCAATAAGAAGTTTGCCGTCGATGTAGAGCCGGCATCCGTCATCGGTCCTGAAACCTATCGTATATTTGCCTGAAACGGTCGGACAAAGCTTTCCGGTCCACCTGATGGACAAAGGAGAAGACGGAAGGAACGGATCCGGAGCCTGGTTGGCCGGCTCGAAATTGATCCATGCATCCTTGCGTGTCTTATGACGTCCCTCAAGACCGGAAACATAGAAATACTCTGCTTCGAGTCCTTCAGGGAAAAACGATTTGTCTATGATTTCATAACCTTCCTGCGAAGATACCCACGGTGCATATTTCACCTCGATATCCTTGCCTACCCTGTTCCGTATTCCCTGAAGTACAGATACAGGTTCATTTACGGGAGTTCCGCTGTAATCTCCGAATTCGCAATTCGCGGCATTGATTCCGACAACAGCTATAGACCTGATTTTGTCAGTATCGATAGGGAGCGTACCGTCATTCTTGAGAAGCACGATACTCTGCCTTGCCGCCTCCAATGCAAGTTCCCGGTGTTCAGGACAGCCTACGACTGAAGGTGAAATTCTGTTATACGGATTATGTTCCGGATTATCGAACAGGCCGAGACGCATCCTGGCCCTTAGAACGTGGTATGCGGCCGAATCAATTTCCGCATCAGTCACCATGCCGGCCTCATAGGCGTTCATCAGCGGTTCGATGAATACATCATCCCCGCATTCGAGATCAAGACCTGCCTTGATCGCCATTTCCGCAGCATCCTCCTTGGTAGGCGCATAATGATGTCCGGTTACAAGCAGTCCCGGAGCACCGCAGTCCGATACTACATATCCGTCGAAATTCCAGTCTCCTCTGAGCACATCCTTTATCAGCCAGCTGTCAGCCGTACACGGTGTCCCGTTTATAGCATTGTAAGCAGTCATTATGGACTCGGCATTCCCCTCCTTTATACAAGCCTCGAATGCAGGGAGATAATACTCTCTCAACACTTTCTCCGAAATCTGGGGATCGCATTCGAAACGGTTGTGTTCTTCATTGTTGGCGGCAAAATGTTTGGGAGTAGACACCACTTTAAGGTATTTCGGGTCATTCCCCTGCAGACCTTTGACAAACTGTGTCCCCAGGACTCCGGAAAGATACGGGTCTTCGCCATAGGTTTCCGGCGTCCTGCCCCACCGTGGATCCCTGGCCATATTTACAGTAGGTGACCAGAATGTCAGTAGATCACTGAACTGTCCTTTCTGTCCCCTGCCTTGTTCCAGTTCATTCCACCGGCCTCTGGCCTCATCGGAAATTGCCGTAGCTATCCTGTAGTGAAACTCCGGATTCCACATGGAAGCAAGACCGATTGCCTGAGGAAATACAGTAAAGTTTCCGGGTCTTACTACACCGTGCAAGGCTTCATTACCATGATAGTATTTCTCTATACCCAGACGCGGTATGGCCGGAGATGTCGCCCTTAACAGGCCGATCTTTTCCTCAACGGTAAGTCTGGACAGGAGATCCATTATCCTGTCATGCATGGGAAGCTGTTCGTTTCTGAAAGCTTCGTCAGTCTGGGCCGGCGACATGAAACATGCCGACAGACTCAATGCCAGTGTCAAAAATATCTTCTTCATCACTTTGCTATATTTTTTTATTTATTATCCTGGGAACGGCTCACTCCGTGAAGGCATTCGTTCCACCAGTTGTAGGCGGGTATTCCCAATCTTTCTACAGGAGGTGCGACAAACTGCATCTGCGAGACTTTCTCTTCAAGTGTCATTCGGGATATAAGATCCACGACCCTTTCGTCTATGGGAAGATCCGGATTTCGGAACGGATAATCCTGCGCCGACAAAAACGGCCCATTGACAGCAAAGGCCACCAACACGGCGGCAGGAAGCAATTTAAAAGCTTTCATAATCCGAAATAGTTTAGTGTTACCGGTGTAAATTTAGATAATGAATATTAATTTTCTATTAATAACTCCATATAAAAGCATTAATTTTTTCCGGTTCATCCGTTATTTTTTCCGGTTCGGTCATTTCATAATGGGAAAGGAATGACATTAGGGATAGTTTTGTGCCGGAAACACAAAAAATGAAATTGAATGAAAAGAAAATTTGGAACCGGTCATAAGATAGTCCTGACTCTTCTGTCTGCCATAATGCTTTGGGGATGCGGGAACGAGACCGTTGCCGATGATGCGCCTGAAATCAGGCTTGCCACAGCAATCCGGATGGAAGAATCTTCTTCAAGAAGTTTTCCGTTTATATCAGCACCTTATAATGAGACACTGCTTTCTTTCAGAGTAAGCGGTAAAATGGAAGACTTTGATGTCAATCCCGGAGACAGATTCCGTCTTGGAGATGTGATAGCCAGTCTTGACAAAACCGATTACAATATCGCCATGCAGCAGGCAGAAGCCTCATTCGTGCAAGCTGAATCGGAATATAACAGGATAAACAAGCTATACAGCCAGGGAAATATCTCCGGAAGCGTATATGACAAGGCAAAGGCAGCCTATATGATAAACAGGGCGGCTTATGAATCTGCCGCCAACAATCTGGAATATACGGAACTAAAGGCACCTTTCAACGGATATATACAATCCGTATATGCCGAGCCGTGGCAGGAAGTCGGAAAAGGAGAAGGCATAGTTTCCCTGATAGGCCTTGACAGACTGAAGATATGCACATATATACCGGAAGATCTTGCGGCAAGTCTCACACGGAATGGAAAAGTGAATCCGGAAGACTTCGAGATAAGTTTCGAATCTATTCCCGGAAAGATATTCCTGACTTTGACAGTCTAAAATTTCATTAGTTGTAACTATGTCAAAATCAGTAGTTTTGAAAATTTATCGTGGTGACTCGGGTGACGCAAGGCTGAAATGTGTATCTTTAGGGCATGTTTGTACGCAAGAAGAAGA
>CASGDV010000102.1 GCA_949300335.1 uncultured Bacteroidales bacterium | reverse complement strand
GAATATAGGAGTCAGTTTCATGAGTTTTGTCGGTTTGAAACGACAAAGTTAATAAATAGTCTGCTCATTGTCTGTTTCATCCATGAGGTCTGAGATATTTTTTGAAAAACCTATTGTAACATTGCATTTTTTGTGTATCTTTGCAGTCCAATTTCAAATGGTGCCCATAGTTCAGTTGGTTAGAGCGTCAGATTGTGGTTCTGAATGTCGTCGGTTCGAATCCGACTGGGCACCCTGGAGGAATCGACTCAAAAGCTATTTTGGGTCGATTTTTCTTTTCAGGATGCGGCATCATTGTTCCGTCAAGGTTCCGGCTTCGCCTGCATTCACCCTTCGGACGTGTTCGCCTCCGTCTCACTCGCCCCGAAGGGAGCTGCTCACGAGGCTGCGGCAGGCCACGTCTTCCCGTTTCAACCTGCGCGCGACGCAATAAGTCATCCTGGAGACGCTTACGTTTATCGTACGAAGTCCGGCGGGACATCCCCGGAATCCACATGTAGCTCGCGTTCTCGTGCAGCAGACGTTGCACATATATGAATACGCGATTACCTTCAGGAGTATCCGCGGATGGAAACTGCTTGTGCCGCCCCCATTGCAAGTTAGCTCTATGCCTGAGATGTCAGGACGGTCTATTATTGCGCTGACTCTTCTCACCGGATAATTTTCAAAGATAAATCCGCCCAATGACGGAGGAAAAAGAAGAAAGTCGTTCCGATTGTAGGATTTATATGTTATCTTTACAATATAAGCAACGGCTATTTTCTTGAAAACAAATGAGATATCCGTTACTTTCCCTTTATGCCCCAAAAAACAAGTACAGAATCTTATTGTGGAATCGTGTCGGGATGACATGAGGAAAACCTCAGCCGCCCGTGGCTTCGTGAAGGGGAGGGACACGCCGTCAGGTAGGAGGGATTCCGTTTTACGGTGTCATCCGACCATATATAATATATGAATAAGGCTGTGATATGGTGTAAGCCTCCTGCGGTTATCTTTTATTTGCTTAAAGAGAATATGAATTCCAGACCTCCCTGTTCGCGGTTTACTGCCCTAACATCTCCATTATGGAATAATATTGCGTTCCTTACAATAGACAATCCCAACCCGGAACCTCCAGCATCGCGTGTCCGTCCCTCGGAAATTCTGTAGAACCTTTCGAATATTTTGGACAGGTATTCCTCACTGACCCCTTTGCCAGTGTCATAGTATGCAAAGTGACAATATCCGTCGCTTTCTGCATAACATTCGATATGTATGGTTATACCATCTCCTCCATATTTGATACTGTTTTCTACAAGATTTCTCAATATCGCATGAATCAGGGCATGGTTGCCGTTTATATACAGTTTTTCGTCCAGAAGATTTTCAACTTTTATATTTTTGTCTTCTATTTGGTTTCTGAATTCCTCGAACACCTCGTCAGACATGCTTTTGAGATATATTTTTTCTTTCTGAAGCTGTTCCGGAGCTTCCTCGATTTTGGTAATCAGGGCTATATCCCTGATTATGTCCGACAGCCTTAAAGTCTGGACATATGCGCGCTCAATGAAAGTTCTGGCCTTTTCCTGAGGGATATTGTCCATGCTTGTCAATGTTTCCAGATAACCTCTGATGCTGCTCACAGGTGTCCTGAGTTCATGGGCGATATTGTTTGTCATCTGATGCTTGTCCAGCCTGTTCTTTTCCTGATTCGTGCTGTCGTTTATCGTGATTTCGAAACCGTTGTCGGGATAAATTAGCATCTGTACTCCGTAAATGTGGCCTCCCGAATTAATCTTGAACAGAAATACCGGTGCCTGCCCGTTATTTGCAAATGTGTTTTTCTGCAGGAATTTTTTCAGCGGAGCAAATTTGTCACTGTCCCAGATGTCATCGATGTCCGGAGTCGGCTGGGCCAGTATCGCATTGACATACTGGATGAATTTGGAATTGGAATAAACTTTTCGTCTGGCAGGTGAAAACAGTGCTATGCCTTCATCATAATAATGTATATGAAGTAGAAGTCTTTCCTTTTCAAGTGCAATCTTCTCGTTGCTTTCTTCCAGACGGTGAAAACTTTCAAGAATCCGTCTTCCAATATCTCCTAATTCAGAATCGGGAAACTTGGTGTTTGCGTAATCGACCCTGCCGTTTGCCGCATCTTCTGCCAGTTTGTATAGTCTCGAGATACCTTCTCCAAGTTTGTCGGACATGAAAAAAATTGAAAACAGCGCCATAGTAAACAGAAGAAGGACAAACAGGAGAAAGAACGTGTCCGGCCTGAAATAATTGCGTACACCTGAGTTGTACGGCAGTGCCAGCCTTATTATCCTGTCATGGAGACATTTGGCATAATAGAAATAAGGAATTCCGATGGATTCGGATTCCCTAATCGAGAATGCCTCCGTCTTTTTCAGGGCCGACTGTACTTCGGGACGCATGAAATGGTTGTCCAGCATTTCGGTATCTCCGACGGAATCATATGTTACATTCCCGTTTCTTTCGATGACCGTAACCCTGACTTCCGGCGGTACCAGTGTCCTTGTCTGGTCATAATCATCAATGTGGGATATAATATCCGCATAACATGACAGCCTTGTTTCAAGCAGCTGTGTCTTGTAGTTCCGCTCAAGCCTGAACTGGTATGCAACAAGAATCAAAGTGAAGAATGTAAACAGTCCGGCGAAATATTTCAGAAGTTGTTTCCTGTATGTTCTTTTCCGTGTATTCATCCGAGTGTCACTTTTATTTGTCCGGCATGAAACTGTATCCGTATCCGGACCTGTTGGTGATGTATGACTTGTATGTTCCGAGCTTGCTCCTTATCCTTGCAACATGCACATCTACTGTCCTATCGAGCACATACGGAGATTCTTTCCAAAGTTCTCTTATTATTTCCTCTCTGGAAAATATTCTCCCTTTGTTGCTTACAAGGAGATAAAGTATTTCGAATTCCTTTTTTGAAAATACTATCGCGTTCCCGTCAATGTATACCATTTTATTCGCCAACGTGATTCTGAGATTCCCTTCAACGATTTCATCCTTCTTATCTTCTCTTTTTTCCGTACTCCTTTTAAGTACGGCCCTGATTCGCGCTATAACCTCATGTATGGAAAACGGTTTCCCGATGTAATCGTCGCCTCCCGCAGAAAAGCCGGTAAGCAAATCATTTTCCGCGCTTCTGGCTGTCAGGAATATGATGGGAACCTCGCTTTTCAGTTCTTTCCTGACTATTTCAGCCATCCGGAAACCGGACATCCCTTCCATCATGACATCCAGAAGAATCAGGTCGTAACTGTCCGGATTCATCCCGAGCGCTTCTTCGGCCGATTCCGCACACTCGACTTCGAATCCGGCATTGGACAAATTGAATTTCAGTATTTCGGATATGTCAATTTCATCATCTACAATCAGTATTCTGGGCTTATCCATATTCGGTTTTTTATAATTTTCACAAAAGTATATCTTTTATTATAAGTGAATCTTAAAATTATGTTAATATTTTGTTACGCCAAAATGTAACGGAATGTTAACGGAATTGTAAGAAACAGCCAACAATATTAATATATTTTTGCGCTTGTTTAAAATATGGTTCTATGGACTGGATATTTTTATGCTTGGTCATTTTTCTGTTTGTTCTGGCTGTATCCGATTTGTGGGTCGGAGTAAGCAATGATGCCGTAAATTTTCTGAATTCTGCCATTGGCTCCAGAGCTGCAGGCTTCAGGACAATTATTGTCATAGCTGCAATGGGAGTTTTTTTCGGAGCGATAATGAGTAACGGAATGATGGACATTGCCCGTCACGGCATATTCAGACCGGAACAGTTCAGCTTTCAGGAACTTATGTTCATATTTCTGGCAGTCATGGTCACTGACATTATCCTTCTGGATGTTTTCAATTCTCTTGGCATGCCTACATCCACGACTGTTTCCATGGTGTTTGAACTTCTTGGAGCGACTTTCGGCCTGACAATCCTCAAAATGGTTTCGGCAGATGCCGGTCTGGGCTTTTCCGATTACATGAATACTGAAAAAGCTTTGTCGGTGATAATGGCAATTTTTGTTTCCGTAGCCATTGCTTTTGTGACAGGACTTCTTGTCCAGTACATTTCCAGAATTCTGTTTACTTTCCAATATAAAGGAAAACTGAGATACAAGATAGGTATTTTCGGGGGTATTGCCGTTACTGCAATCGTGTATTTCATGCTTATCAAAGGAACGAAGGACCTGACATTCATGACACCGGAACTGAAATTGTGGATCAGGGAAAACACCTGGACACTGCTGCTGTGCTGCCTGTGCGGTTTTACGGTGCTTATGCAGGTGCTGTATTGGCTTAAGGTAAACGTATTCAAAGTCGTTGTGCTGATAGGGACGTTTGCTCTTGCGACAGCCTTTGCCGGGAACGACCTGGTTAATTTTATAGGTGTTCCTCTTTCAGGATTTGCTTCATATCAGGATTATGTCTTGTCGGGCAGCTCAGATCCTTCGGCTCATATGATGGGAGTGCTCAATGAAAAGGCATCGACTCCTTTCGTGTTCTTGCTCGGCTCCGGAATAGTGATGGTCATGGCGCTGGCCCTTTCAAAAAAAGCGCATAAAGTTACGGAAACAGAAATCAATCTTGCCCGTCAGGATGAATCCGATGAAATGTTCGGTACATCGCGGGTTGCCAGAAGCATGGTAAGGTGGGGTAATTCCGTCGGAGCCTTTTTCAGCAGGATCACTCCGGAGTCTGTGGGAAAATGGATTGATTCACGTTTCGACAAGAATGAAATCGAGATGGAGGAAGGTGCTGCATACGACCTGGTCAGGGCTTCTGTCAATCTCGTGGTGGCATCATTGCTGATTGCATTGGGAACATCCCTGAAACTACCATTGTCCACAACTTATGTTACCTTTATGGTCGCAATGAGTACTTCTCTCGCAGACAGGGCCTGGGGAAGGGAAAGCGCTGTGTTCCGCATTACCGGAGTGCTGTCGGTTATCGGAGGATGGCTCCTTACCGCTGCAGTAGCATTCGCCTGCGCCTTTATTCTGGCTCTTGTGATGTATTTCGGCGGGAACATTGCCGCAATACTGATAGTTCTGGCAGGTCTTGCGGCTCTGATTCACAACAATATCAATTTCAAACATAAGGAAGGCAGGAAGGAACAGGATACGGTCAACAGAATATTGACATCCCATGACAGAAACGCGGCATGGACGATATTTGCGGGTTATCTTGCAGACAGTGAAACAGATTTTCTTAAAATGATATCCGCATGTTATGAAAAAGTCACCGATGGTCTTATGACGGAGAATGTTCGTATATTGCGCAAATCTACAATCGAACTTAAACGGGAGAAAGTCAATTTCAAAAATCTCAGAAAGAAGATGACGCTGTGTCTTAGATCATCCGAAACAGAGAGGGCGTTGAAGAAGAGCGCGTGGTTCCATATGCTGTTCAACAGCATGGAACAGCTTTATTATTCATTGAGACGTATTGCCGAGCCGTCATATGAACATATCGACAATAACTTTTCTCCTATTCCGGAAGATTATTCAAAAGATTTTGCCGCGAAAAGGGATATGCTTCTGGAACTGATGAATTTTATAGCGGACAAATGCCGTTCCGGGGATTTTGAAGCTGTCCGCGAGTCTGACCCGAGGACGGAATTCCTCCAGAAAGAGTTCTCGGACATGAGGAAAGTCCTTATAAGGGACATGAGTACGAAAGATATGAATCTGTCGGTAGCCTATCTTTATCTCAACCTATTGCAGGAATCCGAGCAGATGGCAATTGAAATACGGCAGCTTTCGAGAGCAACCAGAAAATTTCAGGTAGGTTAGGTGTTTTATTGCAGGAATTTGTTAAGTTTGCGATCATTTATAACTTTACCGTAATGAAAAGATTTCTAGTAATTTTTCTGATGATTGCGTTTGCGGCATGCAAAGGGGAGAACTCTGAGGTATGTCTGATTCCTTCTGAAAATTTCAAGGGGGATATTGATGGTAAAAAAGTATCCTTGTATACGGTCAGAGCCGGACAAATTGTCATGCAGGTGACAAATTTCGGTGCCAGAGTGGTGTCTCTTTGGACGCCAGACAAGGATGGGAACTATGAAGATATCGTATTGGGGTACGACACCCTCGATAAATATGTGGATAATAAGGGAGAACGCTTTTTAGGATCGGCCGTAGGTACCTATGCGAACAGAATTGCGGATGGCAGATTCGAATTGGACGGGACCGAATATATTCTGCCTAAAAATAACAACGGACAGACTTTGCACGGCGGTATGAAAGGCCTTGACATGGTTGTGTGGGATGTAATCTCTCAAACAGACAGTTCACTGGTCATGCATTATGTGCATCCCGACGGCCTTGACGGTTTTCCCGGCAATATCGATATCATAATGACATATTCGCTGAACAGCAGCAATGAGTTTTCCGTCAAATATGAGGCCCGTACCGACAAGCCTACTGTATTGAACCTGTCCCATCATTCATTCTTCAATCTTAAAGGGGAAGGCAAGGGCACCATACTTGATAACTTGATGTGTATCAATGCAAGCAGATATATACCGATAGATTCGGTCTCTATTCCTACAGGTGAAATTGCCGATGTTGAAGGTACTCCTTTCGATTTCAGGAAACAGCATGCCATTGGAGACATGATAGAAGACAGTCATATACAATTGAAGAACGGCTCCGGATATGACCATAATTGGGTGCTGGACAGAAAAACTGCCGGTCAGCTCGAGTTTGCAGCTTCAGTATATGAACCGTCCACGGGAAGAACGCTTGAAGTTTATACTGACCAGCCTGGCTTGCAGTTCTATTGCGGCAACTTTTTCGATGGCACAACTGAAGGCAAATACGGTAGGCCTTTGAGATTCCGTGAATCAATTGCATTGGAAACCCAGAAGTTTCCGGATTCACCGAATAATCCTCAGTTCCCGAGTACGAGGCTGGATCCGGACGATGTATACACGCATATCTGCATATACCGTTTTGGGGTAAAGTGATAACTGGCAGTTATGTGTTGATCTTAAGGGGGCTGATTCCGAATAAGGGACCGGACCCTTATTCTTGTATGCCGGATTTGCCGATATTGGTGACTGCGGCTTTATGACATGTCAGGTAGAATGTCGTGACAAAATGTCATGGAGACTCGGTTGGCACTGCTTTTGATTCAGTCGTACGTGCCGTCCGGAACTGTCCGCAGTCAGTGGATTCAGGACCGGTTGTAATGAATAAAATTAAAAACAATAGCATTATGATTAAACCATTAGCAGACAGAGTATTGGTCGAGCCTAAAGAGGCGGAGACAAAGACAGCTGCAGGATTGTATATTCCTGATACAGCAAAAGAAAAACCTCAACAGGGAACGGTATTGGCTACAGGCCCGGGAAAAAAGGATGAGCCTATGGAGGTAAAGGCCGGCGACGTGGTACTTTATGGCAAATATGCTGGGACCGAGGTTACCGTCGATGACAAGAAATACCTTATAATGAAACAATCGGATATATTGGCTATACTTTAATAATATATAGGAGACAATTACCATGGCAAAAGATATAAAATTCAATATAGATGCACGTTCCCGTATGAAAGAGGGAGCTGACGCTTTGGCTGATGCCGTTAAGGTTACATTGGGACCAAAAGGAAGAAATGTGGTTGTTGACAAGAAATTCGGTGCACCGCAGGTAACAAAGGATGGTGTTACTGTAGCAAAGGAAATCGAACTGGAGGACAGGTTTGCAAATATGGGTGCCCAGATGGTGAAGGAAGTCGCATCCAAGACAAACGATCAGGCTGGTGACGGTACGACGACCGCTACTGTTCTGGCTCAGGCGATAATAAATGTCGGCTTGAAGAATGTGACGGCAGGTGCTAATCCGATGGACTTGAAAAAAGGAATCGATAAGGCTGTGGCTGCCGTTGTTGAGGACCTCAAGAAGCAGAGTCAGGCTGTTGGTGACGACTATTCGAAGATCGAACAGGTCGGTACGATATCGGCAAACAATGACGGTTATATCGGAAAACTTATTGCGGATGCAATGTCCAAGGTGAAAAAGGACGGCGTCATAACGGTAGAGGAAGCCAAGGGTACGGAAACTGAGGTCAAGGTTGTCGAAGGTATGCAGTTCGACAGGGGATATATTTCTCCTTATTTCATGACTAACGGAGACAAGATGGAAGCTGTCCTGGATGCTCCGCAGATTCTGATTACCGACAAGAAGATTTCTACGATGAAGGATTTGCTTCCTATACTTGAGCCGATAGCACGTGAAGGCAAGTCTTTGCTGATTATCGCTGAGGATGTGGATGGCGAAGCTCTTACTACTCTTGTCGTAAACAAACTGCGTGGTACGTTGAAGATTGCTGCAGTAAAGGCTCCAGGTTTCGGCGACCGTCGTAAGGAGATGTTGCAGGATATCGCTACTCTTACAGGTGCGGTAGTAGTTTCGGAGGAAAGAGGCTTTACTTTGGAGAATACGACTCCTGATATGTTGGGCAAGGCTGAAAAAGTTGTCATAACAAAAGAGAATACTACAATAGTAAACGGAGCTGGAAACAAGGAAGATATAGCCGAAAGGACAGAGCTTATAAGAAAGCAGATTGCTTCCACAACTTCCGATTATGACCGTGAAAAGCTGATGGAACGTCTTGGTAAGCTTGCGGGTGGAGTAGCCGTACTTTATGTCGGAGCTGCAACGGAAGTTGAAATGAAGGAAAAGAAAGACAGGGTTGAAGATGCTCTCAGTGCAACGCGTGCTGCCGTTGAGGAGGGTATAGTACCGGGAGGCGGAGTTGCCTATATCCGTGCTATAGAGGCATTGAAGAACCTTAAAGGCGAAAATGAGGATGAAACTACGGGCATACATATCGTAGCACGCGCAATTGAGGAGCCTTTGCGTCAGATTGCAGAGAATGCCGGAGTTGAGGGAAGCGTCATCATCCAGAAAATACGTGAAGGCAAGGGTGATTTTGGATATAATGCTCGTACTGAAGAATATGTCAACATGTTCGAAGCGGGTGTTATTGACCCAACCAAGGTTTCACGTGTCGCTCTTGAGAATGCGGCTTCTGTGGCAGGAATGTTCTTGACTACGGAGTGTGCAATAGCTGATCTTCCTGAAAAAGAAGCAGCTCCTGCAATGCCTGCAGGCGGAATGGGCGGAATGATGTAAAATATGCGTTTTTGACTTTTGACATGATTGACGGCCGATTCAAAAGTAATTTTGGGTCGGCTTTTTTGTGCTGTCCGGCAAATCGTTCTCACCAGTCCTGTCGGAAGCCGTTCGCAAGGCAGCGGCTTCGAGAATGTCGGATAGTCTTCAGAGAATATCCGGCTACCAGAAAA
>CASGDV010000101.1 GCA_949300335.1 uncultured Bacteroidales bacterium | reverse complement strand
GGCCACAGCCTGAAGCAGCATCTTCTGCTTCGGGGCCAGTCTCGATAACAAGTCCTTGAAACTGTTTTCCTGGATTGAAATTACATTATGTTCCGCCATTGGGATCTTGTCTTCAGTACAGTTTTCCCCTTGTTCCGTCAGTGCAAACAGTTCATTCATCATCATCTGCACAAACCATGTACAGCCATCATAGTTTCTGTAAACACGTTCCGTAACTCCAATATCGATATGCCGTCCGTACCTTTCAAACATACTTGAAGCAAAATCCGCATAAATATCCAAAGGTATCGGCTCAAGTCCCATAGATATGGCACTCTGATAAAACGGCCTTGAAGAAGAATTGAACACATTGTTCATCAGATGTCTCTTGCTTCCGGAAAATACGAACACAGTATTCCTGCATTTCTGAATCTCTGTCCTCAGCAGTGCCTCGATGTTCGCTTCCCCGTATGTTCCTATCTGCTGGAATTCATCTATCGCCACTACGCACGGCTTGTCAGCTGTCTCCAGATATTCGAAAATCTCTGACAGCGTAGTCTGTGGAGAGACTATCTCTCCAAGCCCTATTTCGAATTTCGGCTCTCCTGTTACAGGATCGAGGCTGAAACCGGCACGCAACGACTTTATTGTCTGAAAGAATTTCTCCTGCAATACTTTCCACCGCGGTTTCAGTTCATCATAGACGGCCTTGCCGAGCAAATAGACGAATTCCGCCAATGAACCGGTAGAATATATATCAACAAAGAATGTATGGAAATCCCTGCGGATATCAGGGACAGAAAATGTATGTTGAATAAGTCCTGTCTTTCCCATACGGCGAGGGGAAATCAAAGCCGTATTACGTCCGTTCCGTATCTGCCGGATCAGGAAATCCGTCTCCTTCTTCCTGTCGCAGAAATACTCGTCCGAAATGTACTTCCCCACCACAAACGGGTTCTGGAATGCCTGTTTTTTCATACGATGCTACATTATTATAATTTTAATTATTGCAAATATAATAATTGCAAATATAATAATTGCAATAAGAATAACAAATTCCAATCAGGAAAATGTTTAACATCAAATCTAATTACGCAACCACTACACAATTGAATATATACAATTTTATTCTTCTTGTAAAACATCTGAGCTAGATTCACCAGAGACCATGTATTGGGAACTTCTACTCTGAACCGGACCTGAAAGTGCGTTTTCCTCTTTAACTTCATAGACGGGCAAAGAGGGTTAATTGCTTAAAATAATGAGAAACCTGAAGCACCAATAAAGAATACCATGATTAAGGTTATCAAAGATGCCTTAATCATGGTATTCTTTATTGACAATATCATATTGTAAATCAAAAATTTAAGGAATACCTTTGCATCAAAATTTATTAATTATGGTAAAAATAGAAAATATCGCAATGCATAACATCGCAAGTAATACCATTAACGAAGAATTACACAATTTATATTCTTCATTAATGCCAGAAGTGGCAAACTGCATTCTCGCATGTAATGATAAAATGTGTGACTATTTTATCTGTAATCCATATCTACTTGCTGCCAGTGACGACTATTTCAACAGTGAACTTCGCATAATGATTTTCGGCCAGGTAACAAACTGTTGGTACGGAGAAAAAAACAATGGAATATATTCTGAAAGAACGTCTGTCAAAGAACTTATGAGCCTGTACGATCTTTTTTCCAACAATCCCGACCGTGATTGTCATTCCCCATTTTGGAACCTTGTGAATAAATTAGACACTACCGCGAAATCTCTTGGTATTAGAATAATAACAAACAACTTAGCCAAAGTCGGTTATACAGCAAAGCCAGGATATGATCCTGTAGTGAACGCCTTATTTGACAATGCAGTCAAGCAAGAAATCATAATATGCAATCCTGACTTGATTCTTATGACGACCGGCCCCAGATACGACAATCTCATCAAGCAAAGGTTCGGTAATTACGATATGAAACCATGGATAAAAAATATTAGTATAAGGAAATGCGCTGAATTAATATTTTCCGCTGACTCTGTTCTTGCGCATAGGACTGTAATACGCACATACCATCCAGGATATTTAACAAGAGTAATCAATAAATACACTTGGCCACGACAAATCATCAATTACCTGATAGAATATATTAAAACACTAACTTTGCCACGCCAAAATGTCTGAGAATTAACTGAAATGCAGAGTTGGAACATACATAATTCTACAAGGAATGGGGAGGGTGTAAATTAAAGTGTGTCAAGTAAAGTACGTTCTATCAGTTCCTTGAAATGACTGAGAGAATGCCCTTGCTTGAATCGTTCATCGTCCAATGCAAAGCCTTTGACCATATATTCCTTCAAAATTTTGGTGGCCCATATACGGAAAGCTGTAGCCCGCTTGCTGTTTACACGATACCCTACGGCAATTATTACGTCAAGATTGTAGAAATTAGTTGGCTTGGTAGAAAATTCGGAAATTCCGAATTTTCTCATTGTATTTTCTTCCGACAATTCACCTTCCAGATAAATCTTGTTAATATGTTCGTTGATTGTAGATGTAGACTTCCCGAACAGCTCGGCTATACCTTTTTGATTCAGCCATATCGTTTCATTGACTGCATCTACCTGCACATGTACGGAACCGTCTTCATTGTTGAAGATAGCTATTTCACCAAGGTTCTCTATTGATTGATCTACTGCACTTTCTTGGCATTTAGCCAGTTTTGTCTTCTTAATTTCCATAATCTGTCTCCCATAATGTACACTATTTCCCATATAAATGGAATCCTGTCTCATATCGTGCTCCCTTACGAGGCACGAAAAAATATGTATTCTGACTACTCAATCTTCCATTCTTCTATACGGCGGGTGGTGGTGGAGAAGTTCACTCCGATCCTGTAGAGGCGGCGGCTGTCTGATGCAAACGGCTTGGCATAACCTTTTTCCTCGATCTGGCGCAGAGCTTCTTCTGCCGATGAATCCACTTTCAGTTCGATGACATAAATGAACCTGTCGGTCCGGATCAGGAGGTCGATACGGCCGTTGCTGGTCTGCCGCTCGGCATCGATGTATATACCGAGAAGCTCCATAATGATATAGATCGCATACTGGAAGTCCTTCTCGGCATTTCCTTGAATCTGATATGGGGTTCCGGCGAAAAGCGATGACAGGACAGACATGAAATCTTCCGGCCTTCCTTGCTGCAGTGCCGATGAAAGGCTAAACACTACATTACTGCCCGATACATCGTTCAATGTCGTATAATACTTCAGCAGATAGTTCAGGAAGCCACGTTTGACCTCCAGATTAGGGAATGTCAGATGATAGATGAAGTAATCGGCATTGTAGCCGGAAATGGTCAGATATCCGGTCTGGAACAGAAGCGGGACAGGATTCTCATATATGGCATCGACAGTACTCATCAGAGTGGAATCCACATCCTGGTGTTCCAGTGTCGAAACATCGAATGACGTTCTCTTCATGATTTCGACCAGAAATGTCGGAGTCCCTGTCTCGAACCAATATTCATGAAACTTCTTTTTCTGAAGGGTATTGAGAAGGCTGAAAGGGTTATATATACCTGGGCTGTCTTCACTGAAATGATATCCGTCATACCACTTCTTAAGCCTGGCATAACATTCTTCTGCAGAAAGCCCGTTCTCTGCCGCCAGTTCCTTCACACTGTCACCGAAATACTCATGCAGGTCATCTTCCGAAACACCGCAGATATCCGCATAACGAGAGTCAAGGGAAATGTCATTCAGATTGTTCAACCCGCTGAACACACTCAGCCTGCCCAGTTTCGTGACACCTGTCAGGAAACCGAACCTGATATACCGGCCCTCCTTCTTTATTACGCTGTAGAATCCCTGCAGGATACGTCTGACACTTTCTCCAAGTTCCTGATTCCCCAGAGCATCCAACATAGGCTTGTCATACTCGTCTATCAGGACTACGGCTTGCCGTCCTGTTTTCTCGGCTACGGTTTCTATTATATCCTGGAACCGCAGATCTGGCTGATTATAACTCTTTTCCACCCCATACTTCTCTTCCCACTTTTTCAGATTCTTGTCCAGAGTATCATTCAGATCATCCACTGTCAGATATGTCTTGCCGCTCATATCCAGACGAAACACAGGCGATTCTGTCCAGTCTTCAGCAAGTTTTTCTATCGCCAGGCCTGAAAACAGTTCTTTCCTGCCCTGGAAATATGCTTCCATCGTGGAAACCAGAAGGCTCTTTCCGAACCGGCGCGGCCGACTCAGAAAATAATACTCACCCTCTGATATCATTTTGTAAATCAGTGCGGTCTTGTCCACATAGACATAACCTCCGTTACGGATTTTTTCAAATTCCTGTATTCCTATGGGATATCTCATGGTCTTTCCATTTCACATGTATTCCAGACAAATATACGAAATTTCAGTCGATATTCCGCCTGTATTCCGACGGGGACATCTTGATATATTTCTTGAAAAATTTCGAAAAAGCCGCCTGGTCGGTGAAATGGAGGATGTCTGCCACCTGCTGCACCAGAATCTCCTCGTTCTTCAGAAGCTGTATGGCCAGGCCCAGCACTTCCGCATCTATCACCTCATGCGGAGTCTTCCCGGTGCAGGACTTCACCACGCGGGCCAGATGCTTGGTCGACACGCAAAGTTCCTTCGCATAGAAAGACACCTCCCGCCTCTCCCTGAAATTCTTCCATACCAGATCCATGAAATTGGCCATCAAGGTATCCTTTACAGCAAGGGTCTGCTTGTCAAGCGCAGGAAGATGCTGCTCCCTGATAAGCAGATTTCCCAGTTCCAGAGCAAAGCCCTTGAAATACGTACGTACCATCTCCGTCCTGTAATTGTGTCCCAGATCAGACAGCACATCATCTACCAGACGCAACTGTTTGAAAAGTTTGGCGGTAGCATTGGCCGACAGGCGGAGGACAGGATTCACCAGCAAGAGGGAAAAATAGTCCTTCGGTCCCGGAACGATATTCTGAAGGACTTCCACTATAAACTCGCGTGATGTCAGGACACAATAGAAATCCAGATCCGGGCTGCCGGATGACAGACTGAAACTGGTCCCTTCCAGAATATCCAGGAAATCACACCTTTCCATAACCACGTTTTTCCCGTTCACTTCCGCTTCCATGCTTCCCGAAAACACCAGAAGCATGATTCTGCAGCCTATCACCCGGAATTTATGAAGCATAGCGGAATCATTGACCGTAAGCAAAGCGAACTTGCCTTCGATTTTCTGGTCATCCTGCGCGAACGAGCACAGTTGTTGCATATTCAAAGTCTTCATGCACGTACCGTTTTTACAAACATTGTCCTATTCGGACAAATTTTATAATATCCGGACCGGATTTCAAGTCCCGATGTGACAAATTTACAAATAAATACGACATTTATACAAATGCCGTATAAAAGTATTGAGGTATTTTTGCATCTGTGAAAATACCGTCCTGCCGGATATCAGAAAAGACGAGGGTGCCTGACGGCAATGATAAGGTCCTAACAGACAGAAAAACAACGATATTGGCCGTCCACGGCCAATCGGAAATTGACCGGAAGGTCGGGAAAATTGGCCGGAAGGCCGGAAAAAAGAATATATACAATAATAATTTATAGTAAAGATGAAAGTTTTGAAAGTTTTTATTCCAGGGCTGTGCCTTCTTGCGGGTCTGGTTTCCTGCAAG
>CASGDV010000100.1 GCA_949300335.1 uncultured Bacteroidales bacterium | reverse complement strand
GACTTTTGAGAACAGCACGGGAAAATTGAAGATAGCGCATTTCAAGATAGACCTCAGCCAATATGATGCCGGTGCCATGCTGAGAATAAGGATTCCTATTGACCGGTGCCACATGTACCTTGTTCCGGAAGGATATGAGTTAGACGCCACCGTCTATAACGATGACTACAGCGTGCATGCCCGCTTCAACCAGAGCGGAGAAGCCGAATTCTACGAATACGACCCAGCTGGCAGGGTGATACGCATCACCGACCAGAACGGGCACATCCGGAAAGAGTATGAATATCACACTGTAACAAACAATGAATAACCAGAAAAACACGTATTATCATGAAACGATTGTATTTTATAATAAGCATGATGCTGTTTGCCCTGATAGCCATCGGGCAAAACAGCGCGCCCAGAATAGATTTGTCGCCCAATGAATCACCAATGATTCTGAATGGGTACAGACAGCAGTTTGTAATCTACTATAAAGGGATAACAGGAGAAAACATCGATGAAAGTGCGTTGATTGCTCACATACCCTGGCTTGATATTGAATATGTAGTCCCCATTACATCAAACAATCCCATTGGCGAGATTCATCTTGTGGCCGAAGAAAATACGACCGGACAGGAACGTAACGGGGCCATCTTGTCTTTACTGAATCCCAAAGGATCATTGTTAATAAGACAATCCGTACCGGGACCATTAGAAGACTTCAAGATGTTCAACGTATGGGGAGAAGAGCATACCATCATTGGAGGAAAGCCCAAGATATATCTATCCGGCTCTGATAAAGATGTAACATATACTCTTTATAAAGACAACAGATCTTTAACCTCGAAACCAGGCAACGGAAAACCTATCCTCTTTTTAGGCGACGGCACAGGCACTTATAAGATACGTGGCGTGAAAAACGGAACCGAGATAACCATGAACGACAGTCTGATTGTGGAAGATTATCCGGAACTGGAATACATCACTTCCATCCAGTCACGCTTCATAAAAGAAGGGCCTTATTCAGAGGAAGGAGAAATGGCACTGTTTGACGTGCAATTCAGCCAAGTATCCGAAAAGACAGCACAAATGATGAAAGAGATCTGTAATATCTGTAATGAAGGACGCTGCAGTTTATGGAAACCATCCATGCGCATCGACTATTCTGACAACCCCAATCAAATGAGAGGATTAATACTTGCCAGAATTGCCCCAAACTTGAGCGATTCCTTACAGTCTATCTTAAATTTAAAAAACAACATACTGATCATAAACCAAAGAGGAGGAGGTACAATCTTCGACCTGGGCAATCCGCAATGCAGATTCGACAGTATAACACAGACCTATGACATTTTCCTTCAAATAGTACAGACGGACGTCAGTTATAGCCTGTATAAAGAACAAAACGGATATTTGGATTCACAGAGAGGTTGCGCTTATTTCAGAGGAATTGAAGATTACGGAACCTATCACATCAAAGCAATGCACGGCAATCGGGAACTGGAATCCAATTCTATAAATATATGGCCGTCTTTCAAGGTCTATACCTTGCAGGGAGACAGCCTTCTCATTCAAGGCCAATCGGTTGAACTGACACTAAACGGTTCTGAAAAAGAAAAGACTTACTGCCTGCTCAAGGATGAGGTTCCGACAGACACCTTGCCGGGAACAGGAAACAGTCTGCATTTCACCGTTCATGAAAAAGGTACATACCGCGTGGTGGCATACGAGGAAGGATACAGCCGGAATATGAACGGAGAAGTACATGTATCATTTCTTGACAGTTATGAATACAGCCAATCGAAGAACTACAAGGTGGAACGAACCTTTATCAGCAGCAACGGACAGGCCGTGGAGGACGTGGTCTATACCGACGGGTTCGGACGGAAGTTGCAGGAGATTCAAGTGCACGGAGCACCCGACGGACTAAAAGACCTCATCAAGCCGTACCGGTATGGCGTGATGGGACAGGTGGAGAAGGAATTCATCCCTTATGCCCGGCAGGCGAACAACGGAGCCTTCCATACCGACGCATTCAACGCCGCCAACTGGAACAGTTACGGGACGGACGACGCGCCCTATGCCTTCACCCTCTGCGAGTATGAGGACAGTCCGCTCAGCCGAACCATTCGGCAGACCGGACCGGGAAAGAACTGGCACACCGCACAGAAGGGAGTCAGCACACAGTATGCCATGAACACCGCCAACGAGGTGCGCATGTTCGACGCCGCACCCGACGGAACGCTCTCTCTCAGGGGATACTATCCTGCCGGAACGTTGCAGAAGACAACCGTGACCGACGAGGACGGACACACCGCCGTAACCTATACCGACAACCAAGATCGGGAAGTGCTCACCCTGCAGACCGCT
>CASGDV010000099.1 GCA_949300335.1 uncultured Bacteroidales bacterium | reverse complement strand
TGATTACCGGAGGTGTAGCCAAATATGTCGAGCAACTTATGATGTGTAATGCCGTCTCCAAAGACGAAATGATACGTTCGACACTTGGCCTCGGGTCTTATTTCATCGATGAAACGAGGGAAATGCTCATAGATGAATTCGTGAAAGTTTAAGCATCCTGTGGGGAACCATGGAATTTTGTATTTTTGTCTGGAAATTGTACTGAAAATGAAGGCAGGAATCAGGGATTTTATTTTGGCCGGAGGGGTTGTGATGGCTGTTCTGGCGGCAGTGTGCGGCTGTTCTGCGGACAATGCACCCCGTCTGACCGGAGCTGAAAAGGATATCATCGATGCAGCGGGAATTATGCGTGTGTTGACGGTGGACGACAGGAAGGATTCATTGGTCCTCCGCTCCGAATGCATTGATTTTCCTATGAAAGCATTGCGTTCGGAGCGGTTCGGACGGCTTGCAGACAGGATGATAGCCACGGTCACCGATTCCACGCAGGACGGAGTCGGTATCGCTGGCCCGCAGGTGGGTCTGAAAAGACGGGTGGTCGCCGTCCAGAGATTCGACAAGGCCGGAGAGCCGTTCGAGGTCTATCCCAATATCCGTGTGGAGTACCTGTCCGACGAGAAACAGACCGGACCTGAAGGCTGCCTGTCCATACCGGAAATATACGGCGAAGTGGAACGTTCGCAGACTGTCGTCATCAGTTATGTGGACATCCGCACTTTGGATACTGTGCGTGACACAGTCAGCGGCTTCACTGCCGTCATCTTCCAGCACGAGACCGACCACCTCGACGGCATCCTATTCACCGACAGGATGTGATGTCAGAGTATCTGCGTAATGAGGGGGATACTGAGTATCGAGAGGAGAGTGGAGATGAGGATTCCCTGGACCATGACGGTCTCGTCCTTGCCGTACTGGAGGCAGAACATCGCTCCGTATGTGCCGACCGGCATTGCTGCGAGGACGGTGTTGATGCCGAGGATGTCGCCGCTGAAGCCGATGAGCCGTGTGAAATAATAGATGACTATTGGCAGGACCAGCAGGCGGAGAATAGATATGCCCCATACTAATTTCCCGGAGAAAATCCTCCGCAGATCCATCTGTGCCATGGACGTACCGATTATCAGCAGGGCAGCGGGGACCGTGATGTTCCCGAGCAGGGTTATCGGAGTGGTTACTATATTCGGCAGGCCCTTAATGTCGAACACTACTATCAACGTGGACAGGTAGCAGGCTATCATGGCGGGACTTACAAGTATTTTCCAGTCCAGTTTCAGCCCTCCGGAGCCTCCCTGTATCATCTTCTTTCCGAGTGAAAAGGCCAGGAGAGTGAACGGGATGTTCAGCAGGCTCGCATAGAAGATGGCGTATTTGCCGAAAATCGAGGCTACTATCGGGTACCCGATGAAGCCTACATTGCCGAATGTCAGCATGAATCCATATATGCCCTGCATATCCTTGTTCCTGGTGATGATGCGGGAAAGGAGCATCGCCACCGCCACGAAGAATGCGTATGTCACGCAGCCGATGGCCAGCACCGGCAGAATCAGTCCCTTGTCCGGCGAGATGTCTCCCATTACCGATGAGACTATCAGGCAGGGGCTGCTGATATTTATCACGAACACCGACAGCTGCTGCGAGAAGCGTCCGTCTATTATCTTGAGTTTCGCCGCACCGTATCCCACGAGAATCAGGATGAAGAGCGCAGCCATCTGTGAAATTATAGTCAGCATAAATTCTCCTGTAAAATGTACATTTTCAATTTTCGGGGCGCAAAAATAACAGTTTCTTCGGAATCTTGAAATTTTTCAGCGACATTTGCGTAAACATGCCGTTCTGCGTATTTTTGTTCAGATTATGCATCTCATGCGTAAGGCATGTTTAATTGGAAGAGGATACACTATGGATAATCGGAATTTATTTACAGAATTGGAGGACTTGCTCCGGATGGACAGTACTTATTGTACGGAAGATGGAGTGCTGCTTAAAAACAAGATAGTGGAAGCAGCATTGGCCATGCGTCCCGATCTGATTGCAAAACTGCTGTCTGACGACGGAATGAGACGGAATTTCTTTACGGAGGTGACCGGGATTCAGGTTTTCGATAAAGTGAAGTTCCAGAGATTTGTCATGAACAAACGGTTTTTGCCGGACAGCTATACTTCTTTCAAAAACAAGACAGGTCTTACAAATGATGAAAGGGAGTTTTTGTCTGAAAGCCGCGAAGTCGTCCTGTCGTGGCCTTATAAGGATTGTGTCCTTGAGGGAGGCCAGACAAAAGAGGATGCCGGACGAAATGAAGTCTTTTGGAATGAATTGCTCGCTCCCGATGAAATAAACAGGCTGACGGAGCCGAAAGTGCTGACCGGCTTCAAACGCTGCGATGCCGCCGGAAAGCGTGAGGCGGAGGACATATCCATGAATGACAATCTTGTCATAAAGGGCAACAATTTGCTCGCATTGCATTCGTTGAAAAACAGATACGCCGGACAAGTGAAGCTGATTTACATAGATCCTCCATACAATACCGGAAATGACACCTTCGGATACAATGACAATTTCAATCGCTCCGCATGGCTGACCTTCATGAAAAACAGATTGGAGGTCGCCAAGACGCTTTTGCGGGAAGACGGTGCCATCTATGTCCAAATTGATTATCATCAGGCCCATTACATTAAGGTGCTGATGGATGAAATTTTCGGCGAAAAGAACTTCCAGAGAGAGATAATATGGCGTATCGGCTGGCTTTCAGGCTACAAGACGGCGGATAACAACTGGATAAGGAATCACGATACCATCCTTTTCTATTCAAAAGACGCCGGCCATCTTGTTTTCAACAAATATTATATTCCCAAAAGCGAATATAAGGATTGTGCGAAAAACGGTCCGGAACGGTATCCTGTCGAGGATGTCTGGAACGGCAATGAATATGACGACCTTAACAGTATAGCCATTGTCTCATATTCGGGAGAAACTGTTTCAAAGATGCTCGATCCTGACGATGAAGTCAAGGGCCAGAAATCGGAAAAGCTGATAGAACGTATCATAAGGGCGCACACATCTGAAGGGGATATTGTCCTCGATTTTTTTTGCGGAACGGGAACTACAGGTGCTGTCGCAATGAAAATGCGGCGGAGATTCATAATGGTAGAGCAGCTTGACAGGCATGTCGGCATTACGTGCAGAAGACTGGAAAAAGTAATCGGAGGCGAACAAAGCGGGGTGTCTAAAAGGAACGGCTGGCAAGGCGGCGGCTCGTTTGTCTATTGCGAACTTGCCAAAGCCAATCAACGGTTTGTTGATGAGATAGAATGTGCGGCGACATCGGAAGAACTTGCCGATGTCTGGAAAAATATGCAGGAAACCGGTTTTCTCAGCTGGAAAGTCAATCCAAAGGAAATAGACGGTAATGCCGAAGACTTCGCAAAACTGTGCATGGAAGACCGGAAGCGTTTCCTTATGGAATGTCTGGACAAGAACTTGCTGTATGTGCCATATTCCGAAATGGATGATATGGAGTTCGGCATCAGTGAGCATGACAAGAGGATAAACAATCTGTTCTATCAAGCGAGGTAATTGCGATGAAGATGCTACAGGATACGCTTCGTGAAGAATTCGGCAAACGATATATTGCAGAAGTCGGATTGCCTGAATACTTTGCCGCCTCACTCAACCCGAATATGAAACTCCGGCCTTATCAGAAGGAGTGTTTCCGGTATTTCATTACATATTGGCAGAATGACTTTGACGCGAAGGAATTGAAACCGCATCTGCTGTTCCATATGGCGACAGGCAGTGGCAAGACATTGATAATGGCTGGTCTGATGCTTTATCTTTATGAACAGGGATACAGGAATTTCCTTTTCTTTGTGGATTCTTCGAATATCATTGAAAAGACAAAAGACAATTTCCTGAATCCGTCTTCGGCAAAATATCTTTTCGGGCAATCGGTCCACATCGGGAACAAACAGGTGGAAATAAGGCTTGTCGACAATTTCCAGGCAGCGGACGGAGATTGCATCAATCTGTGTCTGAATACAATTCAGGGATTGCACGCTTCGTTGAACTCGCCGAGGGAGAATTCGGTGACATATGATGATTTTGCGGAGCATAAGGTTGTCCTGATTTCAGATGAGGCGCACCACTCGAATACGGCGACGAAGAAAGGCCGGGCTATGCTTGCCGGTGATATGCAGGCTTCGATTCCTGAACTTGAATTTGAGCAGACAGGGGACTGGGAAACGACTGTCATGAATATTTTCCGGAGTAACGAGGCCAATGTATTGCTGGAGTTTACGGCAACCGAAGATTTTCAGGACGAGAATATCGCGGACAAATATGAAAACAAAGTGATTTTCGATTATCCTTTGAAAAAATTCCGCGAAGACGGTTATTCGAAAGAAATCTCTGTAGTACAAAGTGATTTGTCCCCGATGGACCGGGCCGTACAGGGCGTTCTGCTCAGCCAATACAAGAGGAAACTGTTTGCCGGCATCAACCAGGACATCAAGCCGGTAATGATGCTGAAATCGAAAACGATTGCCGAGAACAAACGGTTCCATGATGAGTTCATAAATGTGATTAGGCAATTGAACGTTGCTGATATTGAGCGCATTGCAGTCAATGCCAAGGGCGATATGCTTGATGTGTTTTCATACATGGCTGAGAATGGCATTGAGCCGGATAACCTGCTTCTTGAAATCAAGGAGGATTTTAAGGAAGATAATCTGTTGTTGGTGGACGGCAACAATATTTCGCCGGACAAGCAGTCGAAATTGAATTCGTTGGAGTCAAAAGACAATGGAATACGTGCCGTGTTTGCCGTAGATATGCTGAATGAGGGATGGGATGTGTTGAATCTCTTTGACATCGTCCGCCTTTATGAGACGCGCGATTCCGGACAGGGAAAAGTGGGGAAGACCACCATGCAGGAAGCGCAGCTGATAGGCCGCGGCGCCAGATATATGCCTTTTGCAGAGCCGACAGGCGAATTGCCGGTAGGCGAACGGAAATATGATCAGGATACGACGAACAGGCTGCGGGTGCTGGAAACCTTGCATTATCATAGCGTCAGCAATCCTAAATACATACATGAATTGCGTACCGCCATGGTGCAGACCGGTATTGTGGCGGAAAAGGTGAAGACGGTGGAACTCAAGCTGAAGGCCTCGTTCAAGGAAACTGAGTTATATAACAGAGGATATGTCTTTGTAAACGATCAGGAATCCTATGTGCTTAACGAGGATGTCGTTTCGCTTGGAGACGGCATATCGAACAGGGTTTATAAAGTGCACATCAACAGCGGAAGAATGAGTACCGGACTGATTTTCGGGAATGAAGACAGTCAGACATCTTCCATACCGTATCGGATGTTCAAGTTCAAGGATTTGGGCAGTCATGTTATCAGAGCGGCAATCAACCGGTCGGATGCCTTCAAGTATTCTGAATTGAAGGCCAGATACCCGAATCTGAATATAAGGGGTCAAAGCAGTTCCGGTCCGAATATGTCAGGGATGTGTTCCGTGAAAAATCCCAGAACTTCGCGTTGGACAGTTCTTCTGACAAGGAGTACGGAAAGTCAATGTAGGAGACTGAAAATCCTGAACTCCGCATGGATTTGTCGTGTGCGGATTGGTATGCATATGAGGATTGTTTCGGGACATCGGAAGAAAAATATCTGATCCGGTATATCGAATCCATATATCCGAAGCTCGCTGAAAAATTCGATGACATTTATCTGCTCCGGAACGAGAAAGATCTGAAGATATACAGTTTTGATACAGGGGAGGCCTATCAGCC
>CASGDV010000098.1 GCA_949300335.1 uncultured Bacteroidales bacterium | reverse complement strand
CATGCATGGTATAAAAGATTTCTCATTATCGACAGACCAGCGTTTTACAGAAGTCGTTGAACCTGCAGCGTTCTCCGTAGCATGGGATTCGGCTCCGACGCGAAAAATGAACACTCTTGGCGGCATGAATTTCATTCAGCCTATTTTACTTGAAATGGATGCATGGCTTCCGAAGACCGATTCTGCAAAAATGTCTATCCGTTGTTCAACACCAAAATCCGAGATTCTTTTTTATAATAAAGGAACGAGTGGGTATGGATATGCTTTCTGTCCTTATTGCGGCAGGATGAAATCAGAAAACTCACCGGATTCCGCGCAGATGCTGTCGGGCCATCAACATCTTTTAGCCTCGACTCCTTGTCCCGGTGGTGAAAATGATGGTGCTGCAGTAAGACGCCACGTGCTATTGGTCGGGAGATACCAGACAGACTTTGTAGAAATCAAGTTCTATGACAAGGACAACAATCTGATTGAAGACTCAGAGACACTTTATTCTCTTGGCGTGATTCTCAGCCGTAAACTCACTGAGTTGCTAGGTGTCAACGATGGAGAGATAGAATTCGGTTATGATGGTACAAATCATTCTATCTTCATATATGATACTGCTCTCGGAGGAGCAGGTTATTCATTGTTATTCCGGGAATACAAAGATGAAGTCCTGAAAATGGCATTGGAGACTCTTGAAAAATGTGACTGTGAACGGTCCTGCACGAAGTGTCTTATTGACCGCAGATCGCAATGGTATATGAACTATCTTAACCGGCCTAAGGCTCTCGAATGGTTAAGACAAGAAGTCAAGGCCCGTGTTGTTCCAGAGGAAATTTGTCGCTTAATGCCCGATTCTCATGCTGTTACATCTGACTTCACGACAGAATTTTGTCAACTCACAAGGAATAAGGACATTTCCAGTATCAGAATCTTTATCAATGACAACATTTCCCAATGGGATGTGGAGACATTCCCATTCAAGAAGATTCTAACAGAGCTGTCCCTAGGAGGCGTTGACGTTGCTTTTATACTTCCAAGCGTCCCGGATGTAAAATCACTTTCGTCAGCCGATAGTGCAACTTTAATTGCCGAAGTATTCAAAAATAACTTTAAATGTCTTGAAAATACATTGTCGGCAGATTTGCTTCCGTTGATGGTTGTGCATATGAATGACAAAACCGTAAAAACATACTTCGGTGAAAAAATTGATACTTCTTATTCCAATAAGTGGGGAAGTGGAGATGTATTCATGACTACGCAGTCAAATTCCTTGTCATACACCGATATGAATCGAGAGCAACTGTTGAGCGCCTTCTCATCAGGCGATGCTTCCTTTATGTTCGAATATAGAATAACAGAACATAGCTCATTAGGTCGTTTTTTTGATACTCTGAAGGCTCCGAAAACTGATGATTGGAATAGAATAATATCCAATCTACATGGCAAGGCTGTTTCTGTTGAATATTCTGATAGATACCTAAAAACGCCCTTGGGCTGTATGCTTTTGGCAAAAATGATTTCCGGTCTGAAGAATGAAGTTGACTTAGATTTGGTATCAATCAAGGTTATCGTCACAAATATCGTCTCAATTGAAGATTCAGATGTGCCAGTAAATGCAGTAAGGGATTTTGCCAACGGTAATAGGAGAAATTCTTTCTTGAAGGATGCTATATCTGAGTTGACTGGAATAGAACCGGAAATTAAAGACACTGGCTATGTTGAGCATGAGAGGTGTCTGACTATTAAGGCTGATAATGCAGAGGTCTGCATACGTCCAGATGCAGGTATTGCAAAAGGATGGGCACCATTTGGAAGAGATAACGCTGAATGTGCCGACCGCGATTTCAGAGAAGATTGGAATATGGATCTTGAACTGTTCAATAGGCAGCAGATAGGAACCGGAATACTTTATACTGTGTCGTATAAGCAACTTTAACTATGTATGGAAAAGGGAAAGAATCTACCAGCGTAACGATATTTAAGGATGCGCGTTCCATTTAAGCCTTGAAGAGTTGAGACGGCAATAAATTACTTGCAGGAAATCGTTCTTAAAGGTAGATAGTGTATACCTTTGAGCGCGATTTCTTGCAAATATACCGAAAATTTGAAAAAACTCAAATCTCGAACTCCCGCTTGAAAGGCAAGTAGTTGCCCTCGCTGTTGTGGTCTCTGCGGGAGTTGTGGTCCTCTAGGATGGCGAAGGAGATGTGCCGGTATTTGTCGGCGAATTCCTTTTCCATGAGGACTTCATGGAAGAGGCAGGCTATCTGGGCTGGAGGATTGCAGAAGGCACCGCATCCGAGGGCTCCGAGCACCAGGGAGTCGTGGCTGTGTGCCAGACCTATGCGCAGGATGGTGCGGATCTTGTGGCGGATGGGCTCGACCAGGTGATCTACGATCATCCCATTGGGCCTCAGATCCGGGCGGTTCATGCCTGCTACGGATATGAAGCCCAGCTCGCGGGGCTCTTCCATCAGGCGGAATCCATTGCCTTCCTCCTCACGGAATATTGAGACCGAAGGGGTGTAGATGCCTCCGAAGTTCCGGTCCATGGGGTATTGGAGAGCAGATCTCCTGATGCCGTAGTCTCCTGCGAAGGGGGCAAACTGATACAGTGAGCGGAATATGTTAGTTCTTCTGAAGATGGTTTCTTCCTGTGCGGCGGCTCCGTTCAGTACACCGCCGCCCGGGGTGCGCCGGTTCGCCATGTTGA
>CASGDV010000097.1 GCA_949300335.1 uncultured Bacteroidales bacterium | reverse complement strand
TTGCTCAAAGAACCTGTATTCATGAAATTTGAGGAGAAACCGGATGTCTGAGGCACCTTCTTGTCAAGAAGCATGTCTTTTGTCAGTCGTTTGTAGACATCAACGCTTCCACGGATTCTTCCGAAAAATCCGAAATCGAGTCCTACATTCCATGTGGCATTCTTTTCCCATGACAGATACTGGTTTTCAGGGTTGGAAGGATACATGCCGGTAAATCCGTTGTAGACGATTGTACTGTATACGCCATATGCCTGATATGCACTGATACCGTTGTTACCGTTCACACCGTAGCTGGCTCTCAGTTTCAGTATATCCAGAGGTTTGAAATTCTCCAGGAAACTTTCCCTGTTGATGTTCCATGACCCGGAAACAGACCAGAATACACCCCATTTGTTCTTTTCTCCGAACAGGGAGCTTCCGTCACTTCTCAACGTCGCCTGGGCAAAATACTTGTTGTCATAGTTGTAGTCCACGATGCTGAAGAATGAAAGCAGTGCTTTCCGTGTGATTCCCGTACTGATGGTTGTCTTTGTCTGGTCGGCAGTTCCAGGATAAGGAATTTCTGGATTTACTCCGACAGCTTCATTGTATACGGATGATGCTACATACTTGTTTGCCTCCTGACCGATGAGCGCCCTGAAAGAGTGGTAACCGCCGAACACGTTAGCATAATTGATTGTGTTGGAGGTGGTCAGCTGCATGATTTTGTTCTGGTTATCCTGAGTGATATTGTCATAACCGACTTTTTCGCTGTAGTAAAGATGCTGGTCGGACAATACCGCCTCGGCTGAATTCTTGGTTTCTATTACGAGGTTCTTTACAGGTTCCCATTTGAGGTACATGGTCCCGTTGAACCTGTAGCTTTCCAGAGATTTGATATTGTATTCTGCAGAAGCCCTCGGGTTCAGGTTGGAGTTGGTCGGTATATTCGTGTTGTAGTCTCCGTTCTCATCGTATTTCGGTATCCAAGGATAGAAGCTCATTCCGGCAAAGATAGGGCTTTCATATGCCAGACCGCTTGTCGGAGTGTTGTTCTGTTTCGTATAAGCGACATTCACCCTTACACCGGTCTCAAGATTGTTCAGAAGCTTGTAGTCTGCATTGGTCCTGGCCTGAATTCTCTGATAGTCGTCACCATACAAGATACCGTCATTGTCATGATATGAAATCGAAGAATAATACTTCGCCTTGCTTGTTCCTCCTCTTGCACTCAGTTCATATTCCTGAACCTGTCCGAGCTTCGTGAAATAATCAAGATAGTTGGTTAGTTCGCCGTTGAGCAGGGACAGAGGACGGTAATACTGTGAAGTCGGGTTGTCAGGATCCACTCCAGCATTGATTGCAGCTGTACGCTGGAAATCAAGCAGTTCCTCCGCTGTCATCATCCTGTACCCTGTATCTGACTGGAACCACTGTACACCGTATTTTACGCGTGCATCGAATGTAGCCTTGCCTTCCTTACCGCTTTTGGTGGTCACAAGAATCACTCCGTTTGCTGCCCTGGAACCGTATACGGCGGCTGCAGCGGCATCTTTCAGAACAGTGATTGATTCTATGTCATTCGGATTGAGAGATGTCATCAGGCTGGACTGGATGTCTGCAATGCTGCTGTTGGCCAGGTCACCCGTCATGATAGGAATGCCGTCTACAACCCATAGAGGACCGTTGCTTGCATTGATGGAGGATGTTCCCCTGATTCTTATGCTTGTGCTGGAACCCGGCTGTCCGGTTGTGGATGTTATGGATACTCCGGCGAGTTTTCCTCCCAAAGCCTTGTCCACGGAAGTTACCGGAATTGATGCCAGAGTTTCTCCGTCAACCGATGTTACGGAACCCGTCATCGCCTCTCGTTTTGTAGAGCCGTAAGCCACTACCACAACGTCTTCCAATGTCGTGGCATCGACTTCCAGGGAGCAATTGACTTCCCGACGGCCGTTGACCGGAATTTCTACAGTCCGGTATCCTACAAAACTGAAGACAAGCACAGCGCTCTCCCTCGATGGTACATTGATGCTGTAAGCACCGTCCATATCTGCAGATGCACCTGTCATAGTCCCTTTTACCCTGACTGATGCGAAAGGAATCGTCTCCCCGTTCGCAGCGTCAACAACGACACCTACAACCTCCTCATTCTGAGCAAAAGCCGAGACTGCCGTCAAGAGTACCAGCATTGCCGTAAAAAACAATCTGATTCTTTTCATAAGCAAAATATAATTAGTTAAACATATATAGGTGAAATTTCATATATTGCCTTTTTTAACGGGCGTTTAAATCGCCCGGAGCCTGCAAACATAAGAATGATTTTTTTAATATCCAAATAGCATAACAGCGTAATTCAAAGCTACATTTATACGGAAAAAGCCTCTTTGATATAGTTCTTAAGAATTATTGCGCAGGAAGTTACATTTTGTTACTATTTGGAAAATATTACAAGGAATTTGTGATTTGTAAAAAATCATTCAAATATTTCTTCGATATATTTTCTCAGTGTATTTCTATGTATTCCATAATGCCTGGCAATCGAAGATATGGACTCGTGCCTTTCTATCATTTCCTTGATTTTATCTTTCTCCTTATAAATTGAAATCTTTTTCTTGGATGTACCCGGGGGACGTCCTAATTTCTTTCCACTTGCCTTCCTTGCAGCCAGAGCTTCTTTTGTTCTCTGGGATATGAGATTCCGTTCAATTTCGGCCGCCAAAGCAAATGCGAATGCTATTATTTTCGAATTTATATTGTCGGACAAATCGAAATTGTCCTTTATTGTATGTATGAAAATCCCTTTTGCCGAACAATAGTTCAGTATCGACATTATCATAAGCATATTCCTTCCCAGCCTTGAAATCTCAGAGCATATCAGAAGATCTCCTTTTTTCATTTTCCTGAGGACTTTGCCCAAAGTACGTTTTTCATAGGAAAGCATGCCGGAACGGGCCTCAGTTATCCATTTGTCTATTCTGATATCCCTTTGAGAACAGTATTTCCTGATTTCATATTCCTGACTAGAGAAGTTCTGCATTTCCGTACTGACTCTGATATACGCATAGACCATTTCCGAGATTTTTATTCTTGCACATTTAAACGCCCGTTAAAATGTGCACAAATTTATTATTTAATATGTTTAACTAAATGTTCAACCATGAAGAAAATTAAATTTTTTTTCGCAGTGTTGTCGCTTCTTGTCGGATCTGTGACAATGTTCGCTCAGAACATAACAGTGACCGGTAAGGTTACCGATGCTGTCAGCGGCGAACCGGTACCTTTTGCTGCAATCCAGCTTAAAGATACGATGACAGGAGCAAGCTCGGATGAAAACGGCTCATTCTCCATTATGGTCCCTTCTGACGGGATTCTGGTATTCTCATCAATAGGTTATGTAAATTCGGAAGTCGCGATTGACGGAAGGGCTGTAATAAACATCCAGCTTCATCCGGATTCAGAGCTTATCGATGAAACAATCGTTGTGGCATTCGGTACGGCAACAAAAGAATCATTTACCGGATCTGCAGCCGTAGTGAAGTCTTCGGATATTGCCAAAGTCCAGTCGACTGATGTTACGAGGGCTATTGAAGGTGTGGTTGCCGGAGTCCAGATGACCACTTCTTCCGGTTCATTCGATGTTGCGCCGTCCCTTCGTATCAGAGGAATAGGTACAATTTCCAGTCAGGTCAATGCCGAACCTCTCTATGTCATTGACGGTGTTCCGTATTCAGGAAACATGAACAATATCAATCCGAGCGATATCGAAACCATGACAGTGTTGAAGGATGCCGCTTCAAATGCACTTTACGGTTCACGCGGAGCCAACGGTGTCATAATGATAACCACCAAGAAAGGCCGCTCAGGGGAAGCAGTCATCAATGTGGATGCAAAATGGGGTATAAACTCAAAGGCTCTCCAGAATTATGACTACATCACCGATCCTGCAACATATTACGAAACGCATTACAGGGCTCTGTATAATTATTATGTCAATGCTAACGGACTGACTCCGGAGGCAGCAAGCGCAAGGGCTTCCGCAAATGTTGCCGGTTCCGCAGCGAACGGAGGTCTGGGTTATCTCGTATACACCGTTCCTGAAGGACAGGCATTCATCGGAACTAACGGCAAAATAAATCCGAATGCGACTTTGGGACGTACCGTTACATACAACGGCAAGGACTATCTGCTTTATCCTGACGACTGGATGGATGAGGCCTACAAGCAGTCGCTGCGCCAGGAATACAACGTGAGCGTATCCGGGTCCACTGAGAAGTCTTCATTCTATGCTTCCTTCGGTTATCTGAACAACAAAGGTATTATAGACGGCGCGGACATGTACCGTTATACTGCGCGACTGAAAGCGGATTATCAGGCCAAACGCTGGCTGAAAATAGGTGCCAATGCCGGATATACGAACTATAACTACAACAACGGAAACTCTGAAGAGGGGGCTTCCGGAAGTACCGGAAACATATTCAGTTTCACGTCATCCATGGCCCCGATCTATCCTCTTTATGTCAGGGACGCCAATGGAAATATAATGATAGACCAGTGGGGTCTCGAAATGTATGACTACGGTGACGGGATGAATGCCGGAATGAGCAGGCCCAATGCTGCAAATTCCAATGCCGTGCATGCCGTTACCCTTGACAAGAACAACAGCGAGGGAAATGCAATAAACGGGACCGGCTATGCCGAGGTTTCATTCCTCAAGGACTTCAAGTTCACATTCAATGCCGGCGTCGGAGTAGACGAACTCCGCGGAACGTCTTTGAGCAACATGTATTACGGACAGTATGCACCGGCCGGTGGAAGCATTTACAAATCTCACGGCAGGTCTTTCTACCTCAATTTGCAGCAGCTTCTGAACTGGAGCCGTACATTCGGCGGCGTTCACAATGTAAGCGTTCTTCTCGGACATGAATCATACAAGTCGGCGAGCTATTCGCTCAGCGGCTACAAGACGAAGCTCTTCTCCATGGACAATATGGAGTTGAACGGTGCCGTTGTGGACGGCCAGTCGTCAAGTTCTTCAATGAGTACATACAACAATGAAGGTTACTTCATTCGCGCGCAGTATGATTTTTCGAACAGGATATTCGTCAGCGCATCATACAGAAGGGATGCGTCTTCACGGTTCCATCCTGATCACAGATGGGGTAATTTCTGGTCCGTAGGTGCCGGCTGGCTCATCAATGAGGAAAGCTGGTTTGATGCAGACTGGGTAGACATGTTGAAACTCAAGGCTTCCATAGGATCCCAGGGTAACGACGGTATCGGAAACTATCTTTATACCGATACATATTCTATCTCCAACAACGAAGGCGAGATTGCCGTAACATTTGTCAATAAAGGAAATCCTGACATAACATGGGAAACCAACACCAACTTCAATGCCGGTTTCGATTTCGGTCTTTGGGGCAGCAGACTTTCCGGTACTGCGGAATATTTCTACCGCAAGACATCGGACATGCTTTTCTGGTTCTCCGTACCTGCATCTCTCGGATACAGCGGATATTATGACAATATCGGAGATATGAGAAACTCCGGAGTAGAACTGTCCTTGAATGCTACTGCCATAAGCACCAGGAATTTCACTTGGGACATATATGCGAACTTTACGCATTACACAAACAAGATTACGATGCTTCCTGATGAAAGGAAGACACGAAACATAGAAGGTTATGAAGGATATGCCAACGGAAACAAATACGTCGGCGAAGGACTTCCGCTGAATACTTTTTTCCTTCCGGAATATGCAGGTATCGACAAGACAAACGGTCTTCCACAGTACTATATGGATGAACTCGATGAAAAAGGAAATGTCGTGGGAAGGACGGTTACCACCGAATATTCCAAGGCGACAAATTACCTCTGCGACGACCCGACTCCAAAGCTCTACGGAGGTTTCGGAACAAGCCTGTCTTTCTATGGTTTTGATGTAGCTGCATCATTTACTTATTCCATCGGAGGCAAGACCTACGATTCCGGATATGCTTCGCTGGTCACTCCTCCGGGCGGTTCTCTCGGATTCAACTATCATAAGGATGTCCTCAAGGCATGGTCTCCTGAAAATCCTGATTCCGATTTTCCAAGGTGGCAGTACAACGACCAGAATTTCAACGGTGCATCGACAAGATTCCTCGTGGATGCAAGCTATCTGAACTTCCAGAATGCACAGGTCGGCTATACGCTTCCTAAGAAAATAACCAGAAAGTTCTTCGTTGACAAATTGAGGATATATATTGCATGCGACAATATAGTCTACTGGTCATACAGACACGGACTCGATCCAAGGTTCAGTTTCGACGGTGAAACAAACGATGCCGTGAATTCACCTATAAGAACTCTTTCCGGAGGTATTAACATTACATTCTAAAAATGGAGAGGAAAATTATCATGAAAAACATATTATTGAAATCGTTTTCTGCCATCTGTGCTTCGGCACTTCTTGTGGGCTGTATACAGGAGACCTTCCCTCAGGGAGCGACCCAGACCCAGGAACAGGTATCTGCATCTAATTCCGCCTTGTCCGCAATGATAAATGCAATTCCTGTTGCCATGATGAAAGCAAATACGGCTGGCTACATCGATGCATACGATGACCATACGGATTTCGGAATCGGCGGAATCCATCTTAGAACTGAGTTCATGCTTGAGGACCTGGCTACGAGCGGTGACAATCCGTACTATAACAGGTTCTTTACTTATGCTCAGAATCAGGCTCAGGGTGAGGTTTATATCTACTGTGCTTATTTCTGGGATTGCTATTATGCCTGGATAAAGGCTGCAAATGACATCATTTCACTCATTGATCCGGAAACGGCCAATGATGAAGCCATAAATTATCTCGGTCAGGCTTATGCATACAGGGCCATGTTCTATCTTGACCTTGCCCGCCTTTATGAACCAAAGACAAACAAGTATACGGATGTATCAAGTATTTTGGGCCTTACTGTTCCTATCGTGAAGGAAACGACCAAGGAAGACGATGCAAAGAATAATCCGCGTGCAGACAGAAAGACAATGTACGAGTTCATCCTTTCAGACCTTGAAAAGGCTGCGACATATCTGGCCGGAGGCACCAAGTCATATACAACACCTGGTCTTGCTGCGGTTTACGGCCTTTACGCAAGAACATATCTGGAAATGGGTTATTGGACTGAGTCCGGTGATAATGAGGCTTTTGCAAATGCTGCCGAGTATGCAAGAAAAGCAATCACGGAAAGCGGCAAGACTCCTTTGACCCAGGCGCAGTGGGAAGATCCTACAACCGGATTCAACAGCGGTTCCGCCAACAATTCATGGATATGGGGCTTGACTCTTTCAAGTGAGATTATAGGCAACATCATGACTTTTACAGCCCATATATCGAGTGAGGCGACGTGGGGTTATGCTCCGCTTTCCCATATCTGTGCAAGCAAAAGTTTCTACAATTCGATTCCTGATACGGATTTCAGGAAACATTCGTGGCTTGATCCTGCAAGGGAAGATTATTATGCTTACAAATTTGCTGGAAGTGCTGCCGACAAGGAAAAATTTCTGAAAACAGCGATGGACTATGAGAATATCAAGTTCCGTCCTGCTCAGGGAGAGGTTACCGATTACGCTGTAGGAAGCTGTGCCGATCACATGCTTATGAGAGTCGAGGAGATGTATTTCATAGAAATCGAAGCGAAAGCTCATACCAATCTTCAGGAGGCGAAGACGCTTCTCAACGAGTTTATGAAGTACAGAATCACTGACGGTTCATATGATTGTGCAAATTTCTCTGATCTTCAGTCGTTCCTGACGCAGATGCTTTTCCAGAAGAGAGTCGAATTCTGGGGTGAAGGTCTTCTGTTGTATGATTACAAGAGACTCGACAAAGGTATAACCAGAGGCTATGTGGGAACGAATCATGCAGGAGTATATGCATTGAACTGCGAGGGACGTTCTCCTCAGTGGAACATTGTAATCAAGAGAGGTGAATTCCAGTCCAACACTGCAATCAATACTTCCAACAACAATCCGGACCCTTCGGATCTTCTGGTTTTGTGGACAGGCGAATAATTGATGAGTTATTGTAAATTTAATGTTGATTACCATGAAAAAAATGACATATATACTGTTCTCCGTTGCAGCGCTGTTGTCTTTGACAATGGTTTCATGCAAGGTGGAGGATGTTTATGAACAGGGAACGCCGGAACTCGAGAATTGTTACGGGGTGTTCTTCCCTGAGCAGGAAAATTCGGGAAGTCATGAACTCGATCCGGAAGCGGAGACTGTTCTGGAATTCACGGCGAGGAGATTGAATGAAAACGGAGATATAACGGTTCCGGTTGTCGTTACAGCCAGTGAAGATGGTATTTTCCAGGTATCCGAGATAAAATTCGAAGACGGGCAGACAGAAACGACCTTCAATGTAAGTTTCGACAAGGCTGAGATAGGAAAAAGCTACAGCTGCCAGCTTGCCGTAAAGGATCCGGAGTATGCAATGGTATACGGTACGAATCCGACTTTCGTGGAATTTTCTATTATCCGTGCAAAATGGGTTTCCTTGGGAATGGCTACTTATACGGAAGATTTGGTTACCTATTTCTTCCAGGTGGATAATGTAAGCTATCCTGTGGAAATTCAGGAGAATGAGGCGAATAAGGGAATGTACCGTCTGGTAAATCCTTACGGAGAGGCTTATCCTTACAACGAACCCGGCGATTATGATGATGCGACTGTCCATTACATGACGATAAATGCGACAAATTCTTCAAGAGTGTATATGGATATCTTTTATTCCGGAATGAACTGGGGTTACGGTGAATTCGTATTCTGGAGTATTGCCGGCTATGAATTGGATTCCGGAACTACAGCCGAAGAAATTGAGGCTGCCGGTTATTTCGGAAAGAATGACAATGGTGTTATTACATTCCCTGCCGGTTCACTTCTGATAGCCATGCTGGATTATAATAGCGGCGGACTGTATCAGACAAATGAGTCAGGCGCATTTAAAATTCTTCTTCCAGGTGTCGTTGTGAAGGATTATTCAGTGATTCTTCAGGCTGGTGAATCCGTTGACGGAAAACTTCCTGTCAGCTTCTCTTTCGGACCCGATGTGAAGAAGGTGAAATATGGTATATTCGAAGGCACGTTGTCTGATTCCGATGCTTCCTTGAAAGCGTCTGAGATCGACAAGGATGAAACTGCCAAATCCTTGACGGAATCTGCCGACATCGAAGTCAGTCTTGAGAGTACCGGATCCTATACCCTTGTCTCTGCAAATTATGATGAAGCAGGTGTAATGCAGGGCTATAGTTTTGTTTCTTTCGGTTATGTTGCTGCTGGCGATGAGGTTCCTGTAGTAGTAAAAGCCGGTCTCATTGTTTCGGACAAATACGAATTTGACGGATTCACCAGCGAGAATTCCGTTGAAATGTATATCAACGGCAAGGATATAGTTTCGGCTTCGGCTGCAATCGTCAAGACCATGAATCTGTCGTCAATGTCCGAGGAAGATATCATGACTTTGCTTTCTGCAAACGAACTCGACGAAGAAGATGTCAAGAAAATCAACGAAGGTGGCTATTCAAAGGTCGTCGGTTCCTTGAATTCGGGAACGGATTATACATTGTTGGTAAGAGCTGGCAACGGATTTGAAACGAAACTGGTGACTGCTTCCGCCACTACTTTGGGCGAACCTGATCCGATTCAGGCTATTTATTCCATGAACGACCTGATTGATGCCCAGCCAGAAACTTCCGAGGCTTACTTCGGTAAATGGGATTTGTATGCAATTGATGGTTTTGGGGATCTTCCTTACCGCCAGAAAGTCGCTGAAGTAACTATTCTTGACAGCGAACTGACAGATACGGAAGACGATGACTATATAGAACTTTCCGGACTTTTCGGCACTATGACAGGAAATACTGTATTTTCATATTATCAGGGTGTGATATATACTCTGTCCAATTCCTACGGACCTATATCCGTTCAGGGCAGTACTTTCTATACCTCATTGATGTTCGGACATGATACCGGAAGAGTACTCAGCGGTAATTATCTGATGCTTGGAGGTCTTGTTGATGAAGGCTATCTGGCATTTGTGGAGTATGGAGCATCAGCAGGGAACGGACTGTCGGGAAATTTCGACGGATTCTATCTTGGTGTATTCGCGGATGAGGCACTGACTTCATTCCAGGGAGGCCTTACATATTATAAATATCCTCTCTTTGTAAAAGCATCCGAAACAGGTGGAGCATCTTCAGTAATGTCGTCTAAAGCCATTTCTTCAAATACTCTGAAACAGATCTCGAATGAATTGAACAGGAATGTCAATTATGTAGAGACCCTTGACGTAAGAGTGAAGTCGGCAATAGACAGAATTCTGTCACAGAAGGGCAACTGTCTCAAGACTTCCGTTTCAAAGGACACCAGATTCATTTCCCGTCCTGTAGAATTCGAGAGCGTTGTTTCTTCAAGGGACGTGATTTCTAACAAGATAATGAGAAAAGACTCTTCACGTGCGGAGAGTTCTTACAGATTGGCAAAATAGATGAAATTTTGAAGATACATCATATAAAATTTTTAGATTGATTCATTCCCCGGACGAGAATTTTCATAACTTTGGACAGGCTCGTTCCGGGGATAATTTCATTTATGCCGGGCTTAATTAATTTTATTGAATTATAAATATTTTGATAACATGAAACTGAGAAAATTCCTTTATCCGTTGTTGATTCTTCTTTTTGCCGGATGTAAGGAAGGACCATTGCATGATGGTGAAAATTCCGGAATGGACAGCGGAAACATGGCTCTTCAGAGCAAGGCGGTAAATACGCCGGACAATTCGATCCGTGGCTCGCTGATTGTTTATCTGGACGGGGAAATAGCTGACGGATCTGCTCCGGCGGTCGATTCCGTGTTTTCGGATATCTTGCTGGAACTCGGTGAAGCGGGAATGAAAAGGGTGTTCCCTTATTCTCCGAAGGATGAGGAGCGCACGCGCAAGTTCGGACTTCACCGCTGGTATCAGGTAAATTTTTCTGAAAATCTGGATGTCGTTTCAGTCGCTGAAAAGTTCGCATCGTTTGCAAATGTAAGCAGGATACAGTATAATAAGATTCTTGTTACTGAAAATGTAGGACCTGTTTTTTCTTATCATCCTTCTTCCAGAACTTCCGCCGCGTCAGGAACGGCTTCATTCAATGATCCGTACCTTTCAGACCAGTGGCATTACAATAATATCGGAGACAAGTTTGTCGCTCCTACCGCCAGGGCAGGTGCCGATATCAATCTCAAGGATGCATGGAAACTTTCTTCCGGAGATCCTTCCGTAATAGTCGCAGTGGTCGATCAGGGAGTCATGAACACACATCCGGATCTTAAGGACAATATCTGGATCAATGAAGCTGAAATGAACGGAAATTCCGGCAGTGATGATGACGGGAACGGATATAAAGATGATATATACGGATATAATTTTGTTTCCGACGGCCCGGTGACATGGGACAAACCGGGAGACAACGGTCACGGGACACATGTCGCAGGTACGGTGGCTGCCGTAAACAATAATGGAACAGGAGTATGCGGCGTGGCCGGAGGAACAGGGAACGGTGACGGTGTCAGGATAATGTCTTGCCAGATTTTTGACGGAGAGGAAGGAGGTAATTCCGTAACCTCTGCCAAGGCTTTCAAATATGCTGCCGACAACGGGGCCTCTATTCTACAGTGCTCTTTCGGATATAAAGCCGGAGCAATCCAGAGCGACAATTTATACAAAGGAACTTTCCCTCTAGAACTGGATGCCTTGAATTACTTCATCTCGAAAAAGAATTCGCCGGTACTGGATGGCGGTCTGGTTATTTTTGCTGCCGGAAACGACGGAACTGGCATGTCCGGATATCCCGGAGGTTATTCTGATATAATATCCGTAACAGCAATCGCTTCCGATAATCTTCCGACGTATTACACGAATTACGGACCAGGATGCAATATCGCAGCTCCCGGAGGAGAATATTATACCGGTGGCGTGGTAACTGAGGCCGGCGCCGTACTTTCGACTGTGCCGGAAGGCCTTGTCATGACTGATGACCAGGGAAATACTTCGTCATATGACTCGCCATATGCTTATATGCAGGGAACGTCGATGGCTTGTCCCCATGTTTCCGGAGTAGCGGCGCTTGGACTGTCATATGCCGGAAAACTCGGTAAAACATTTACACTGGAAGAATTCAAGAGCATGCTGCTTACTTCCGTCAACAGATTGGATGACCTCATGACCGGAACAAAGCAGACACTGGTAGGAAATTCTCTGGGAACAATGTCTCTTGCCCCTTATAAGGGAAATATGGGGACGGGTTCAATTGATGCCTGGCGTTTTCTGATGCAGATAGAAGGTACTCCGTGCGTCATGGCAAAGATAGGTGAACGCCAGAGACTGGATATCAGTTCTTATATGGGCGGAGGAGCTGCAGACCTGACATATCTGTCCGTAGAGGTTTCCGGCGAGGCTGCGGAGACGCTGGGACTTCAGGATGAAACTGATATGAAGTATGGCAAGCTGAGCATACATCCGACAAAACCCGGATCTGCGAAGATCGTTGTCAGGGCTATTGCCGGAGGAACACAGACGGGCAGCGGTGACGTGATGGGTGGAATGGAAATATCGAAGGAGATTTCCATAATAGCACGCGATATGATCTCATCTAACGGCGGATGGTTGTAGAATTCAAATTATGAATGATTATGAAAATAAAGAATATATTCAAATTGCTGATTCCGGCAGTTTCATGCCTGCTGCTTTTATCTGCATGCAATAAGAGCCCTAAAAAAGCTGATACCGACATCTCGGGGGAGTGGACAATGGTTTCATCAGACGGAATGGACATGGATGAAGTCAGTGTTTACCTGTCTTTTACCCAAACGAAGGAGTTTGATCTGTATCAGAAGTTGGGAGAAGGCAGATATCGTCATTATTCGGGAACTTATAACCTCACTGACAATATTCTCTCCGGAACCTATAAGGATGGAAGCAAATTTGCGGATTCATATCTGATTACCCTTGAGGCTGATAAAACGGTCCTGATTATGAAGTCACAGAATGGCGCAGGGCTGGAATCACGCTATGAAAAAAGCACCATACCTTCCGAGGTGAAGTCAGAATCGCTGGATGTCAAATCCAGCATATCCGATAATAAACCGTTGTTGTAATCCGAATGGCTCGCTTTTTGCTGGTTGCCCATCGCCAAAGGGTAGATTTTCATAGATTTCCCGGATTTTATAGATTTAAACATAAAATTTTTAAAATAGTATGAAAAAGTTAGGCATTATTTTGACGGCAGTGTTTTCCGTTCTGATGATTTCATGCAGCGAGACCGCTGATTTTTCAGGCAAATGGGTAATGACTTCAATAGAAGGCGAAGCAGTCACGACAACGGAGAATATACCTTTTCTTGAGTTTGACATGACAAAGAACCGTGTTCACGGAGAAACCGGAGTCAATATAATAAACGGAAGTTTCACGTTGGACAAGGGCAAACTTACATTCTCTCAGATGGCCACAACCATGATGGCAGGTCCGCAGGAGGCAATGGATATGGAGAGGAAATTCCTGAATGCCCTCAATTCCGTATCTTCATTCAAGATTTCCAAGAAAGGGGAGCTTTTCCTGAAAGATGCAGACGGTAATGAACTGATGAAATTCATCCGCAAATAGCAGAAACTGATGCCGGATATCCGGACATGGAGCCCGATAAGACCATGTTCATTTTGTGAAGGCGGAAAAATTATGAGTGGTGACCCAAAGTCATAGACTTTTCGGTCACCACTTTTTTTTGACCGCCCCTTGCTTCACTGCTACCCCTTGCTTCACCGCCATCAGTATGAGTTTTCAACCCCATAGCAATTAATTTGTAATCCTGACAGAGAATTTACATTCAGAAATACCAATAATTTTAAATCCTGCGAGTATCATTAGTAACTTTTCCATTAGTTCTCACTCTCTCTCCTAAGTATCAATCACTGATTTCAACCCACGCGCACCTTGATTTTCAGCAAACTATTGATAATTAAATACTTATGAAAAATCGAGATGCTCGTGACCCCCAAAAATTGGGTCACGAGCATCGCCTTCCAAAGCAAGTGTATATTAGTCAATCACTTACATAAAAACCCGATGCGCCTGGGTTGAGTACCGCGACTTGCTGCCGGACCGTTGGACTCCGGCGCGGATTATGTTGCCATAAATCATTTGTTAGCTTTGAGAAAAAGCCGGGTGCCCGGCCAGGTGAGAATGAACTGTCCCGTCGGGAAGGTCCGAAGGTGGATAGAACTGAAGTCGGAGCCGGAATGGCCTCTTTTTATTATAAGCAATAGTTGTCCTTCAATAAGTAAGGGTAATATCGAGAATAACAAGTTTCCATCTGATCCACTCCATAAACATTGACCGTCAAACCTTCAATAAGTAAGGACAATGTCAAGAAGAACAAGGATGGCAATGGAATCGTGGCGTCATGCCACTTTAGTCGCGTTTTTGCCCGGATCCTTGAATATCAGCATGAACAATATGGCAACAACCAGAGCATATCCTGCGAATATATACCATGCCGCGCTCCAGTCCGGCTCGGCAGCATTGTATACGAGACTGTTGACTACGGCCTGTGCCGAAAGGGTGCCTATCGTCGCTCCTATTCCGTTCGTCATGAGCATGAAAAGTCCCTGTGCGCTTGAACGGATGCTCTCGGTAGTCCTTATGTTGACATAGAGGGACCCCGAAATGTTGAAAAAGTCGAATGCTACACCGTATACAATCATCGAAAGAATGAACATCCATACTCCGCTTCCTGGATTGCCTGCACCGAAGAGACCGAAACGCAGCACCCACGCGAACATTGCTATCAACATAACTTTCTTTATTCCGAAACGTTTCATTGCAAACGGAATCAGAAGTATTCCCAATGTTTCCGACAGCTGCGAAAGCGATATGAGGGCATTTGCATTTTTTGCACCGAAAGTATCCGCAAATTCGGGAATTTCCTTGAAATGGGTGATGAATGGATTTGCAAAGCCGTTTGTTATCTGAAGGGCTACTCCAAGCAACATGGAGAATATGAAGAATACTGCCATGTTTCTGTCCTTGAACAGCTTGAATGATGTCAGTCCGAGTGCATCCGCTAACCCTTTCGAATTTTGAGTCTTGTTGACATCGCATTTCGGGAGAGTGAAGCAGTACAGGAGGAGAATCAGACCGATGATGCCTGAAACGATGAACTGATTGTATGTGTGCTGGTATTGCACTCCTTGTGAATCAGTCATGAAATTGACGAAAAGCATGCAGCATATGAAACCTACAGTGCCGAAGACCCTTATAGGAGGGAAGTCCTTGACGGTGTCGAATCCGTTTTTTTCAAGGATGTTGTATGCTACGGAATTGGAAAGCGCGATAGTCGGCATATAGAATGCGACGCTCACGGAATAAAGGGAGAATAGTATCGGAAATGATACATCCTGACCAGCTGACATGCCGTAGTATCCGGCTGCGAGCATTGCTGCTCCGGCTATCCCGTGGCACAGGCCCAATGTCTTTTCCGCCGGGATGAATTTGTCCGCTACAATACCCATGAGAGCCGGCATGAAGATGGATACTATTCCCTGCATTGCATAGAATATGCCTATTTTCGATGCAAGCCCGGCTGATACAAGGTAACTTCCCATGGACGTGAGGTAGGCTCCCCAAACTGCCCACTGGAGAAAGTTCATTACAATGAGTCTTATTCTTATTGACCTGTTCATAAGCAATACTGTTATTTGAATTATGTGAAAGGCAAATATAAGAGAAATTGTTCAACTTTTGTTATATTTGCCCAATGCTTTCGCATATATAGTTTCATTGCAGGGACTGTTATATGCTGTGATTAAGAAGATAAAGATGAAATTTACGAGGACAGCTTCAGATCAGTACTCTTCCGCAAGATGCGGACTCATAGTAACGGACCATGGAGAAATTGAAACTCCCATTTTCATGCCAGTAGGGACTGTAGGCTCTGTGAAGGGAGTTTATCACAGGGATCTGAAGGAGGATATTGGTGCGGAAATAATATTGGGCAATACTTATCATCTGTATCTGCGCCCTGGGCTTGAAGTGCTTAAGGCTGCGGGAGGATTGCACAGATTTGAATCATGGGACCGGCCCATACTGACTGACAGCGGCGGATTCCAGGTGTTTTCTCTGTCTCCTATCAGGAAACTTACTCCGGAAGGCTGTGTGTTCCGTTCGCATATCGACGGTTCAAAGCATATGTTTACTCCGGAGAACAATATGGACACACAGAGAATCATCGGTGCTGATATTGTGATGGCACTTGATGAATGCTGCCCCGGTGATGCAGATTACAAATATGCTGAAAAATCACTGAAACTGACACAGTCGTGGCTTGAGAGATGTGTGAGGCATTTTGACGAGACAGAGCCTCTTTACGGATATTCCCAGACCCTGTTTCCTATAATACAGGGCTGTGTATATCGTGATTTGCGTCTCAGGGCTGTCGAACATGCGGTATCTTTCGACAGGGAAGGATATGCAATCGGTGGACTGGCGGTCGGAGAGCCTGTCGAGAAAATGTATGAGATGCTGGAAGTTGTATGTCCTGCCCTTCCTCAGGACCGGCCTCGCTATCTTATGGGAGTCGGAACGCCGGAGAACATTCTGGAAGGTATTGCAAGAGGTGTGGACATGTTCGACTGCGTCATGCCTACCAGGAACGGACGCAACGGGATGCTGTTCACATGGGACGGGATAATCAATATGAGAAACAGAAAATGGGCTGATGACTTTTCTCCGATTGATCCGGAAGGAACTTCATTTGTCGACAGGACATATACCAAGGCATATCTCAGACATCTTTTCGTAGCAGGGGAAATCTTTGCCGGACAGATTGCGAGCGAACATAATCTGGCGTTTTATCTGGAACTGGTAAGACAGGCAAGACAGCATATAAAGGCTGGCGATTTCATGAAATGGAAGGATGATACCCTGAAAAGGATAACCAAGAGACTTTAAACAGGAAAAAGAATTTGCAACAGACGGTATGGATCTGAAACCGAGACTGATAGACATTTATATCGTGAAGAAGTTCATTTTGACTTTCTTCATTTCCCTGCTGCTTATCATCGGCATAGTAATCATTTTCGACATAAGCGAGAAAATCGATGACTTTGTCAGCCGCGAAGCTCCGCTGAATGAGATCATCTTCGACTATTATGTGAATTTTGTCCCGTATTTCATGAATATGTTCAGTCCGCTGTTCGTATTCATAACCGTGATATTCTTCACGTCGAAAATGGCGGCGAACAGTGAAATCGTGGCTATCCTTTCATGCGGAATCAGTTTCCACAGAATGATGGTCCCGTACATCTTTTCCGCTACATTGATAGCCATCCTGTCTCTGGTGCTGAACCTTTTCGTCATTCCGAATTCCAATGAACAGCGGCTGGCTTTCGAGAACAAGTATATCAAGGGAAGCTATCAGAGTGCCGGGCGCAATATACATTACCAGATTTCCCCCGGAGAATTCGTATTCGTCGGATATTTCAGTACATGGAACAACACAGCATCCAAATTTACTCTGGAAAAAATCGAGGACAACAAGCTTGTCTCGAAACTTTCTGCAGAAACGGCAGTATGGGACAGTACATTCAACGGCTGGGTCCTGAAAAAATATTTTATCAGGGACTATGAGAACGGCATGGAGGACAGAGTCAGAAGCGGAGCGAGTCTCGATACGGTCATCAACCTTACCGTGAGCGATTTCTATATGAGGAAGAATACCGTCCAGACTCTTTCTTACAAGGAACTCAACCAGCTGATCGAGATACAGAAAATGAGAGGGGATGCGAATGTGCAGTATGCACAGATAGAAAAACATACCAGATTCGCCCTCCCGTTTTCCGCCTTCATCCTGACTATTATGGGAGTTGCCCTTTCATCCAAGAAGAGGAGGGGAGGAATAGGATGGAATGTCGGTCTGGGTATAGCCCTGAGTTTTTCATATATACTTTTCCTCAAATTCAGCCAGATGTTCGTTCAAACAGGTGTCATGCCTCCGGCAGTCGCCTTATGGGTCCCGAACGTACTTTATGCTTTCATTGCCGGTTTCTTTTACAAGATTGCCCCTAAATAGAATTTGTCATGAAATATTTTTCTTTTTTCCTGTTCCTGGCTCTCCTGTCTTCGACAATGTCGGCAGCCGGAACGGGTAATGACTCCTTTTGCAATATAATACCAGTACCGGAACATTATGAGCATCTGGACGGAAGTTTCATAATTCCTGAATGCGGACTGACATTCAGGATATCGGGTTCCGAGCAGGCAGCTTCTTCCGATGAACTGGAGTCATTCGCCGATTATCTGAAGAAACTCCCGATGGGGGAGGCGGGAAGCAGGAAGAAGGCTTCTGTAGAATTCAGATTTATGACAGCGCGCCAGTCCGGATTGCGGGAAGAAAGCTATCGGATGAAAGTATCGCAGGACAGGATTGTTGTAGAGGCTTCGTCCGTGTCGGGTGCATTCTATGCCGTGCAGACGCTGGCTCAGATGACTTACCTTTGGAAATTGCATGAAATATCATGCTGTATGATAGAGGACAGTCCACGGTTCAGTTACCGCGGCATGCATATGGACGTGTCCCGCCATTTCCGGTCGAAAGAGTTCATCATGAAGCAGATAGACGCCATGGCTCTTATGAAGATGAACAGATTGCATCTTCATTTGACTGACGGGGCCGGATGGCGTATGGAAGTGGAATCATATCCACGGCTTACGGAATTTGCTGCATGGAGACTGCAAAGGAAATGGTCGGACTGGGTAAGTTCGGGCTCGGAGTATTGCGAAAAAGGGACCCCCGGTGCATATGGCGGGTATTATACCAAGGCTGATTTGAAGGAAATTGTCTCCTATGCCGAAGCCAGACATATAGACGTCATTCCCGAAATAGAAATGCCCGGGCACAGCGAGGAAGTACTGGCTGCATATCCTGAACTGTCATGTTCCGGCAGGCCCTATGCCGACAGCGATTTCTGCCCTGGAAAAGAGGAAACATTCAGATTCATAGAGGATGTGCTGACTGAGGTGATGGAAGTATTTCCCGGTGAGTATATCCATATCGGAGGTGACGAGGCCGGAAAGAATTCATGGAAGACGTGTCCCGACTGCATTGCGAGAATGGAGCGGGAGGGACTTGAAGGAGTGGATGAGCTTCAGAGCTATCTTGTCCACCGGGTTGAGGAATTTGTGAATTCCAAGGGACGCAGGATTATAGGCTGGGATGAAATTCTCCAGGGAGGACTGGCTCCAAATGCAACGGTGATGTCCTGGAGAGGAACGGAAGGAGGTCTTCAGGCCATATCATCGGGACATGACGTAATCATGACACCTGTAAGCCATTGCTATCTTGACTATACTCAGGATGCGCCGTTCAGGGAACCGGTGTCGATGGGAGGGTATCTCCCTCTTGAAAAGGTATATTCTTATGAGCCGCGGGAAAGCTCCATGTCCGATGAAGACATGAAGCATCTGCTGGGGGTTCAGGCAAATCTCTGGGCGGAATGGGTAAAGGAGGATTCCCATGCCGAATACATGTATTACCCGCGTTCCGCAGCAATAGCAGAAATAGGATGGAGTCGCCCGGAGAACAGAAATTATGAGGAATTCCGGGCCCGTGCCGGACGTTTTACGGCTCTGCTCAGGGAAATGGGTTATAATGCTTTTGACCTTTCGGAGGAATATGGAAACAGAAGGGAAAGTCTGGATACCCTCGTACATCTTGCTTCGGGATGCCCTGTCGATTACAAAATCCTCTATGCACCGAATTATCCGGGAACAGGAGATTCAACCTTGACGGATTCATTTTTCGGAGGGTGGTCATATGGCGACGGACGGTGGCAGGGCTTCAGGTCGGACATAGACATGGTAGTGGACCTGAAAAAAAATACCCCGATAAGGTATATCGGGGTAACTTTCATGCAGCAGACACAGGCCTGGGTCCATATGCCGGTAATAGTCAGAATTTCCGTATCGGAAGACGGAATTTCATTCGTTCCAGTAGCGGAGGTTCCGAATGACGTTCCCGGGGACTGTGAAAGGCTGTTGTTCAAGACCTTTCAGGCGGTCTGCAATGTAAAGGCGCGCTATGTCCGTATACAGGCCGAAAACCTCAGGGAAGAAACATGGCTCTTTACCGACGAAATCGTGGTCAACTAGTCAACGAACTCTGTCCATCCGAAGGTGTCTTCTATTTCTCCGTATTGGATACCGGTGATTATATTGTAGAGTTTGAGGCTCTTCGGACCGCATTCCTTGTCAGAATAGAATGTATATCGTGTCTTTTCATCCGATTCAAGCGACGGTTTGTCATCAATGAAAGATACCGGTGTTATCACAACTGCCGTCCCGCATTCTCCGACTTCCTCGAAAGTGGCGAGTTCGGATACTTCCACATCACGTCTTTCGACAGTCATTCCAATGCTTTTAGCAACTTCTATAAGCGATTTGTTGGTAATTGACGGCAGGATGCTGTCCGACTTCGGCGTAATGTATGAGTTCCCCTTGATTCCGAAGAAATTGGATGAACCGAATTCATCGATTTTGGTATGTGTCAGAGGGTCAAGATACAATACGGCCTGATAGCCGAGAGCGTGTGCCTTGTTGTATGAATAAAGGGATACCGCATAGTTCGCACCGACCTTGTAGCTTCCGGATCCGAATGGTGCAGCCCTGTCATAATCTCTTGCTATTACGGCATTGCAAGGTTCGAGCGCGCCTCCTGTATAAGCTCCTACAGGTGAACACAGCATCATGAAAAGACACTCCGTGGATGATTTCACTCCGAGCTGCGGATTGAATCCTATAAGTGTCGGCCTCAGGTACATGGACGCATGACTGCCGTATGGAGGCAGGAAATCCTCGTTTTCCCTGACAATCTGTTTGCACATGCTTATGAACAACTCGGTATCAGGAGCCGGTATGCCGAGAAAATCGGCGGAGCGCTGGATTCTGAGCGCATTTTCTTCAGGTCTGAAAAGCCTGATTTTTCCATCCTTTCCGCGGAAAGCCTTAAGGCCTTCGAAACATTCGACGCTGTAATGCAGAGAGCCTGCAAATGCATTTATTGTCAGGTTGTCGTCTTTGCGGCTTTCCACAGGACTCCATTGTCCGTCTTTGAACCAGCTGCACAATATTGTGTTGGTTTTCCTGTAGCTGAATCCCAGATTGTTCCAATTCAAATTTGTCATGTCCGTTAGTATTATATCAGTATTTCAAATAATTTGTTGTTCTCGTTTATGTATTCATACGCCACACCGTTTTCGTTCATTCTGTGTATCAGTGCATTGTATGCTTCAGTACTTTCGACTTCGATTCCTATCAGTGCAGGTCCTTCCTCCTTGTTGGTCTTTTTGATATACTGGAACAGTACGACATCGTCGCTCGGTCCCAGATTGTCCCGTATGAATGAAAGGAAGGCTCCGGAGCGTTGAGGGAAGCTGACTATGAAATAATGTTTCAGACCCTCATACAGCAGGGATTTCTCCCTTATCTCTTCAGTTCTGGTTATATCATTGTTGCTTCCGCTTATGATGCATCCCACGCGTTTGCCTTTTATCTTGTCAGCATAGAATCTCAATGCGGCTACGGAAAGTGCTCCTGCCGGTTCGACCACTATGGCGCTTTTGTTATACATGTCTATGATGCTAGTACATACTGCTCCTTCAGGAACAAGCACTATGTCATCCAGAACTTTGCGGCATATTTCAAAGGTCAGGTCTCCTGCTCTTTTGACGGCAGCTCCGTCAACGAATTTGTTGATGTGCTCCAGTTCTACGGCTTCTCCTTTTTCAATGGCCGTCTTCATGCAAGGGGCCCCCGCAGGCTCCACACCTATTATTTTGGTCTGTGGAGAGGCCAGTTTCATATAGGCTCCGACTCCAGAGGCCAGACCGCCGCCTCCGATCGGGATGAATAGGTAATCCAAAGGCTTTTTCATCTGCTTTTCTATCTCCAGACCTATGGTGGCCTGTCCTTCGATTATCTTTTTGTCGTCGAAAGGAGGGATGAATGTCTTTCCTGATTTCCTTGCATATTCGATGGCTTCCTTGTTTGCCGCATCGAATGTGTCCCCGGTAAGTACGATGTCTATATATTCCTTGCCGAACATCTTGACCTGCTCGATTTTCTGTCTCGGAGTAGTCGTTGGCATGTAAATCGACCCCATGATATGCAGCTTGTTGCAGGAGAAAGCTACACCTTGGGCGTGGTTGCCGGCGCTCGCGCATACTATTCCGTACTTGAGGGCTTCTGGTGGTATGGTCCTTATCTTGTTGTACGCGCCCCTGATTTTGTAGGACCGCACAATCTGAAGATCTTCTCTTTTCAGGTATATCTCGGCATCAAATTTTTCCGAGAGGTTCTGGTTCTGGAGCATTGGAGTGGGATCGATGATTTCGTCAAGTATTTTCGATGCCATCACTACCGATTCTATGCTCGGGAGATATTCCGTGTCCGCCATATGTGTTCAAAAAAACGATTATCCACAAATTTAGGATTATTATCTTTCATTTCCAATGAAAAATCAATCCATTATTACAAGGGCGGCGGAAGGGTGGCTGAATTCAAGTCTTACGGTGTCTTCCGCAGACCTGTTCAGTGTCGCTTTCCATAGATTGTCGAATACTACGTCATCCGTTGGCCATACCAGTCCGTGGGATTTTATCCTAAGGCTGCTGTCTGTACTGATTATGGATACCGACCGTCCTTTTCCGCACGAAATTTCACATGTGTCCGTTATTGCAGTTATTGTGGAGTAGTCCGATACCATGCACACAGATATGTCCTTTTTTTCAAGTTCATATTTTTTCGCGTATTCCATGAGCAGAGACATGTTTCCGATGGTATGGTCTTCCCTTTTCCCCGTCGCTCCGAGAATGGAAATGCTTGTGATGTCACTGCAGTTTTCCATTATATGACTGAAAGCTTTCGTGAGATCGTTGTTTTCCTGCTCTTCCACCTTCACTATCACGTCACGGTATTTTTTCAGTTTGCTGCCGCTTATTGAATCCAGGTCTCCTATGACGAGATCCGGCAGTCTTTCTTTCCCGAAAATTTTCACGCTGTTGCGCATGAACACATCAAATGCGCCGTCACAGCATACTATCTTGTCGGCGGTGCGGATGAGGTACAGAGGATATTCCCTTGCCGGAAACTGTCCGTTGCATATTATGGCAATATTCTGTCCCATTTCCCGTCAGTTTTTGTCTATAAACAATGATGATGTCCCTTTCGATGTATGGTATGATTCCGGATTCCTGAATCCTGTGAGGAAATCCTTGACACACATTTTCTTCTTGCCGGAAAGCTGCATGTCAGTCACGGATATGGCCCCGTCCTGAGTCGCTATTGCAAAATAGGTCTTCCCGTCCGACATGATGGTTCCGGCCGGTTTGTCCGGAAGATCAAATCTCTGTTCGGAGGCGAATATCTTGAGCTGTACGGCCTTGTCATCGAGTATAAGTTCTGTGTATGCACCCGGATATGGACTGAGTCCCCGTATCAGATTGAATATGCTCCGTGTCTTTCCATCCCAGTCTATATGACATAGTTCTCTTGTGAGCTTTGGAGCCGGCTTAAGCTGTTCGGCACCCTGGATGAAACTCTTTTGTACACGAAGTTCGACATTGTCTTCGATTATCGCTTCAACTGTCTGTACTACTGTTTTTGCACCGATTTCCATCAGTTTGTCATGAATGGTGCCTGCATTGTCATTTTCTTCAATCCTGCACTGTTCCCGGAACATTATGTTTCCCGTGTCCATGCCGTCGTCGATCATGAAGGTGGTGACTCCCGTATAGTTCTCTCCGTTGATGACTGCCCAGTTGATAGGTGCGGCACCCCTGTATTGGGGAAGAAGTGCGGCGTGGAGATTGAATGTTCCAAGTCTCGGCATGCTCCATACTTCTTTCGGCAGCATGCGGAATGCGACGACTACGAAAAGGTCGGCTTTCCATGCGGAGAGTTCCCTAAGGAAATCCGGATCTTTCAAAGATACAGGCTGCAGCACCGGTATCCCGTGTTCTGCCGCATATTTTTTTACGGCGCTTTCATTCACTTTCAGTCCTCTTCCGCTTGCCTTGTCGGCAACGGTGACAACTCCGGCTATGCAGTATCCCTGCTTCCTGAGCTCGTCGAGAGGAGCGACAGCGAATTCAGGCGTACCCATGTATACAATCCTTGTTTTCTTGAATATTCTCATGACAATACTTTTAGCTCTTTTATACCAGTTCCTGATGTTTTCCGTACTGAATATCGATGAATCGTTTATTGCTTTCCATGTCAGGAATATTCCGGTAGGAAAGAGTACGTATGATGAAATGAACACGCCCAATGAAGCCGAAACGGCACCGTCTCTTGCCAGTTTTGTTCCGGAAATGTCTATTACCCAGTAGAATACGAAGAACAGTACCGAAATTATGGCCGGGGTTCCGAGTCCGCCCTTCCGGATCAATGCACCCAGCGGAGCACCGATGAAGAAAAATATGAAGCAGGCCAGTGAAAGGGCGAACTTTTTCAGGATTTCAATATCAATCCTCCTCAGCGTGAAGGTGTACTGGTACGTTTCCCTCGAATATGATGTCAGGGTGGATATGAATTCGTTTATTCCCGTCAAAGCCTTTTCATGTCCCCTTATTTCGTTGTCAAGTGATTCCCATTTACTGTATTTCTCATAATCGAAATCTTTTCTTCCTCCAGTCCGGAATGAAGAGTCGAGTTGGAAATTGTATATGAAAGTATGTCCTTTCATTATCGATGAAATCTGTTCATTCATCGATTCATTCTTGAGACGTCCTATGGAATCCTGATTGTGGTTCAGCCGTTTCAGGTCCATGGATTTCACCTCATCCCCGAATCTCGCTTCATCCGACTTGTGGAACGCATAGTTTTCGAGAGGTATCACCATTTCCTGCTTCCTGAATTCTATTTTCTGGAGCTGCAGCGAGGTATCCCTGTACTTCCTGACATTTGTTTCTTCATAATTCTCTCCGTCGAAGAGAACGAAAGTCAGGTAGCTTTTATCCTCCGACATGGTCATTTTTGCGGAATCCGCCAGGGTGAGGCTCGTGTTTCCCTTGTTTCCGGTATGGTCGTATACCATCACGCCGTGCATCATCCCCGTCTCCTCGTCCCTGCTGTTTATCCTGAGAATATAGCCGTCGATTCCGTCATAGAAACTGCCTGTAGGTATCTTTATCTCCTCTTTTGTCCTTCCTATATCATCCCTCAGAGTGAATATCTTGTTGTACGCCACCGGAATCAGGTCATTGGATGCGAAAAACGCTCCGATGCTTATGATTACGGCAACGACGATAAGCGGAATCAGCACCCTTGTCAATGATATTCCTGCAGCCTTGATTGCAAGCAGCTCATTGTTTTCACCGAAGTTGCCTAAAGTCATCATGGATGCCAGCAGTGTGGCCAGAGGCAAAGACAAAGGTATCAGCGTTGCGCTGCCCCATCCGAGAAATTCAAGGATGATTTTCAGACTGAGACCTTTGCCGACAAGTTCGTCTATGTAAACCCATAGGAACTGCATCACCAGAATGAAGACCACGATCATCAATATTGCGATGAACGGGCCTATGAAAGATTTCAGAATGAACAGATCCAGTTTCTTCATCTTGACGGAGATTGTAAGTCAGGCTGTTGCCAGAGCAATGAGTTTTTCCAGTGCATCTTTCAGTCCGCCCGTATTCTTGCCTCCTGCTGTAGCAAGGCCGGGCTGTCCGCCTCCGCCTCCCTGGATGAATCTGGCTGCCTCCCTTATTTCGGTACCGGCATTGTGTCCCTTCTTCACAAGGTCTGCGGAATACATCAGAAGCAGCTGAGGTTTGCCTTCGAATTCAAAGGCTCCTGCAACTACGAAATTCTCGGTTTCCTTCTGGAGCATGAATGCGGCGTTCTTCAACATTGCCGGATCCACGCTGTTCTCCACGGTAACTATGTTGATGCCGTTTATTTCCCTGCTTATTTCCATTAGGCTGTTTTTGAATGCCAGAGTCTTTTCCTTTATGACTTCTTCAATCTGCTTTCTGTAGCTGTCGTTCTCCTCAATCATTTTCCTGATGGCGGCTCCGAGGTCGGGAGCGTTGTTGAAGAATGATTTCGCCATCCTTATGGCATTTTCCATACCGTCAACAATCATTTCGGCATGAAGTCCCGTAGTCGCCTCTATCCTTCTGATTCCTGCCGCAATTGCGGATTCGGATATTATCTTGAAGAATCCTATCTGTCCTGTGGCCTTGGCGTGTATTCCTCCGCACAGTTCCACGGAATTTCCGAAACGCACAATTCTTACGGTATCACCGTATTTTTCGCCGAAAAGGGCCATGGCACCCATGGCTTGCGCTTCCTCTATCGTAGCATTTCTGTTCTCGTCGAGAGGATTGTTCTCGCGTATCAGTGCATTTACCCTTTTCTCGACGAGATCTATCTGTTCGTCGGAAAGCTTTTCATAATGCGAAAAGTCGAAGCGGAAATATTTGTCGCTTACATATGAGCCTTTCTGTTCCACATGTGACCCGAGTATTTCGCGGAGCGCCTGATGCAGCAGATGGGTGGCCGTATGGTTGTTGGAAATCTGAATCTTCCTTTCCTTGTCGACGCACAGTGTGAAAGACTGGCTGCAGTCCGCAGGAATACGTTCTGCGATATGGATTGTCAGGTTGTTTTCCTTTACGGTATCCAGAATGTTTATTCTTTCTCCGTCTTCTTCTCCGATAATATAGCCTGTGTCGCCAATCTCTCCTCCCATTTCACCATAGAAAGGCGTGCGGTCGAAGACAATCTGGTAGACAGTGCGGTTTTTCATCTTTACGGTTCTGTGTCGTGTAAGATTCACTCCCTCCATCATGTCGCAGTCATATCCGAAGAATTCCACACAATCGCAATGATTGAATTCTATCCAGTCTCCGGATTCCATGGCAGTTGCACATCTCGCTCTTTCCTTCTGTTTTTCAAGTTCCCTGTTGAAACCTTCCAAATCGATTGTAAATCCGTTCTCGGAAGCAATCAGTTCGCTGAGGTCTATCGGAAAACCGAATGTATCATACAGGACGAATGCGTCTTCTCCGCTTATGACCTTGGTTTCCTTTGATTTTTCCATTATGTTGTCCATGAGACGGATACCCCTGTCCAATGTCCTGAGGAAAGCCATCTCCTCTTCCTTGATGACGCGCTCTATGAGCTGGCGCTGCCGTGCTATTTCAGGATAGAATTCCCCCATGTCTGATACGAGCTGTTCCACCAGTCTGCACAGGAACGGTTCATTGAAGTTAAGGAAAGTGTATCCGTATCTTACGGCTCTTCTCAATATGCGACGGATGACATAACCGGCTTTCACGTTTGAAGGAAGCTGGCCGTCCGCTATGGAAAAGCTTATTGCCCTGATATGGTCCGCTATCACCCTCATGGCAACTTCGGTTTTCTCCGATTCATGGTATGAATGTCCTGACAACTCCTCTATTTTGGCAATCATTCCGGTAAAGACGTCCGTATCATAGTTGCTGGTCTTTCCCTGCAGTGTCATGCAGAGCCTTTCGAATCCCATGCCGGTATCAACATTCTTGTTCGGCAGCGGTTCCAGTTCTCCGCTGGCTTTGCGGTTGAACTGCATGAACACAAGGTTCCAGATTTCTATAACGAGATGATGTCCCTTGTTGACCAGTTCGCTTCCCGGAAGGACAGCCCTTTCCTCATCGCTTCTCAGGTCCACATGTATCTCGCTGCAAGGCCCGCAGGGACCGGTATCTCCCATTTCCCAGAAATTGTCATGTTTGTTTCCGAGCAGTATCCTGTCTTCAGGCAGATGCTTTTTCCATTGTTCCATGGCTTCGGTATCCATTTCCGTACCGTCTGCGGCGTCGCCTTCGAAAACCGTGGCGTAAAGTCTTTCCTTGTCTATCCTGTACACTTCCGTGAGAAGTTCCCATGCCCAGTCTATCGCTTCTTTCTTGAAATAGTCGCCGAAACTCCAGTTGCCGAGCATTTCGAACATCGTATGATGGTAGGAGTCGTGTCCCACCTCTTCAAGGTCATTGTGTTTTCCGCTTACTCTCAAGCATTTCTGGCTGTCGGCTACCCTTTTGTATTTTGGCTGGCTGTTCCCGAGGAACCAGTCCTTGAACTGATTCATACCTGCATTGGTGAACATCAGCGTCGGATCGTTTTTCACGACCATAGGTGCCGAAGGTACAATTGTGTGTCCCTTGGATGCGAAGAAGTCCAGATATGCTTTTCTAATTTCTTTGGAAGTCATATGATTATACGTATTTGATTCAACTTTTGCTGCATTTGATGCGAATTCATCAAAATAACCCACAAAAGTATAATTTTTTTTGCAAATAAAGACTATATTTGCGCCATGTCCGGATTTAAAAAGTACATATTCAATTACGAGACACTGTCTTATGAACTTAAAGAGCGTACTGCCACCGCACGTTTCATGAGGGCTTTCCTCCTGTTTCTTGCGAGTCTATGCGCTTTCTTCCTGTATCTGTGGATATATACATCCGTGCTGGGGCTGGAACTGCCCAAGACAACCATACTGAAAAAGAGCAATGCCAACTGGAATTCGCGGATGGAACTTATGAACAGACAGCTCGACCATTATGAGGAAATCCTTTCGTCGCTTGAGATGAGGGACGACGGGATATACCGATCCATATTCGGCATGAATGAAATACCGGACGAAATCAGAAATGCCGGATTCGGAGGTGTAAACAGATATTCGTGGCTGGATAATGCCGATTGCGGGTATCTTCTCAAGACGACTTATCTCAAGATGGACAGGCTTACCAAGAAATCCTATGTGCAGAGCCGTTCCTTCGATGATGTTATGGCGCTTTCCAGAAGAGCGGGAGAAATGGCCTCCTGCATACCTGCCGTTCCTCCAATCGTACCGGACCGCTCGAATTACAGGCTCTCCAGTTCGTTCGGTTACCGTTCGGATCCGATATCCGGAAAAACGGCCTTCCATGAAGGCATGGATTTTTCCATAAAGACCGGAAATCCTGTCTATGCTACGGGAGACGGCGTTGTAGAAACCGTATTCTACGGTATTTTCGGGTACGGCAATTATGTGCTTATAGACCATGGCTTCGGTTACAAGACCCGTTACGCCCATCTGAGTTCATCGGCAGTGACAGAAGGTATGAAGGTGAAACGCGGGGAACTGATTGCATATTCCGGGAATTCCGGGAAGTCTACCGGAGACCATCTGCATTATGAGGTGATTTACAGGGGGCGTCAGATAAATCCGTACAATTATCTTGATATGGACATGCCTCTGGATGAATACAATGCCATGATTACGAAGGCTGCGGAAATGTCCGGCAGGGAATTCGAACATCCTTTCCTCAAAGGAAAGAAATAAATTCCCCTGCCATGAAAAGACAGTATATCTATGACAAGGACAGTTTCAGGTTCAAAAAATCCGGAAAAAATGTGGCCGGAATTCTGGGGCGCATTCTGAAATATTTCATAGCCAGCGTTTCCCTTGCTGTCCTGTACTATATCGTATTCGCCCTTTTCATCAATACGGATACCGAAAGAAAACTTCAGAATGAAAATGACATGTTCGAGACAATCTATCCCGACATGAAGGCAAAGGAAGAACTGCTTTCGGATGTGGTGGAAGGGCTGAAAGTGAAGGATAATGAAATATACAATGGAATATTCCATTCCCCGGCCCCGTATTCCGGAGACTTTTTTCTCGAAGGTCTGATTGCCGAAGAAGATTCCGTCAGGGATGCGGATATGGTGGCTTTTTCTGCTGCAAGGCTTGAGCTCATGGAGAAGATGACCGACAGGGTGGAGGCTAATTTCCGCGAAATATATGCGCTGCTTGGAGATGACGGCACTGCCGTACCTCCTCTTTTCCTTCCCCTTACGGATTTCACACCGGCAAGGACTGGAGCTTCGGTCGGCAACAAGATGAATCCTTTCTATAAGGTCGGTGCCTATCATTCCGGTCTGGATATCGTAGCCCATGCCGGAGACAGTGTCGTGGCTGCTGCAGACGGAATCGTGTCCAAGGTCATAAGGTCGCGCAAAGGACAGGGCAATGTCGTCGTTATCGACCATGGCAACGGATACAGCACCAAATATGCCCATCTTGAGGATATCAGGACTGCCGCAGGCCGGAAGGTTGTCAGGGGCAGTCTGGTCGGACATGTTGGTGTTTCCGGCAATTCCTTTGCCCCGCATCTGCACTATGAGGTCATTAAGGATACCGTCAGCCTTGATCCGCTGCATTATTTTTTCGGATCGGTAGACCCTTACAGGTATGCCGACATGCTTTATTATTCAGTTACCACGGGCCAGTCCATGGATTAGTCATTGAAGGACGATGAAGAAATTGTTTTATACTATCGGGGAGGTCGCAGACATTCTTGGCGAGAACACGTCTCTCGTCCGTTTCTGGGCGAACAGGTTCCCTGAATATGTCAGGCCTTCGAGGAATGCAAAGGGCAACAGACTATTCACGGAAAACGATCTTAAGTGTCTGAAGAACATCCATCATCTGGTGAACGGTTCCGGAATGACGCTGGACGGTGTCAGGAAACATCTTTCCGAGAACTATGCGAAGGTTTCTTCGGAAGTTAAACTGCTGGAGTCATTGAAAGAAATACGCGCTCAATTACTTGAGACCAGAAATATGATATGAAATGAAGGTAAGGGATCTGATATCTGCAATAGAGGAATTCGCCCCTCTTGAAAATCAGGAAAGCTGGGATAACAGCGGGTTGTGCATAGGCTCGGAAGACAATGAAGTTACATCCGCCATCATAAGCCTTGACTGTTCCGAGGCGCTTGTCGATGAAGCCGTGTCATCAGGGGCAGATATGATAATAACGCATCATCCGCTCATTTTCAGCGGAATCCGGAAGATTTCATGCGATGATCCTGTCGGAGCGGCGATTGTTAAAGCTGTCAGGGCCGGAATAAACGTGTATGCCGCCCATACTTCGGCAGACAAGGTCATCGGCGGAGTCAGCGGAGCGATGGCATTGAAACTCGGACTGTCTGACGTAGAAGTGCTTGACGGTCACGATGGAACCGGATTGGGAGCGATAGGAAACTTCCCTGTTCCGATGGAGGCCATGGCTGCTGCAGAACTTGTGAAGAAGAAATTCGGCCTGCCGTGTCTGAGAATGTCGGCTCCCATCCAAAAACCGATATCGCGTGTGGCTATGTGCGGAGGCGCAGGATCCTCTCTAATCGGACTGGCAATGGAAAAAGGTGCCCAGCTGTATCTTTGCGGCGACATTTCATATCACCATTTTTTCACGGGAAAGGATTTCATGCTGATGGATGTCGGGCATTTTGAAAGTGAAATTGACATTGTAGATATTTTATTTTCACTGATAAAGAAAAAATTTCCTACCTTTGCAGTTCGCATTGCAGACAATATCAATAATAGTAACCCGATATATTATTTTTAAGCGTTATGGCTAAAAAGACAAAAAAAATAGAGACACCTATCGACCAGAGGGAGACTTTCGTATCCATTCAGAAGAATTTTGCGGATTCGGATCTGAGCGTGGAGGAAAAGCTCAAGACTCTTTATGCCCTGCAGCAGGCGGATACCGAAATCGACAAGATACTCCAGCTTCGCGGAGAACTTCCGGTCGAGGTTGAGAATCTTGAGGCTGAGATAGCTGACCTGAAAGCCAAGTCTGCCGGAATAGCGGCATATGTGGAAGACCTGAACAGGAAAATTGCCGACAACAAGCACAATATCGTGGAGTGTGACAGCCAGATAGAAAAATACAAGGCTCAGGTTGACAATGTGAGCAACAGCAGGGAATACGACTCCCTGAACAAGGAAATAGAGAATCAGGATCTGTTGAGGAAAATTGCGGAGAAGAGAATAGCCGAGGCCAAGGATGAAATCATTGAGAAGAAAGCTGAACTTGAAAATGTCAAGGACAAGATTTCGGTGAAGAATGACGACCTGAAGATAAAGAAGGAGGAACTGTCCACAATTGTAGAGTCGACGGCTAAGGAAGAGGAAAGGCTCCGCAAGAACAGGGGTGCATGTGCCGAGAAAATAGACGCCAGAACTATGAGTGCCTACGAAAGGATAAGAAACAGCTGCAACAACAAACTGGCTGTAGTATCCGTTTTCAACGGCGATTCATGCGGCGGCTGTTTCAATACAATCGCACCGCAGAAACTCATAGACATTGCTTCCAACAAGAAACTGATCATTTGCGAATATTGCGGACGTATACTGGTGAATCCTGATTTCGAATAATCTGTCATGCCTGGAGAAGTTAAGAAAAGAACGGCCGGAAAAAAGGATTCAGTAAATTTGGATATACTTGGGCTTGAGATGGGAAACAAACCACCTCAGGCCCTTGACGTTGAGGAGGCAGTCATCGCATCGATGCTGATAGAGCCGAACTGTGTAGATGAGGCGATGGAAGAGTTGTCTGCCGAGTGCTTCTACAGCGAGAAGAACAGGATGATATTCGAGGCGATGCGCAAGCTTGTCGACGAACATGCTCCGATAGATATCCTGACGGTTACACAGAAACTGGCGGCTACTGGAAACCTTGAAATCATAGGCGGAGCGGCGACTCTGGCGATGCTGTCGCAGAAGGTCGGTGCTGCGGCGCATGTCGAGCATCATATAAAGATACTTAAGCAGAAAGCAATCCAGAGGGCTCTGATAACGGCATCATACAGCATACTGCAATCTTCCTATGACGAAAGCATCAATGTGGATTCCCTGATAGACATGGCCCAGACCAAGGTGTTCGATGCAATCAAGAATAATGTCAGGAAAGATGTCCAGGATATAGGTTCCGTAATCAATCAGGCCATTTCAGATATCGAGAGACTGCAGAGCAAGGATTCGATGAGCGGCGTCCCTTCAGGTTTTGCCTCAATTGACAAGATAACTCTCGGCTGGCAGCCTTCGGACCTTATCATTCTTGCTGCAAGACCTTCTGTGGGAAAGACTGCATTTGTCCTGAATGTGGCGAGGAATGCTGCGGTCATGTACAACATGCCGGTTGCCGTGTTCTCGCTTGAAATGTCCGCCATCCAGCTTGTAAAGCGTATGATGGTTTCAGAGACCGGATTGAGTGCGGATAAGATAAAGGGAGGCGAGAAACTTGAGCCTTATGAATGGGATCAGCTGGAGTTGAAACTCAAGGAACTTGCAAAGGCGCCCCTGTATATAGACGATACTCCGTCGATGCCAGTCATGGAATTCCGTTCTAAAGTAAAAAGACTTGTCAAGCAGAAAGGCGTAAGGCTGGTGATTGTAGATTACCTTCAGCTGATGCAGGGACCAGTCGAACTCAGGGGACTGAGGGAACAGGAAGTCGCTGCGATATCCAGAACCTTGAAGGCTACTGCCAAGGAACTGAATGTTCCTGTGATTGCCCTTTCGCAGCTCAGCAGGCAGGCCGTGCAGAGGCAGAACTCAAATTACAAGCCTCAACTGAGCGATCTCCGTGAATCCGGTTCAATAGAACAGGATGCCGACATGGTCATATTCATACACAGGTTCGACTATCAGGGTCTGAACGAGAATCCTGAAGATCAGGGAAAGACACAGATAATAATAGCCAAGCACAGGAACGGTGCAATCGCCGATATTCCGATGATGTTCAGGGCTTCCGAAGTCCGCTTTGTGGATATGGAGGATACTCTGTCAAATATGGATTTCGGGGATTTCCCGTCAGTCATGAATGAAGACATGCCTTTTGATACGGGAGCCGATTTCCAGACAAACAATGAATTCTGATGCCATGAGGGTTGCAATGTCTTTTTTGTCCGCAGCGTTTTTATCGCTCGTACCGATTTTTCTGTCGGCTCAGGAAGGAAACGGCAGGGAGACATTTTGCATTCCCGTAAAGAATCTTCATCCGGATTCACTGGCTTTTGACGAAGGGGAGCATCTCCGTTTCACGATGCATTATGTCTGGGGGACGATAAATTCGGATGTGGGATGGGCAACAGTCAACCTGGACAGGCAGTCGTTCAACGGAATACCGGCATTCCATTGCAAGGTTTACGGACAGACGACCAGGATATTCGATCTTTTTTTCAAGGTCAGGGAGGATTTCCAGTCATGGTTCTCATGCGATTCTCTGGTACCGCTCCGTTTTACAAGAAATACGCAGGAAGGCAGATATATAGCGAAAAACGACTACATATATTACTGGGAAGGCAAGGACAGCCATATAAAGGCGAATGTATATTCTTCGAAAAAAGGGGAGAGGTCCATTGAAATTCCCCTTACGAAGTGTACATTCGATTTGCCCGCCCTTTTCTTCTTTGCAAGGAACATGGATTTTTCGAAAGTCAGGCCGGGAATAAGATATCCCATGACTTTTTCAATAGATGATGATGTATATGACGTGTACTTCATAATGTATGGACGGGAAATCAAGGACATAAAAGGGTTGGGAAAGGTGCGCACTGTGAAATTTGCGGCGAAACTTCTTGCCGGAGGGGTGTTCACCGGAGAAGAGGACATGATGATATGGATTTCCGATGATGACAACAGACTGCCCGTTTATTTCGAAGCTCCGTTACTTGTAGGGACTGCCTCGGGACGTCTGGAATCATATACCGGACTCAAGCATCCGTTCTCATCATTGATAATGGAAAGAAAATAGACAGAATGAAAATGAAACATAGTGACATTTCGCATCTCGGCAGGATAATCGAGATCACTCCTGAATTTACGACGGTGGAGATAATTTCGTCATCGGCGTGCTCTTCGTGTCATGCAAAAGGACTCTGCGGGGTTTCAGAAGAACAGGTCAAACTTATTTCGGTGCCGACGGACCCTTATGAAGAATATCATCCCGGCGATGAAGTCAATGTGTTTCTCAGGAAGACTATGGGGTTGAAGGCGGTATGGATATCTTATGTGATTCCTTTGCTTGTTTTAATGATTTTAATACTATCTTTGTCGCCCGTTATCAGGCATGAGGCCTATGTCGGTCTGGCAGCTCTGGGCGGTGTCGGATTATATTATGTCGTGATCTATCTTCTGAGAGACTGTCTGGCGAAGGACTTCGTGTTTTATATCAGGAAAAAACAGAATTAAATATTAGATACGATGACTACAACAATTATTTGGACTATTGCAATCATTACCGTGCTTGGAACGGTGCTTGCGGTGGTCCTCTTCCTTGTGGCAAAGAAATTCAAGGTTGAGGAAGACCCGAGAATCGATGAGGTCGAGAAGGTCATGCCGGGAGCGAATTGCGGAGGTTGCGGATTTGCAGGGTGCAGGGCTTTTGCCCAATCCTGTGTCGAAGCTTCCGATCTCGACAAGAACTTCTGTCCTGTGGGTGGTAATGATGTGATGAAGAAAGTGGCCGCGGTCCTCGGCCTGGAAGTTAAGGAAAAAGCTCCCATGGTGGCAGTTGTGCGTTGTAACGGTACTTGTGAAAACCGCCCGCGTGTCAATGACTATGACGGAGTATCCTCATGCAAGGTCAAGGCGGCTCTGTACAGCGGGGATACCGGCTGTTTCTACGGTTGTCTCGGCTGCGGAGACTGTGTCTCCGCATGCCAGTTCGGAGCGTTGTCAATGGATCCCGTAACAGGGCTTCCGGTTGTCGATGAGGAAAAATGTACGGCTTGCGGTGCCTGTGTAAAGGCTTGTCCCAAGAGAATCATTGAACTCAGGAACAAAGGTCCTAAGAACAGGAGAGTCTTTGTTTCCTGTGTAAACATGGAGAAGGGTGCAGTGGCAAGGAAATCTTGCAAATCGGCATGTATCGGCTGCGGCAAATGCGCCAAAGTTTGTCCTTTCGGCGCGATTACCGTCGAACACAATGTCGCTTACATTGATTTCAACAAATGCAAGTTGTGCAAGAAATGCGTTGCCGAATGTCCTACCGGAGCCATACATGCAGTCAATTTTCCAGTAGTAAAACCTGTAATGAAGGAGGAAGCTTAGTATGAAGAACACATTTTCAATAGGAGGAGTTCACCCGAATGACAGCAAGATATCGGCAGATTGCGCGATAGAGGTGCTTCCTGCTCCAAAGACCGTTTACATTTCCATGGCCCAGCATCTCGGTGGACCTGCAAAAGCCATTGTGGCACCGGGTGACAAGGTCAAGACAGGTCAGGTCATAGGCGAGCCTACAGCTTTCATTTCCGCATATGTTCATTCCTCTGTTTCCGGAACAGTCAAATCAGTAGGTCTGAGAAAAGACCTTGCCGGAATTCCGGTAATCCATGTGGAAATAGATGTCGAAGGTGATGAATGGATGGAAGGCATTGATACCAGTGACAGGCTTGTGACGGAAATACCTCAGGACAAATCTTTCATAATCGATCGTATCAAGAACAACGGAGTCGTAGGTCTGGGTGGTGCAACTTTCCCGACCAATGTCAAACTTTGTCCTCCTCCGGACAAAAAAGCGGAAGTGCTTATCCTGAATGGAGCGGAATGTGAACCTTACCTTACTTCGGACTACAGGATAATGCTCGAGAAAAGCGAGCAGATTGTCATCGGAGCAGCTTTGATGAAAAAGGTTCTCGGAGTAGAAAGAACCGTAATCGGAATAGAGGAAAACAAGCCGAAGGCTATCGAGGCAATGAAAAAAGCCGTGTCTTCCCTCAAAGCCGTTTCCGGGGATTACAGCGGCATAGAAGTAATGACCTTGAAGAAAAAATATCCTCAGGGTGGTGAAAAACAGCTGATCGATGCTGTCATGCACAGACAGGTCAGGTCGATGGGACTGCCTATAGATGTCGGTGCAGTGGTTCAGAACGTGGCAACATCTCTTGCCGTATATGATGCGGTACAGAAAAACAGGCCGATTGTAGACAATACCGTCACGGTAACCGGAGACTGTTTTTCAAGACAGAGCAATCTTCTTGTAAGGGTCGGTACGCCTGTTTCATATATAATCGATTATCTTGGAGGCGTGCCGGAAAAGGCAGTAAAGGTTGTCAGCGGAGGTCCAATGATGGGAAAGGCCATAGCAAATCTGGATGCCGCCACGTTGAAAGGCACATCTTCCGTGCTTTTCCTGACTGAAGAACAGACTAAGAGAAAGCCGCAGAGCAACTGTATCAGATGCGGAAAATGTGCTGATGCCTGTCCGATGGGACTCGAGCCTTTCCTGCTGAACAAGCTGGCAAAGAACGGAATGATGGATGAACTTGAGGCCAATGCCGTTCAGGATTGTATAGAATGCGGCTGCTGTCTCTACAGCTGTCCGGCCAACATACCTTTGCTGGATGTGATAAGACTTGCCAAGGGCGATGTCATAAGAATTATCAGAAGCAGGACTGCTCCTAAAAAATAACAAGTTGAATATAAAGAATATTGTATAAAATGGATAAACTATTGGTTTCACCGTCACCTCATATACATTCAAGGACTTCCACAAGTTCCCTGATGCTTGATGTGGTGATTGCTTTGATGCCCGTCACGATAGTATCCGTCCTTTTCTACGGATGGCCTGAAATATTGGTACTGTGTGTGAGCATCGTTTCATGTGTAGCTCTGGAATATCTGATAACCAGATTCATGTTAAAAAAGAAGCCTGCGGTTTCGGATTTCTCGGCTGTAGTTACAGGTATACTTCTGGCTCTTAATCTTCCGTCCACGACTCCTTGGTGGGTTGTTTTCATCGGAGCCGTAATAGCAATCGGAGTCGTCAAAATGACATTCGGAGGTCTTGGACAGAATCTCTTCAATCCGGCAATCGCAGGACGTGTTTTCCTGCTTCTGTCTTTCCCGACATATATGACGAACTGGGCAAGCACCGGCGGTTTTATCAAGGCTACCGATGCAGTCTCAGGTTCCACGCTGCTGGGCATCCTGAAGGAAGAGGGCATAAATGCCGTAGCCGGTACGGATTACCTTAACATGCTGTTCCTCAATACAGGAGGCTCTGCAGGAGAACTTTCGGCAATTGCAGTTATCATAGGCTTCATTTACCTTCTAGCAAGAAAAGTCATCAAGCCTTATATCACATTGTCGATACTTGTCACCGTGTTTGTATTTGCCGGAATCTTCTGGCTTGTGAATCCAACGGAATATGCCGATCCTCTGTTCCATCTTCTTACGGGAGGTATCCTTCTCGGTTCGGTATTCATGGCGACAGACTATGTCACTTCTCCTATGAGCAATCTCGGAGGTATAATATTCGGTATAGGTATAGGTGTGATTACCATGGTTATAAGACTTTTCGGGGCATATCCTGAAGGAGTGTCCTTCGCTATTCTCATCATGAACATGACAGTTCCGCTCATCAACAGGTTCTGTCATCAGAAAAAATACGGGAGGGCTTGATTATGGCAATGGAATCTTCATTTAAGAATATGGTGGCATGCCTGCTGGTGATATGTCTGGTATGCTCTGCACTTCTCGCCGGCGTATATGCCATAACAGCGGAACCGATAGCCCAGGCAGCAATAGCAAAGACCAATGCTGCTATTGCCGAAGTTGTCCCTTCATTTGATGGGGAACCGGTTTCCGGAGAAGTCGAGGTAAACGGAAAGAGTTATTCATATTATTCCGTTTCAAAAGACGGCAAGGTTATCGCCTATGCAATCAATGCATCATCTGTCGGATTCGGAGGATCTCTCAATCTGATGGTAGGAATAACTGCCGAAAGGATAGTATACAATACTTCGGTGCTGTCGCAGTCTGAGACTCCGGGTCTCGGAGCCAAATGTACCGAGGAAAGTTTCGCAGGGCAGTTTGCCGGATTCAATCCTGCCGAAAAAAACCTTGCGGTTAAGAAGGACGGTGGTGACATAGATGCCATTACAGCATCCACAATCACTTCCAGGGCCTATATCGAGGCAGTAAAGAATGCTCTTGCAGCATATGATGCAATAGTTTCAACAATAGAATAACAAGGAGGACATGATATGAGTAAAATGCAACTTATAGTCAAGGGGCTTATAAAGGAAAATCCTACTTTCTCCCTTTTGCTGGGCATGTGTCCTACGCTGGCTACCACTACATCGGCTGTCAACGGAATGAGTATGGGACTTGCAACCCTTTTCGTTCTTGTGCTGTCCAACATGGCCATTTCAGCTATTGCGTCATATATTCCGGATAAGGTCAGGATTCCGGCATATATTGTCGTCATTGCCACCTTTGTTACGATTCTGCAATTCCTTATGCAGGCTTTCACACCGGCGATATATGAAACACTGGGACTTTTCATTCCGCTTATCGTAGTGAACTGTATCGTTCTCGGACGTGCTGAAGCTTTTGCTAACAAGAATACCGTGGCGGATTCAGCGCTGGACGGTATCGGCATCGGTCTGGGATTTACATGTTCCCTTACTGTTCTGGGACTTGTACGCGAGATTCTGGGAGCAGGTTCCGTTTTCGGATTCAAATTCATTTCCGGTGACGGTATTCTGGCTTTCGTGCTGGCTCCGGGTGCTTTCCTGGCATTGGCTTACCTGATAGTGATATTCAGAAAACTGACAGAGAAGAAAGCGTAGTAATATCCTCTAAAACTGCTAATTATGGAATATATACTGATTATAATATCTGCGATATTCGTAAATAATATCCTTTTGTCCCAGTTCCTGGGCATATGCCCTTTCCTGGGAGTTTCCAATAAACTGAGCACCGCAGTCGGCATGTCCGGAGCAGTATGTTTTGTCATAACTCTTGCGACTTTGGTTACATATCTTCTGCAGGTATACGTACTCAATCCATTGGGAATCGGTTTCATGCAGACCATATCCTTTATACTTGTCATAGCCGCACTGGTACAGATGGTTGAAATTGTACTGAAGAAAGTGAGTCCGTCACTTTATCAGGCACTGGGAATTTTCCTTCCGCTAATCACTACCAACTGTGCGGTTCTGGGAGTTGCCCTTACGGTGGTTACCAAGGAATTCACGTTCGGAGGCGAACCTCATATGCTGAATCTTGCTGAATCGATAGTATATGCATTCGCAACATCCGTAGGCTTCGGCCTGTCGATGGTTCTGTTCGCCGGTCTTCGTGAACAACTGTCGATGAATGATGTACCGAAGCCGTTCAAGGGTATTCCTATCGCTCTGGTTACTGCAAGCATTATGGCAATGGCCTTCATGGGCTTTTCCGGAATAGTAAAATAAGAGGACAATTGTCCGACAGTTGTCCCTATATATGTTAGAGGAGCCCGACCCAAAAGCAATTTTGAGCCGGCTTCTCTTTTTGTATACAGGCCTCATTGTCCCGTCATTGTTCCGTCATTGTTCCGTCATTGTTTCATCACGGTCCCGTCCACCTTCGGACCTTCCCGACGGGATAGTTCATTCTCACCTGGCCGGGCACCCGGCTTTTTCTCAAAGCTAACAAACGATTTATGGCAACATAATCCGCGCCGGAGTCCAACGGTCCGGCAGCAAGTCGCGGTACTCAACCCAGGCGCATCGGGTTTTTATGTAAGTGATTGACTAATATACACTTGCTTTGGAAGCCGATGCTCGTGACCCCCAAAAAATGGGTCACGAGCATCTCGATTTCTCATAAGTATTTAATTATCAATAGTTTGCTGAAAATCAAGGTGCGCGTGGGTTGAAATCAGTGATTGATACTTAGGAGAGAGAGTGAGAACTAATGGAAAAGTTACTAATGATACTCACAGGATTTAAAATTATTGGTATTTCTGAATGTAAATTCTCTGTCAGGATTACAAATTAATTGATATGGGGTTGAAAACTCATACTGATACTCCGTGATGGTGTATAAGTGTCTCAGGGATGATATTGAATAAAGGTAGTGCGGCTTTTTCCCACCGATAGCAGCCCGCAATCAAGTCCGACTGTCAGGTGTGGGATGACTTCATTAGCCCTATTTCATTCTAACCGTATTATAGAATAAAATACAACAGTGACCGATAATTAAGCATTGTGCTGGTCAAGCAATGGCGACTGTCAAATACTGGGATGGCAGTTAAGCAGGGGTAGCAGTTAAGCACGGATGCCGTTAAAATAAAGAGGAGTGAGCGAGAAGAATATGACTTTGGGCTCCTTCTCTTTTCCGGCAGTCGGCGCGCTCCGCATGGAAAATTGGTTATCTTTGCGACTAAGAATCAGAAGATATGGAAATATCGGAAATATTGGAAAAAGCTGAGAATTCCATCTCCCGTGGAATCGCATATAAAAGGAAGGGTGAATTCGGGAGTGCAATCAATTCCTGTCAGGAGGCTTTGGCCTTTCTTGAGCCCGTAATTGATTCAGGTATCGCCGGCGAGTCGGAATTGCAGGAACTGCTGTATATGAAAAATAAATCTCTTGCACTGATAGGCCAGATGCAAGAGATTTTATCATTTGTCAATACGGATCTGATGAATCCGTGAAGCTAGAATCTGTATCGGACTGAAACAGAAGGTATGAATCCGAAAAGTCCGTTGTTGTAAAATCCTACTTTGGATGCATATTTGACCGGAATTCCGTCATGGTTATAGAACGCCTTGCCGTCATTGATGTGGAAGCCGAAATAAGGCCTCATGTCAATTGAAAGCTGCAAGGGAAACCAGAACGTATATTCCAGACCTGCCTGTCCTGCTACGGCAAACATGAATCCGTGATCGACCGGATGTGCTACTATGTTTTCAACCTGATATCTTACCATATCGTTCACATAACCCAGAGCCATTCCCGGTCCTGCGTATAAAGCCCATGTTCCGCGTTCCGTCCATGCAGGTCTAGCCAATGTGAAGTTATATATGCCTGAAATCTTGATTCCCGGTCTTCCGTTTGCCGCATATCCGAAATCAAGCCCAAGTTCGGCTTCAATGAAGTCGGAATTGAATGTCGTATGTTCGTACGATGCTTCAAAACAGTTTATTCCGGTACGTATGCCGACAGCCTTAGGCTGAGCAGCGGCAATATATGCCATACAGCAGGAAAGAACTATCAGTATTGCCTTTTTCATTAGAGCTATTCCTTTAGAATCTGTATCTTACGCTCAAAGCAGGGCCAATTCCATAATAAAGAGCCTTGGATCCGAACTGGAAACCGATCTGCGGCCTGAGGTCGAAGGACAGCTGCAGAGGGAACCAGAAAGTGTATTCAAGTCCGAGCTGACCGGCAACCGCGAGATGAACATAGCCTTTGTTCTCCTCCATGAATCCGACACCGAGAGCCGCTCCGGGACCTCCGTAGAAACCCCATTCTCCTCTGTCAGTCCAGTTCGGTTGAGCTATCATGAAGTTATATGTCGAAGCCAGGTTTATTGCATTGAACGTGTAGAGTCCCAAGTTTGCTTCAACAAAATCTGCCCCTGAAACATTGTGCTGATAACTCAATTCAGCTCCCCAGCCGAGTCGCAGACCCAATGCCCTTGGCTGAGCTGATGCCGCAAGTGCAAAACCGGCAATCAGGATGGTGGTTAATAAAATCTTTTTCATGATTTAAATTTTATGAAGTGTTAAATATCGTTTGTCATAGCTTTAGCAAATATATAATAAATTGGGATAACAAAATCATTATATTTGTAAAAAATAATATCACTATGTTGGAAACGGGAATGCAAATGCCTTACTTCGAGGCAAATGACCAGAACGGGAAAAAAGTCACATCGGATGACTTCAAGGGAAAGAAGACGGTAATTTATTTTTATCCCAAGGACAACACTCCGGGATGTACTGCCGAGGCATGCAGCATCAGGGACAGTTATGAACGGTTTCAGGCCGAAGGCTACACGGTTGTCGGCATAAGCAAGGACAGTGTGGCTTCACATCTGAAGTTTTCCGGCAAATATGACCTGCCTTTCACCCTTCTATCGGATCCTTCCACTGAAATTCTCCGTGCATTCGGGGCATGGGGAGAGAAGAAGATGTACGGTAAAGTCTCCGAAGGTACTTTGAGGAAGACGTTCATCTTTTCTGAAGACGGAAAACTTGAACGTATAATAGATAAAGTAGACACGAAGAATCATGCCGGTCAGATTCTGGGAGAATGACTGCCTGAAGAAAATTTTTTCCGATGAAGGTTCTGTATGACTATCAGAAATTCTCCACACAGAAAGTCGGTGGAATAACACGTTATTTCGCGGAACTGTTCAATGCTTTTTCCGATAATGTCGTTCCATATGTCTCTATAAGATTCAACAGGAATCTGTACATATCCGGACGCGAGGATCTGTTTCTCCATAAGGTCAGGGATTTCGATTTCAATTTCAGGGGAAGGAAATTTGCCCTCGCCGCCGTGGAACGCTTGAACAGATGGTGCGCTATGGCGGATTTGCGCAATGCCGACTATGATATTTTCCATCCTACCTATTACGATACGTATTACGAAAGGGCCGGAATCAGGGCTCCGGTCGTCGTAACCGTCCATGATATGATACAGGAGTTGTGGCCGGACGTATTCGGGAGCCGTATAATCGGACTTAAGAAATCTCAGATATTCGGTTCCGACCATATCGTGGCCGTCTCGGAAAATACGAAAAAGGATATATTGAACATTTATCCGGAAATTTCCCCTTCGAAAATATCTGTCATATACCATGGCGTTTCTCTGCACGGTGTGCGTCCGTCCGACCGTCCGCTTCCGGAAAAGTTCATCCTGTTTGTCGGCAAGAGGGACGGATACAAGAATTTCATTCCGCTAATCTCGGCATTATGTCCTTTGTTCAAGGCCGACAGGGAACTGAAACTTTTATGTGCAGGTGAGAAATTCAAGCCGTATGAAATCACATTCCTGAATGAAAATGGGCTTTCAGACAGTGTGATACAGGTTGATGCAGATGACAGTATGCTTCTTGCCATGTATTCGAAAGCAAGGCTCTTCGTTTTTCCTTCTTTGTATGAAGGGTTCGGACTCCCGATTCTCGAAGCCTTTTCTGCCGGCTGTCCGGTATGTCTTTCCGATGCCAGCTGTTTCCCGGAAATTGCCGAAGATGCCGCGGTCTATTTCGACCCTATGGACGGAGATTCCATTCTTGATGCGGTCGGACGGTGCCTGTCAGACGAAGAACTTAGAAACAAGGTCATACGCAAGGGACGCGGACGTCTTGGCGCTTTTGACTGGAAACGCAGTGCGCACTCTCTTGAAAATGTATATGCCGGTTTACTTTAGAACGGCCTGTCTTTCAAAGGTTAAGGGTCTTGCCGATGCCTGTTCGAATCCTCCTTTACGGTAAGTTCCGGACGTGGATGACTCTTTGATATTCCCGTTTTCGTCGAACCACTTCCAATATATCACGACTTCGGTCTCGGATGATGTGTCCGGAACAAGCCGTGCGAACGGAAATGTCATCAGATCATTCGTTATGCTAATGCTGCCGTGGCCCCCGTCGGCTGCCGTATCTCCGCAGGCATTATGCCTGAGTTGAAAATACAGGGTGCCGGATGTCGATTTCTCATCGTCTTTCACAAGATTGACCAGATGTGCTTTGCCTGAGGTCCCATCATATTCGATACTTATGATAAGATTGATATAACCTCCGCTGAACCAGCAGCTTTCAAGTCGTACAGGATCGTCTCCGAGTTCCGTGTCATCGTGTATATCCGAAGAATTCAGTATCTCCTTGCACACTGGTTCATAGATGTAATCCAGCCGGACATCATATTCGTTTTCCTGCCCTCCAATGGTTTTCCGGAGAATATCTCCAATCGTATATACTCTCTTCATGCCTTCCATATTTCCGCTGCAGTTCTGTTCCACGATTCTGAACAGATGCCCGTTGTCGCTTATGAACCTTCCGTCCACCATGTCTCCCATTGTAGTATTGCCGTACATGATGGTATTGTCTTTCCTGCAGGAAGGCAGCATTATTATAGGGACAGTCGTAAAAAGATTAAAGTTTTATAACAAATTGATTGTCAATATGATATAAAATTAGTATCTTAGCAAGAGATAAAAAGGATACCTCCAACCGCCCTGGAAAAGCCGAATTTGGAGGTATCGCAAAAATAAA
>CASGDV010000096.1 GCA_949300335.1 uncultured Bacteroidales bacterium | reverse complement strand
AGGGCTTCATTTTCGATGGGCAAACGGCGCAGCCGCCTGACCTTGACGGGCCGTCGGAGACAGGCTACCTTTGCAGGAGTTTTTGTTTTTAGATGGTATTTATAATTGGCAAATTTGCCAATATAAGAATCAATTTCTATTTTTGCAGATAATAATTTTTTAAGTGGGGGCACCACATTAAAAACGATAATAAGAATTATGGACAAGAATCTTAAGAAATTTATGGCTGCAGAGACAAGGTCTCGCGCCCAGATCCTCGATGAGCATTTTGTCGAGGTACAGACACAGGACGGTGAAATCTTCAGAATCGTCTCGGACATCGCCAAGTATGACAGCGACGAATACAAGGCTTATGTTCTCCATCTGATTGAATTTATCTTCGACAGGAACTTTTCGGACGACAAGGAAAAAATGGTGAACCGAATCCAGAGGGATATGATATTGAATGCTGTTCACTCTTTAGGGATGGATTCCGGTAACAGACAGTCTGAACGGCAGAGAATCGGACAGCGCATAAGAGAGCTTAGGGAGGCCAAGAAAATGGAAGCAAGAGACCTTGCAATCCTGACCGGTATCGATGCAGCGAATCTTTCGAGAATCGAGCAGGGCAAATATTCTACCGGGATAGATATTCTTTCCCGTATCTGCGTTGTTCTTGACGCGCATCTTGACCTTATTCCCAATAAAGATTAGTTTTTGCGCTATGTCTGGGGTTAAATATCATTATGCTCTTGACGAGCATAACTGTCTCGTCCACATCGATGATGTTGATCGGGACAATAGGTCCTCGCATACTTACCATTGTCTGAATTGCGGGGCTGAAATGGTGCCGAGAATGGGTACTGTGCGGGCGTGGCATTTTTCGCATGGTGCCGGTGAAGAACATTGCGGAGCGGAAACATATCTGCACAAGCTGGCGAAACTGCTGATAAGATACAAATTTGAAAACGATTCATCTTTTAATATAAGATATTATCGAGATGTCGTCTGTTCTGATATTTCGATGTGTCCCTTTGCCCGGCAGGAAGAATGTCATAGTGCAGAGCCGGAAACTTTTGACCTTAAGCAGTATTACGACATCTGTGAGGAGGAACGGGAAGTCAATGGTTATATTGCAGATTTGAGGCTGACAAGTTCTGAGCATCCTAAACGCGAGCCTGTCCTTATTGAGATACAAGTCACACATAAAAGTACTGAAAGCAAACGGACATCAGGCCTGAAAATCATTGAAATCAAGATAGGATCAGAGGATGACATCCGGAATCTCCTTTCGGGGGCATTGGAGGAAAGTCGTGACGGATATTTTGACCGCAGGAATACCGGTCCGGTAAGATTTTATGGTTTCAAGGACAAGTCCGTAAATCCACGACCGCTGGAAAAGCGCAGCATACAAAGATTTTACCTGTTCAGGAGTGGAAAGGCCTTTGTGACCAATATGGATGAATTCAAGTCCTGCAGGGAAGTCCGGACAAAGGACAATGACAAGGCTGTATTTGAAGCAAGTATCGACGGTTTCTATTTGGACAAGCCGTCACCATATGATTTCGGATATGTCGCTGCAAGGCAGAGCGGGATTGAGGTAAAGACCTGCCAGTTCTGCAAGTATCACAAGAACGGATATGAGGTGGGGTTTGGGCTTCTGCCTATTTTCTGCTGCCTTTATAAGCGATATGGTACGCCTGAGAATCCGGAGCCGCAGTATGCAAGGGAATGTGAATACTATAGAGAGGATAAAAGAGCCATTGAAGAAATATCTTCCCAAATGCCTGCGATAGTAATAGCTGAGTCAAAATGATTGATGCCGGCGAGTGAGCGGAGCGAACTGGCCGGTGC
>CASGDV010000095.1 GCA_949300335.1 uncultured Bacteroidales bacterium | reverse complement strand
GAACTGGATGGATGATTGGAACCGGATTTATTGGAATTATTGCAGGCTATGCATGCACAACCTATCAGAAAGACAGGAATAAAAGATAGTATTTTCATTGTATTATATTTATAAGGTTAGTACCACAAAGTTATATTTTTTGTGATAGTTTATATAATATGTGGACATGAATAATTAAAAAATCTCTTTCTCATTGAATTCAATATCAATCTCGAGGATAAAAAACGTATTTTTGCATCCGAAAAACAAATTGGTAACAGTAAATATCATATGATGCGTAGTAAAAAGATTATCAGCAAGTATCTGTTGTGTGTCCTGACGCTGTTGGGTTTTGTGGCATGCGATAATGACAAGACTGTCTGGCTGCCGTCCGACAGCAGTTTTCTTTCATCCCTGGCCGTGCAGGAAAGTATGCCCAAAGAGGGTCGTCCCTATCTGCTGGCCTGTCCGTTGCACCTCTCCGAACATGCTACCGGTGTTGCTGTAGAGTGGAAAAACGGAGCGCAGGAGAGTATACCCGAAGACTCATGCCGCAACGGATTCTCATACAAGACATTCTGTTGGGAAGAGGCAGGTCCGCAGGAAGTGACCTGTACGGTAAGCTATACCTATGGTGATGAGCGCAAGTCGGTGAGTGTAAAAGGCTCCTTTTATGTGATTCCGGAATTAGGTGAAGGCTGTTTCTATGGAGATTCCAAGGAGACCATCATGCAGCTTCATCCCAATGCAGAAGTATCCGAAGAAAATTCCAGCTATATTACGTTGGAGGAGAAATTATCGTCAGATGGAGAAGTTGTGTATTATGGCCTCGACAGTGCAGTAGGGCTGTGCGCCGTTTACGGGAAGCGTTTTATCCCGCAGATTGATGCTCCTTATGACTATATGCTCGAAGTGTACGACTCCTTCATCGGAGATGAGACATCCAGAAAGATTTTGCGTTTGGACATCTATGGAGATATGTCCGAAGAAGAAGAGGAGAGACTGGATATGCTCAGCGAAAAGATTTCTGATGGTCAGGCTCTTACTTCCGAAGAGTCTGCTGTGCTGACTGATGCCTATCTGAAAGGATGGATTAGTTTTAATATTCGGGCCGACTTGAGATACCCGAAGATAGGCTATTCCCGTATTTGCTCCCTTGAGTATGTAAACGGAAAGCACGGTTGGACTTTCTATTATGAAAAGAACTGATATCTTTAATATTAAAACGTTATAGAAAACATGAAAACAATCATACATTCCCTTTTGTGTGCAATGCTCCTGTGCTTTGCCGCTTCGTGTTCCGAGCAGGTAGAATACCGCATTGACGAGTCACCCGTATACGGAACCTTTGAACCCGTTTCTCCGATGACGCGTACCCAGAACTGCCGTTCTTCCGGCTTTGTCACTTCCGATGCCACTTCCGATTATTTTCAGTTCCGTGATACAGACCGTATCCTTCTCTGTCGTCAGGATCGTGCTACCGGAGCCACAACGATACTGGTCGATTGTCCCTGGCCCGAGTCAGAAGATAAGGAGATACTCTACACCTATCTGAACGTGAGCGGCAATTACCTCTATTTCATGAAAAGCGAAAATGAATACGAATGGTGCCGTGTTCCAGTCGACGGTTCCGCTCCCTATGAGGTGATATGTACGGTCAGCAGAGATTTTCTCGGCATATATTTTGATGCCGGACATACTTACCTTTATCTGATGGGACTGGATGATGATGATGCCAAAACCCTTGTGCCCTTTGATGAGGAGACCGGTGAGAAAGGTACTCCCATATCTGTTCCCGACGGATTGTCGCCCGCTTTCGTGTATGAAGGCTATGTCTACAGTTACCGATACGCATGGGAAGAATCCCGGTTCTATTCCCAATTATGGCGCTATACTCTCTCCGGTAGCGGTCAGGAAGAGCTGGTGTGGGATGAATGGTATCAGGGCAACATACAGTGCATGGCCGACAACGGAAAACTTTATATAAACACCATGACTAATCTTGACAGGGCCGTTTACGTAACCGAACTCGATGGTAGCAATCCCACCCGTATCCTTTCGGGAGCACATGTGATGCGCATCATTATCCATAACGGCACCATGTATCTGTGGATGGAAAAAGACGGAGAATATCCGGCAGGTATATACACCTACGACATCTCGCGCAGACTGCTCAGTCCGCTTTATCTCTCCGAAGACGTGATACTGGCTCCGTATTTTACGGGCACCGGCGAAGTCTGGTTTACCACTCCCTATACCGGCGGAGGCAGTCCTTTCCGTGTAGGCCAGCTGCACAGCGTCAGCCTTTCCGGTCAGCTGCGTGACCTGAGCTTACCCTCATCCAACTGATTGGCATATCCCTATACAGCAATAAAAAAATCCGTCCGGGTATCGTGCCCAGACGGATTTTTTTGTTGTTCCGCTCACGCCCTGAATCCGATAGGGCGTGGTGCGGTAATATGACCGGTCCTGGTACGCAGAAAATTCCGTTCAGCCTCCAGTATGTCCGTTTCCTCAATGCGACACAGCAGCTTTGCGTCAAAGTCTCCGTCGGGAGGAGTCGTTGTCATCACCCGTCGTGCCATACTCTTGATGATTCCCTGATATATCAGGTTATGCACCCACCGTCCGTTTCCGAAGTAAGCATCCTTTTGTTCCGTGGCTTTTTCCATCAGTCCGGCCAGCTGTTTGTGTGCCGTATCCGTCAGCTGATAGTTGCCGTTCCGGAGCATGCGGCATGCTATCTCCATCAGTTCGTCGGCCGAGTAGTCGTCAAAGTGGAAGGTGAGCGGAAAGCGGTCTTTCAGTCCCGGATTTGTTCTCAGCAGTCTCGCCATCTTGTCCTCATACCCCGCCATGATGACAATCATGTCCGGTTCCGGTTCCGAAAGAACCGTGAGCAGCGCGTTGATAACCTCCTTTCCGAAATCCTTCGTATCGTCCTCCGACGTGAGCAGCGTGTATGCCTCGTCGATGAACAGCACACCGCCGCGTGCATCCTCTATGGCCTGCATGGTATTCTTTTCCGTCATACCGATATATTCGCCCACCAGCATTGCACGGTTGGTCTCCACCGTATGTCCCTTGCTCAGCAGTCCCATGCCGTGATACATCTTTCCTATGAGCTTGGCCACTGTAGTCTTTCCCGTGCCCGGATTACCCAGAAACAGCATATGGTTTCTGCATTCGCTGTCCTTCTGCAGGCACATCTCCATCCTTTTCAGATTGAACGCCGCCATCATCCTGGCTTCGCAGATGTCATCCTTCACCCGCTGCAGTCCCACCATTCCATTCAGTTCCTTTTCCGCCTTCGTGCATTCATCCTCTTCCATGTTCGTGCCGGTCTCAGTCTTAGTCTCAGCTCCGCATTCATATTCCCTGTCAGTCATCTCCTCCACCAGTTTCATGAATTCGTCATCGTTATCTTCTTCCGGAGAACTCTCTACCTGAGCTGTGGAGCGGTCGGCCGACAGCCGGAAGGTCGTTTCTTCAGTAAACAGCTCCTTCATCAGACAGCATTTTTCCATCATCATGCCGATGTTTTCCTCCGTCCCGTGCACTACGAACGTGGTATCCCTGAACGTATCATAGCGGATGATGCTTGCTATCAGGTTGACAATGTTTTCCGTCTGTGCGTTATACTTCAGCTTGGGCACTTCCACGACTACCGCCTTGCTCTGTGCTATCTGGTCCGCCATGTGTTTCCATCCGTAGGCACCGGTCGTGATTTCTTCCAGAGACAGGTTGTATCTTCTGGAAATGTCATCACCCGTAATGAATCCGGCCAGCAGCATTGAGGCCATCGCTTTCGCCCCGCACTGTTCTCCCTCACTGGTCACCAGCAGGTGAGGCACCTTTGTGCGTCTGTGTTCCTCCATGTCCGTGCTGAAAGTCATGAGCCTTTCAATCAGCATGTTCACGAGAGGTGCCTTGAACCGTCCGCCATACACCTTCGGCCACCATCCGGTAGTGGCCAGTCTCTCCACGAAAAATCTTTCCGTCAGACAGTCGCAGAGTGCTTCGAGGGATGCTTTTTTCGGCCGTTCCCACGAATAAGGCAGATACAGCTTGCAGAACCCGGTGGCATTCCCGTTCACATATACATAGATATAATACGCTCCCGCTTCCCAGGCATCATCGTTGGATATGCTGAAGCATGCCTTTTTGAGCAGTTTTTTCGGATTGCGTGTGATGCATCCCGTCCCCATGAATCTGCGTTCGGCAGAGTAGATGCGGATGGACATTTCCTTTACGTCGGCTGCTCCCTGCGGAATGCAGACAGTCACATCCAGACGGTTGTCGGCATATTCGGGAGCAGAGTAGTTGGGGGTATCGTCAAAATTGCGTTTTGCGCGTAAGAATATATTTTCCATAAACAACAAATTTTTAAGAGTCAGTGATTAAGAATAAAAAATCCCGTTCCCTTGCGGAAGCGGAATGACAGAGGACTCCGGCTTCCCCATCGAAGTCAGAGTAAGAACCCGTATGTCAAAGAGCACAGCAATCCCTGTCGCACTCACTGCGACCATTTGGATGAAGTGTTTAATGAATGAATTTTTAATCCATAAACCTGCTGTTTTACGTCTTTGACACAGTTCGTTGTTTATGATATGTAGAAAAT
>CASGDV010000094.1 GCA_949300335.1 uncultured Bacteroidales bacterium | reverse complement strand
GTATCAAGCCATGCGAAACCACGACCTAAAGTCTGAACCTTCAATTCTCCGTCTTTAAGGAATTCCTGATTTACAGTAGTTATTTCAAGTTCCCCGCGTGCAGATGGTTTGATATTCTTGGCTACATTCACCACCTTGTTGGGATAAAAATACAATCCTACCACTGCATAATTCGATTTCGGTTCTTTTGGTTTTTCCTCTATTGAAAGACAATTACCGTTCTTGTCAAATTCTGCAACTCCGTACCTTTCTGGATCTGAAACCCAATACCCGAATACCGTTGCCTTGGCATCCTCTTCTGCAGCCTTGACTGCTTCTTTCAGCATTGGCGTGAAATAACTACCATAGAAAATGTTATCCCCCAATACAAGACAAGCTGCATCATCACCGATAAATTTCTCTCCGATTATAAACGCCTGTGCCAATCCGTCCGGTGAAGGCTGCTCCGCATACTCAAATTTCACTCCGTAATCAGAACCATCACCAAGAAGTCTCCTAAATCCAGGCAAATCCTGTGGAGTAGAAATTATTAAAATTTCCCTTATTCCTGCTAACATCAGCACGGAAATCGGATAGTATATCATCGGCTTGTCATAAACCGGAAGCATCTGCTTTGACACTCCCTTTGTAATAGGATACAGACGGGTACCTGAACCTCCCGCCAAAACTATACCTTTCATAGTTCTATATTGCTGATTTTTTCCAAATACTCCGGTGCTATCTCGAAACTGGCCGTCACCATTCCCGAAAGCGTAACCAGCAGACATCTTTTTCTGCTGCCTGCAGGTCTTACAAATATGCCTTCCACTCCGTCACACGGGTCTCCAGGCAAATGTACCCTTACATGTGTACCGGCCTTCAACTGCCCCAATTCTCCGGGCATATAATACTTCTTTACCGTAAGAGAAGACACAGCCTTTATGAAATTATCCATTTCTTTGTCAGGAACCGTCATCAGTACATGATAGCCCCTGCTCGCAAACTTGAACTGGACATAACCGTCCGTGGAAACCGTAAATTTTTCTATCTGAGTTTTGATACCATTGGCAAAGAACAGTTCCCCGAGCAAAGGATACTCTTCAGTCATGATTTTCCCGCAACGCTTTACAACTCTCTGTTCGCACGGGCGGAATATGCTTATTCCAGATTCTTCCATTCCATGCAGAATCTCAAAAAGACGTCCGGATCTGGAGTGATTCCTCGCGGAAACCCTCATCACATACCAATGCTTTTCATTGAGATTCTCGTTCATTGCTTAAGTTCCGGCACTAAAATGAATCCCCTGACAAACAATATATTATTGATTATCAAAGTTTTATATTAATATTCCAACAATTTATCTCTTTTGCGGACTCTAATTCCAGTTTTGGAGCCACTTGAAATCAATCCCCTTGTTCTTCAGAAAATCCGCTCCCAAAACTCCTCCGCACCCCAAAATTCCACCTAAAAATATAAAGACCACCACTGTCATCATCCTGTTCGGCTTGCTCGGTACTGTAGGAACGACAACAGGCTTAAGCACAGAAAATACCGGAGTATCCTCCTTCACCTTTATTCCGGACTGCAGCCTCTGTTTCGCCATCTCGTTATAGATTGCGCTTGCAAGGTCATAGTCGTTCTTCAGCTTTATTCCCTCTGCCTGCATCACCGCACTCGACAGATTCCTGTTCGCATCAGTAAACTCGGCATACTTGCGCTGCACCTTCTCGTATTCTTCCTTCGCCTCATAATAACGTGCCGTCACGAAATCGTAATTCGACTTCACTTTCTCTATTCTCAGGTCTGTTATGTATTTCTGTATCAGTTCCTGTATCCTGTACGCTAAATCTGCAGAGAACTGCGGCTGTTCCGTCTCCACATTTATCGAGATATAACCGTCCTTGTCGTTTACTGTCATCTGGATATGTTCCTTTATAAAGGCTATGGCCTTACGTTCCTCTTTCGTCAACCTGTATACCTTGCCGTCCTGCACCACATCCTTTACCTCCTTCTCATCCTCGCCCCTGATAGCCTTTATTATTACGGAAGGGAGACCTATGGTATATTTTCTGACATAGCCGAGGATTCCCGGTCTGTTGAGTTCCTCATCATTGAGATAATCCACAAGTGTCATTTTTTCAGGAACTTCGCTGAATGAGAATTCGGTATAGATAATCTCCTTCTGGAAAGCGACATTCTCAAGAAGCTTCGGATATAGCTTTGGAGACAGCGATTCTCCCGTAGCGGACAAGTCTCCGAGATTTACCCCGAACATGGATGCCAATGATGCAACGGACGAGGCTCCTCCTTTTGAGGTCACCTGAGGAACAATATCGACTCCTGCAGTATATTTTTTTGTCGAGGTAAATGCGACCAGTAACCCCAGGACGAAAAAGACTGCTGTCACCTTTATGACAAACATCCTCTTCGCCCAGAAACGCATGGCGAGTTCCCAAAGGTCGATTTCCTCTTCTTCCGGCATTGCGGCCATGTTCCTGTTGTTCCCGTTCAGCTGGCTCTCTGTCATATTATTCTCCATAATTCGTATGTTTCTCGTTTTTCAGTTCCTCGTCTATCTCGCAATAGACGGAATTGTTGCTTATGAATTCAGGGACAATGATCTTCATTTCCCTTACAGTGCCCGACTTGTCCATGACTACCGAATGTGCATACAGTTTTTCGAAAGCTTTAAGCACGTCATTGTAGTCATATTCCCTCGCTTTGGCTATGAAAATCTGCTTGTTTTCGGTAGGAATGGTGTTTTCCGCATTGTTCAGCAGTTCTTCGTAAAGCTTTTCGCCCGGGCGCAGTCCCGTCACCTCTATCTTTATGTCTATGCCGGGTCTGAATCCGGCCAGTTCAATCATGTTTTTGGCAAGGTCGTAGATTCTTACAGGCTTGCCCATGTCGAATACGAAAATCCTGTTGCCGTCACCCAGATACGCAGCCTCAAGTACCAGACGGCATGCCTCCGGTATGGTCATGAAGTATCTGATGATATCCTTATGAGTCACGGTAAGCGGTCCTCCCTTGATTATCTGCTCCCTGAATCTCGGGATTACCGAGCCGTTCGAGCCGAGTACATTGCCGAAGCGGGTGGTGATGAATCTTGTCTTGCCCTTTACGTCACCCCTTGTCACCGCCAGACCGAGAGACTGCACATAGATTTCGGCTATTCGTTTGGTAGCTCCCATCACGTTGGTAGGATTCACCGCCTTGTCGGTCGATACCATCACGAATCTCTCCACATCGTACTTCAGGGCAAGATCGGCAACGGTCTTCGTCCCGAATACGTTGGTGCTCACTCCTTCGCAAGGATTGTTCTCGACCATCGGAACATGCTTGTAGGCTGCCGCATGGAAAATCAGCTGCGGCCTGTATTTCTTCATTATGGCCTCAAGCCTTTCCTTCGAACGGACGTCCGCAAGCACATATTTGAATGTAACATCTGTTTCCATGTCGCTGAGTTCAAGCTGCATGTTGTGGAGCGGAGTTTCCGCCATGTCGACAAGTATCAGTCTCTCTATCCCGAATGAAGTCAGTTCGCGGCACAACTGCGCCCCAATCGACCCGGCAGCTCCGGTCACCATGACGGTCTTGCCCTTCAGTTCCGCCGCTATCAGGTCCATGTTCACTTTTATCTCGCTCCTGCCGAGAAGGTCCTCGATATTTATTTCCCTGATCATGGATGTAAGGGAATCCCCCTTCCTTATCACATTCATCTTCGGCATTATCATCACCTGATAGCCGTTGGATGTACAGAATCCTATAAGGTCATCCTTGTGTGCTATTGCAGTTTCGTGGTCCGGGAATATTATACCGTTTGCAGCCGTTTTGGAGAAAAGCCTGTGAAGTTCCCTGGCAGAGGATATCGTATATACCGGATATCCGCCGAGATGCACCTTGAACGATTTGTCCGAATAGTCCACGAAACCGAGCATCTTGTAGTTTGCACCGGCCTCTGAACTCATCATCGAAATCAAGGATACGCTTTTCTGCGAAGAACCGAAGACGAACATGCGTTTAGGATGTTTTTTGGCATTTCTTACGAAAAACAGATATATGCCTATGAAAAACATTCTTATCAGAATGAGCACGAACGCGGTCAGCACTATGTCCATCAGATAGAATATAAGGAGAGTATCCGTCTCTATGTCTATGAGATCCATATGCCTTGACAGCAGGGCGACAAGCATCATTATCGTCGACTTCACCACTACAGATGCGGTGATGCGCCACATTTCCTGAAGAGAACTGTGCCTCATTATGCCTCTGTAGGTACCGAAGAAAAGATACGAAAGTGCTGCAAGCAGAGCCGTCATACAGGATATGACAAGCAGGTCGGAATCGGATATCGTCCATCCGGGCGACATGTGCGAAAGCCCGAAACATACCATAGCCGTCGCTATCACCGAAGTTGCGGTATCTACGGCAAGCACTATCCACCTGCTCAAGTATTTCGAATTGACTATCAGGTCAGACAGCCATTTTAATTCCTTTGACATTTTTACTAAAGTTCAGGTTTATACTTCTTATATTACTATCTCGCAAGCGAATTCACTATCGAAATCACCATTGCAGCAACCGAAGCGGAAGAACTTGCGAGTCCCATTATCTCATATGCGGACATTCCCTTCTTCTCTTCCTTAGCAGGGACGATTATCTCTGCTCCCGGCAGGATTTTCTCCCTTCTCAATGACGCCTTTGTCAGGACCTCACCGTTCATCTGCACTACAAAGGCCTTGTTTTTCTTTGCCTTCTGCGAATAGCCTCCGGCCATGCGTATATAATCTTTCAGACCGAGTCTCGGGCTGTAGGAAAGCACATTCACGAAATTCACTTCTCCGGAGACCTTCACTGTGTTGTCCATCTGGGGAACCACTACCCTATCGCCTTCCCTCAACACGATATCCTGATATTTTCCGGGATTATTCATGGCAGCTTCCATGTCTATCACAACTGTGAATTCCTGACCTTCGGCTATACTGTCTATCTCAGTCATGTCCATTCCGTTTCCTACCTGTTTTCTGGCTATCTCCATGGCAAGCTGGACGCGCTCGTACTCCTGTCTGTTCAGTTTTCTGTAAAGTTTTGCGCCTTTGACATAAGCCTCGGAAGTGACATTGCCGCTTTTTTCAACAAGGTCCGACAGTCTTATCTGATTTTTTTCTATGACGTATGTACCGGGGAAATTTACTTCTCCCTGTATTGAAACCGAAACCTGCCTTCTTAATGTAGGATTCCTTCTTACAAAAACCATATCGAAAGGTTCAAGTGCAAATTCGGATACGGAAGGATCACTCATCAGATTCAGGGTTACAATCTCCGCTATCGAATCAGGCACCTCCACTGCGTTTTCAATCCTGACCCTGCGCGCCACTTCTATGCGGGAAAGGGTTGCAAGGTCCGTCACGCCGCCTGCAAGCAGAAGCGCGTCGGAAAGCGTCATTCCCTTTTTGTAATTGAAGTTTCCCGACTTGTTCACCTCACCGAGCACCGATACCTGCCTCTGATTTGAAAGTTCGGTAACCGTATATATCACAAGGGAATCACCTCTGTCAAGGCTTATGTCCTCAACCGCTCCGGTCAGAAGATTTTTCAGGGAAATGTTCTCCATTACCGGAAGTCCGGTCTTCCTGTCTATCCTTGAAAGCAGCGCCCTTTCCATATACGTATTGTCGAGAAGGCCGCCGGCCTTTGCTATAAGGTCCTTTACGGTACGCAGGGTATCCGAGATGGAATACCTGCCTGGATTCCAGACGGCACCCGACACTGTAACGTCATTTGCGGTAATGTCGCGGCGGCTCTTGATGTATACCTGGTCGCCGTTTTTCATTTTGAATTCCGCGAATTTTTCTTCGGGAACATTATAGTCGGTTACCGGAGTCTCTGCTATCCTTCTAACGAATATCGAGCTGCCGAATGCTTCGGCCTTCATGTCTCCGGCAAAGGATATGAGGTCCGCAAGGGTCTCACCCTCCTTCATCTCATATTTCATCGGTCTGTTTATCGCACCGTCGATGCTGACAACTATTTTAGCTGAAGGAATCCTTATTATGTCATTGTCCTGAAGCCTTACGTCTTCGCTTGCCTTCCTGCTGCCCTTCATGAAACGGTACAGGTCGAATTCTCCGATCTGGCTTCCGTTCCTGAAAAGCTTCATTGTCCTCACGGAACCGATGTCTGATATTCCGCCCGAAAGGCTCATTACCGAAAGAGGAGTGGCCAGGGAAGGTACGGTATAGCTTCCTGGAGCATTCACGTCTCCGAAAACATGCACCGTAACGCTTCTCACCCTTCCGAGCGAAAGCTGCATGAATGTATTCGGATTTTCCCCTTCAAGCCCTGAATATATTGTGGAAAGAAGGGACCTGAGCCTTTTTTCCGCTTCCGACACGGTATATCCCATTACATATACCGGACCAACGTTTTCAATGACTATCGCACCTTCAGGAGATATGGTACCGGTTATCTTGGCCGAGGTGGCACCCCATACGTCTATTATAATCTCGTCCCCTGCCGAAAGCACATAGGTCTCCGGCGTCGGAAGATTGTATATTGGCATGAAAGGCGACGCTGACTCGAAAATCGAATGTCCGTAGATTTTTGTTCTCTTGAGGCTGTCCGTATTGACCTTGGCTGCAGCGGACAATTGTTCGTTGGCAAGTTTCTGATTTACCGTGTTCACCCCATAACCGTTGTTCAACATTACATCAGCCCTCTGGGCCGGTTGGTATTGCTGTTGTACGGAAGATGATGAAGACATGCCTCCGGAGTATTTTTGAATCATCGAATTTATGTCGCTCTCGCTATAGCCCATCGATTTGGCAATGGCCTTAGCGGCTTCTATGTCGGAGGCCGACTGGGCATTTGCTTTTGTCGAAGACAAAAATAAGACAACCGCTGTCAGAAATATTCCGGACAGCCTCTTCGCTCTTTCAAAAAACATAATCATTTTCTTTTTCTAATCTTTCGAATCCAAAATATATTAAAAGCTTAAAGTGCAAAGTTAAACATTTATACCTTACCTGTGAAATAATTGTGCCGAAATGAATTTGTTTGAACTAATTTTTTCCTTAAAAAATAAATTTTCAGACACTTCGGCACAGATTATGTTCATATTTGCTTTCCATTTGTTTTGTTATGAAAAAAAGCGAATATCTGTACATATCCGTTTTCGCCCTGTACCTCGGAGTCCTGCTGTACCTGTGTCTCGGGAAGGTAGGCAACAGCGGGCTGGACTTGCCGGAAAGGCTTTTCGGCATACCGATAGACAAGGCAGCGCATTTTATTATGTTTCTACCCTTGGTTCCGATAATATATCCAGTGCTGTTTTCGTGGAAATTTTCTACAGACGGCAGGATTTTCCGCACCACATGGGTTGTCGTGTCCATATTCGTGGCGACAATAATTGCCGGAAGTACTGAAATACTGCAATTATTGGCAACTGACTACAGAAGTGCGGACATTTATGATTTCTATGCCGATATCGCAGGCATTGCCGCCGGAAGCATTGCCGGACTTCCTCTTGCAAAGAAGTTCTACTCATATATCATGTAAATCAATTTAATTTTTATATATGAAAAATGTATTTTCTGCAATCATGCTGACAGCCGTAATGACTTTTTTGACGGCAACAATGCCTTCTACACTCCAGGCTTCGGAAAAGGCATCCCTGAAAACCGATGACAAATCCGTGATAAATGTGAAGCTCAACGGACTTCTTGCAATCGGAGTAATAAATCCAGCCGTGGAATTCAAGGTTTTCAACAAGGGAACCGTGCAGCTTGAAGGTCTTGGCGTTTTTTATCAGAAAGGTTTTTTGGGTAGCGACAAGCCTCTTACACTGGCTTCTACTTTCGGGGAGTTCCGCTTTTATCCCAAACAGGCTTTCCACGGTTTTTTTGTGGCTGCCAATGCCGGATGGGGTGTCTACAGGCTCTCGAAATACTGGGCTCCCGGATACAACGGCGCTTATCCTGACAAATACCAGGTAGGCAACAACATGATGTTCGGTGCAACGGTAGGATACAATTTCTGTATCGGCAGCCACTGGTCAGTAGAACTGGCATGGGGTGCCGGCTGGCAGGGTTCGACATACGAAGGCTTCAATGCTGACGGTACCCGGTACGTTCCGCTCAACGGAAGCGGTGAATGGATGCCGGCCTACAAGGGAGGTATTTTTGTCGGATACAGATTCTGACAGTTTCCACGATTTTGATTAACTTTGCAGCTGGTTTGGAATTTATTGGAATTTATTTGATTTTACAGTTTTTACAATGGGAAATTTCAAGTTCAAATATCAAGCTGCCGCACTGGTTCTTCTATCAGGGATATTTTGCCCGGGCAGCATTTTTTCACGGAATTCGGAAATCATGGAAACAGCAGGTCCGGACAAGTCTCAAGAAGCCGTAGTGGATACGCTTCTTGAAGCGACGGCAGATTCCGTACAAAGTTATCTGGCCCCCCTGGCAAAGGTTTTCGGCAAATTGAAAATCGATTCTTCCGCAGTGGTGAACAGCCGCAAGGAAGGCCGGTGTCTGGAGCTATACTTTTCAAAACAGCTTACAGAATATCCTGTAAGGGATGAACATGTGGCCGGAATTATCGGGATAGCACACCATTTCAATCCGGGATACGACAATATCAGGATCTACAGCGGAGGATACGGTCTGGAAGACCTGTCTTCCGTTTTTTATTCGCAATCATATTCTTCTAATCCGAAAAAATATTTTAAGAAGGCTGGCAACAGGTTCTCCACGGCATCATCGTCTTCTTCCGCCGGTTCTCATCCTGTTGTTTCCAATCTTACCGATCCTGTAAAGGGAGAATCCGGACTTCAGGGAAGACATATTGCCTTATGGCAGAGCCACGGTCTTTATTTCGACCAGAACATGGAAAGATGGGAATGGCAGAGAGCCAGAATTTTCCAGACTGTAGAGGATCTTTACACACAGAGTTATGTTCTGCCGTTTCTTGTTCCCATGCTTGAAAATGCGGGAGCCTGCACGATTCTTCCGAGAGAAAGGGACTGCAGACGGGAAGAAGTGATTGTGGACAACGACAAGATGTTTTCCGGTTATTCGGAAACGAGGTCCGACTTGTGGGAAAATGCCCCGGCTCCTGGTTTTGCCGACACAAAGGATTTTTATATTTTCGGTGAAAACCCGTTTCTGATGGGAAGTGCCCGTTATACGGAAAGTGTCAGGAAGGCATCAGCTTCAAAACCAGAATGTATTGCAAAATGGACACCGTCCGTTCCAGTAAGCGGGGAATATGCGGTCTATGTTTCATATCAGACCATGCCTAACAGCAGTGACTGCGCCAGATATCGCGTAAGGCACAGCGGAGGTACTACTGAATTTTCCGTAAACCAGAAAATGGGCGGAGGCACCTGGATATATCTCGGGACATTCATGTTCGATTCAGGCAGCAATTCCGATCAGGGCGTGGAACTGACGAACGTCAACGATTGCCGCAATTCAGTGGTTTCAGCAGATGCCGTGAAATTCGGAGGAGGAATGGGCAATATTGCGAGAGCTTCGCTTATACAGGAAGGGACCGGAAACATCAAGAGTTCAGATGCAGCCGTAAACCCTGCAACCGGCGTTGCCGGTACGGTCACGCCGGCAGTACAGGACACTTCGAACATGTACAGGTTCGCCCCGTATGTAAGCGGATATCCGAGGTTTACCGAAGGAGCACGTTATTGGCTGCAATGGGCTGGGTTCAATGATACGATATATTCATATAGCGGTAATGTAAATGATTATAATGACGATTATATGTCGCGTGGACGTTGGGTGAATGCACTTTGCGGCGGTTCAAGGGTAAATCCCGAAGCTCCCGGCTACGGTATTCCTCTTGACATGGCAATGGCATTCCACTCCGACGCAGGAACTGTGAAAAACGATTCGGTAATCGGAACGCTTGCCATCTATACACGAGACAGCGAAGGAAGCAGCGTCTTTCCTGACGGACGTTCAAGAACGGTTTCCCGGGAACTTGCCGATCTTATCCAGACACAGATAGTCAACGATGTCCGTGCAGGGTTCAATCCGGAATGGACCAGACGAGGTCTGTGGGACAGGTCTTATGCCGAATCCCGTATTCCTCATGTACCTGTGATGCTTCTTGAACTTCTTTCGCATCAGAATTTCACCGATATGATATACGGTCTTGATCCTGAATTCCGCTTTACTGTAAGCCGTGCGATATATAAGGGTATTCTCAAGTATTTCAGTCTGTATGACGGAAGTGATTATGTAGTGCAGCCTCTGCCCGTCAATTCGTTTTCTGTAACCCGCAAGGATATCGACGGCGTCTGCATGGCACATCTGGAATGGAAGCCTACGGCGGATTCGCTGGAGGCTACTGCAATGCCTTCCGGCTACAGGGTGTATACGGAAGTAAGGAATCTTGCAGGCAGAAGCGATGGAAAGGGTTTCGTAGAATCGGGCTGGGACAATGGTATCGATGTGTCTTCGGAATATGCGGATATACCGGTGGAACCTGGCAGGATATACAGTTTCAAGGTTGTTGCAGTAAATGACGGCGGACGTTCATTCCCTTCTGAAACGCTTTCAATGGGTGTGGTATCCGACGATGCACCTACAGTCATGGTCGTAAACGGATTTACACGTGTTTCGGCTCCTGCGTTTTTCGGTCTCGGCGATACGCTGCGTGCAGGTTTCGATTGCATGACCGATCACGGTGTTCCTTATCTGAAGGATATTTCCTTTATCGGAAGCCAGTATGAGTTCAGGCGCTCAATACCTTGGTTGAGCGACGATTCTCCAGGACACGGAGGCAGTTATTCGGATTATGAGGATAAGGTTGTGGCCGGCAATACATTCGATTACCCTGCGATACATGGAGCAGCTTTCATGAAGGCCGGATTGAATTTCGTGTCTTCATCACGTGCCGCAATAGAAAACAGTGCCGGCTCGCTTCTGTCCTATCCTTTCGTGGATATAATATTCGGGAAGCAGGCAGAGTGTTATGCCGGCAAGAATCAAGACGGAACGCATAAGTTCAAGCATGGGGTATTCACCGATTCCCTGCAGGCCCGCATTAGGGAATATTGTTCTTCCGACCTTCCAAACGGGGGTACGGGCAGCAGTGTTTCAAATTCGAGAAAACTTCTGATTTCAGGTTCGTATGTAGGTTCCGATTTGTGGGACAACAGGTTACTTTGCGATGCGGGCACCGATTGTCAGCACGGTTCGAATGCTGACGGCACTACTTTCGACATTCGTACCGAAGGTCAGAAATTTGCGGCAGAAGTGCTTAAATTCAAGTGGCATACGCATAATGCGACACGTTCCGGAAGCGTGGAGATGATTCCTTGGGCCACAGTAGTACCTGACAACAGCATCTCCGGTCTCCGCCACACCCCTGCCGCTCCGCAGCACCAGGCACCTGCCCCGCAGGCTCCAGTTCCGCAGACGCTTGTTCCTCAGCCCCCTGTTCCGCAGGCTCCTGCTCCGCAGCACGTACCAAAAGCCACTAGACATACACCTGATACTCCCCACAGCCTGACTCCACAACAAGCACATGAAGCAATACAAAAAATGCCGAAGGCCCCGCAACACGGAACAGTTCCACGGCAAGGACACGACGCTCCGTTACCGCACCGCATTTCAGGACCGGAAAATCCGCAAGGGCATATGCGTTTTTCATGGGATACAAAACCGAACGGAAGAATATACAATGTAGAGACTCCGGATGGTATTGTTCCTGCATGTAAGGAAGCAAAGATATTGTTCCGCTACACAGGAAACGGAATTCCTGCTGGAATAGGATACAAGAGTGAATTTTATGATACCGTCATCCTGGGATTTCCTGTAGAAGTGCTGCGTTCAGACCGCGAAATTGAAGAAATGATAAGCAAGATAGTGGAATTTTTTGTTACTTCGTATCCGCAAGTACAGTAATCCGGGACATGAAAGACATGCATGGAATGCCTGACTATTAATGCCTGACTATTAATATATCTGGCTATTAATATATCTGGCTATTACATGAACTGAGACTGGACGACTGTTTTAAAATTGGAACAAATTATTAAATAATCTAAAAACACAATAATATGACAAGGGAAAGAATTAACGAGATCATCGAGTTGATCAACAAGGAGGTGAAGCCTGCGCTTGGATGTACGGAACCGATTGCCGTCTCTCTGGCTGTGGCAAGTTCTTGTGAAGTTTTGAGAAAGAACGGATTTGAACCTCATCATCTGGTTGTTAATGTAAGTGCAAACATCCTTAAGAATGGTATGGGTGTGGGTATACCGGGTACCGGAATGGTAGGTCTGCATATTGCTGCAGCACTTGCTGTTTTCTGCGGGAAATCCGAATATAAGCTTGAAGTCCTTAAGGATCTCGATGCTGACAGCATAGCAAAAGCCAAGAAAATGGTTGATGCCGGCAAAGTGAAAATAGGCCTTGCCACCGATCCTGCAAAGCTTTATGTCGAAGCCCTTGCATATTCTGAAGACGAGAAAAATGTTGCATTTTCGGCAATCAGGGACAGCCATGACGATATTGTTTCTGTTAAATTCAACGATAAGGAGCTTCTCGGTTCCGGTTCAGCGGCAAACGCTGCCGGCGATGATCATTCGCATAAGACAACCCTGGATTACAAACTTACTGTAAAGGAAATCCTCGAATTCGCCAAAACAGCTCCATTTGAAGACATCAAGTTCATACTTGAAGCTGCACATCTCAATGAAACGCTTTCAAAAGAAGGTCTGAAAGGTGACTATGGACTCAAGGTAGGCAAAACTATAATGAACAGCAGCCTCAACAATGTATTCGGCTCTTCCATTATGACATACGCAATGGCAGCTACTGCTGCAGCATCAGATGCCAGGATGGCCGGCTGCACGCTTCCTGCCATGAGTAATTCCGGAAGCGGAAATCAGGGAATTACAGTTACCATGCCTGTCGTGGCCGTTGCACGCAAAATGGAAAAGAACGATGAAGAATTGTGCCGTGCACTTATACTCAGCCATCTTATTGCTATCCATATCAAAGGGTACCTCGGTAAACTTTCAGCTCTTTGCGGTTGTGTAATTGCATCTACCGGATCTTCCTGCGGTATCGTATATCTCAACGGCGGAGGATACAAGGAACTCGAAGCTGCCATAAAGAACATGATCGGAAACCTAAGCGGCATGATATGTGACGGCGCCAAGGTAGGATGCGCCCTCAAAGTGGCAACAGGTGTAGAATGCTCTGTTCAGTCAGCAATGCTGGCTCTTCAAGGAATCAGCATCACTGAAAACGACGGTATAATAGAAAAGGATCTCGAAAAGACAATCTACAACCTCGGCCAAATCGGCTCCGTCGGCATGCAGACAACTGACCGCATGATACTTGATATAATGATCAACAAAAAGTAAAAATAAAATAACAGAAAGCTGAACAGCTGACAACTGTCTGAAGGCTGAACAGCTGACAGCCGTCTGGCCGTCTGAAAACTGAACAGCTTGAAAAGAACCTGACAGACTTACTGCTGAAACACTTACCTGAGTTCAGCGAGTCTGTCAGGTTATTTTATTCAAAATACTGATATTCTAAATATTATCATCCATTCAGAAAACAGACTCGACCGCGCCCGCGAAAGAAAAATTGAACCAATCCCCGCCAGAAGACACTCTGAGGCAGGTTGCGTTTCCGAGGCCAAATCGAGTGTGCAGTCGGCGTTGTACTGAACTATCTGAAAATGAACTGATTGACGCAGAAAGCTCTTACGGACTCGCCTGGAATTCGGGCGTTTTTCGGGCGAGTGTGCAGGCTGTGTTTTTATATACTACTGATAATCAGAGTAATACCTCGAGGCAACAAACAGACTCGCCAGCCGCCGCGAAAGAAAAATTGACCCAATCCCCGCCAGAGGGCACTCTGAGGCATGTTGCGTTTCTGAGGCCAAATCGAGTGTGCAGTCGGCGTCGTACTGAACTATCTGAAAATGAACTGATTGACGCGGAACAGTTCTACAGACTCACCCCGTCTCGTAAGGATTTGTCCGGCTTTACGGGATCGAATATGCAGGACTCATCCAGGTTTGCGGGACTCATCCGAATATGCAGGATTCATCCGGATTATGCCGGAGGAATAACGGTATGCTGTAGTAAGTGACGGCACGCGACAATGCGTAGTTGCGTGCGGCATGCAAGTGCATTGTCGGTGCCGGAGTGTTGCGTAGTATCAGTTAGCGGAAGATTTCAGGGAGTTCGCGGCCAAGGAGGTATTTGTACCAGAATATCAGGTCGGATTTGGCAGAGTGTGCCCCCTGATAACCGCGGTAACCATGGAATCCTCCAGGATAGATCATCAGTTCGAAAATCTTGTTTTCTTTCTGAAGAGCGTCTACAAGCTGCATCGTGCTCTGCATGTGAACGTTGTCGTCGGAAGAGCCGTGCGTGATACGCAGCATAGAGCCCTCGCCTCCCCTGTACTTGTTGACTCTGTTCCATACTCTTGTGAAGGCATATCCTTCCGGATTGTCTTCAGGGGTATCCATGTATCTTTCCGTGTAGTGCGTGTCGTAAAGCTGCCAGTCATAGACTCCGCCGCCTGCAATTCCGTATTTGAAATATTCGGCTCCGTCAGTAAGGGCAAGGACAGTCATTGTACCGCCGAATGAGAATCCGGTTATACCTATCTTGTCTGCATCGACATAAGGAAGGGATCTGAGATATTTCGCCCATTCGATATAATCGGCAAGTTCAGTCTGGCCGAGTGACCTGTAGACATGGTTTACTCCTTCCTTACCGCAGTGACCGGAAGCCCTGTGGTCTATTGAAATCTGGATTACGCCTTCATTTGCCCAAAGCTGGTTTCCGTAAGAAGGAGCTTTCCATGTATCCATTACCGTTCCGGAATTAGGGCCGCCGTACATCGAAACTATAACGGGATATTTTTTTGTAGAATCCATATCCACAGGAAGTATAATGGATGCCGGCAGTCTGTAACCGTCCACATCGATAAACAGCATTTTAGCTTCGGCGATCTTGTAATTGTCGTATTCAGGACCTTTGGCATCTCCAAGAACGGTTACCTGAGGTTTTTTACCCGTTTTAACAAGAACCGATTTTGCAGGAGTAGAGACGTTCGATATTATGGCTGCATAATATCTGTTGTCGGGAGATATGACGATATTGCTGAAATTGTAGTCGCCATAGGATATCCTTTCGGATTTGTGCTTCTTTATGTCAAGTCTGTAAAGATCGTATCTTGTGGATATTTCCGCACGTGAAGTATAGAATATGAGACCTTTCTTCTCATCAAGCTTTAGTATGCGTGTTCCCCAGTTTCTGCCGTCAGTGAGTTTCACGAGTTCCTTTCCGTCGAATGACTGATAATAGATCTGTTCCCATCCGTCGAAGTCTCTGGTCATGTAAAAACCATTGTCCGTGAAAACCATATCGTCGATCCAGTCAATCCATGTCTTCTGTTTTTCCTCGTATATATGTTTCTTTGATCCGTCTACAGGAGAAACCTCGTAGAGGATAAGATGATTCTGGTCACGTGGCATCCACGGAACCATGAACTTGTCGGAAGCTGCACTCCAGAACGGTGTACCGAAATACTGGTCTTCATTTCTGTCGAAGTCAGCCCATACTGTCTCGCCTGTTTCCAGATTTACCATAGCTATCTCGACTTTCGGATTTTCGTCACCGGCCTTCGGATATCTTGTTTCGGTCAGTGAACCGTGTTTCCCGGCTGAATTGAAAATCGGGAACATAGGCACATTAGTGTCATCGAATTTGTAATATGCAATCTTCTTGCTGTCAGGCGACCACCAGAAAGCCTTGTATCTTGTGGCACGGCCAAGTATTTCTTCGTAATATACCCATGAAGACCAGCCGTTGAGTATAAGGGCTGAGCCATCATCAGTAATGGCCTTGTGTTCTCCTGTAGCAACATCCATTACATAAAGATTATTGTCTTTGGTATATGCTATTTTGCTTGAATCGGGAGAAAAGGTAGGGTTCTTAACCGTTTTCCTCAGGTCGTCAAGAATAGAAGGTTCGACTTTAGGTTTCGGCATCTGGTATCCGGTGGTTTCACCGGTTCTGATGTTGTATAACTCATATCCTTCCTTTCCGCTGACAACCAGATTTTCCTTGTCTGTCCAAAGCACAGGCGTAGGGATACTGTTCACTATACCTTCCGGCATTCCGCCTACAATCTGTTCAATGGTGAGATTCTTTTTAGTTTGTCCGTTCTGTGCATCACCGTTATCAACGGCAAAAGCATATACGGATGAAAGCAGCATGGCTGCTGTCAATAGTTTCTTCATGATATGCTATTTTATTTAGTTTTTAATACAGGCAAATATACTATAATTATTGAAAATATCTGTCGTCAAAGTTAACGAGATAGAGCATCTTTCTGGCTCTGGTTATTGCCGTATAGAGCCATCTCTTGTCTTCCGGAGTAATTTCATCTCCGAAAAAGGCACGGTCTACGAACACACAGTCCCACTGCCCGCCCTGGGATTTGTGGCATGTGATTGCCGTAGCATATTTTATCTGAATGGCACTGAAAAATGGGTCGCAGCGTACAGCTTCGTAACGTTTCCGTCTGTTTTTTATATGCGAATAATCCTCCATGGCGCCCTGGAAAAGACGGTCCTGTTCATCTCTCGTTAGAGACGGAGATTCACTCGCAAGTGTATCGAGAACTATCTTGGCATTTATTTCTATCCCGTTATAGTCGGGCAGGGACAGTATCGCATCCGCGAATCTCAATCCGTAACGTTCGGTGTAATTCTTTACTCTCTGCAGTTCCACAATGTCTCCGTTTGCAATGAAATCCAGATCTTCGATATCTTCGATGAAATGATATGCGTTCTTGACAACCATCAGTTTTTCACCCTTGACAAGTTCCTCCTCGCGATAGAATACTTTTGAACGTATTCCCATATTGTATCTGTTCGCACGCCTGTTCGAATAGCACAGTACGACGACTTCATCTTCCCCGTATTTTTCCATGGAATCGCCGATTGTCTCGATAAGGTCCTCGCCCGAAATTCTCTTTATGTCGTCGAAGCCTTCCAGTACAAACGAAGGGAAGCTGTCATCGCCTATTTTCCGCCTGAGTCTGTCCGCGTTGAAAAGTATACCGGAATCCGCAGCCTGACGCACGACATCAGTCATCTCCACGGAAAGTACGTCTCCGTAGCCCTGAAGGTAATTGAAATCCATCGCAGGACTTGTTTCCAGGCCGACAGGAGGAAGCTGTGCAGGATCTCCTATCAATATCAGTCTGTTGCCTGAATTTGAACGCACGTATTCCACAAGGTCGTCCAAGAGGGCGCCTGAACCGAAAAGAGAGCCTGGAGCCGGGATGTTCGATATCAGGGAACACTCGTCCACGATGAAATACGTATTGCGGTTTTTATTCATGTCCAGGTCGAAAGCCGGCACATTACCGTCAGCCTTGATTGTTTTCTGCCTGTATATCTGCTTATGTATGGTATATGCCCTGCATCCTGAAGAGAACGATAGTACTTTTGCCGAACGTCCTGTGGGGGCCATAAGTATGAATTTATATGACAGGTCCTTAAGTGTCCTGATGAACGCAGATATCGCCGAAGTCTTCCCTGTTCCGGCATATCCTGAAACGAGCATTATGTCACATTCCTCCCCTGCCACGAACTGTCCGAGTGCATCGAAAAGTACGGATTGGGAAGATGTAGGCTCCAGCTTGAAGTTGCCTTTTATTGTTTCGGAGACATATTGTGCAACTCCCATGGTCTACGCCCACTTTTTGTTGAACAGGAAGAATATTACTAGTATGGAATATATCTCCACACGTCCCATAAGCATGAGAAGCGACAGTCCCATTTTCGAAAACGCAGGGAAATGGTTGAAATTGTCCAGAGCTCCGGCAGTCCCGAAACCGGGACCTACATTACCGAGACAAGCTACTACGGATGTAAATGAATCCAGGATATCCAGACCGGACAAGGTCATGAACAGTGTTCCTACAAACAGTACGAAAATATACAGCGAAATGAACTGAGTTACTCCGGAAACGGTTTCCGGCTCAATTATATGTGTTCCGACTCTTGCCGGAATAACGGCATTCGGATGCAGCTTCCTCTTGAGCTGTGATTTTATGGATGCGAACAATATGCATATACGGTCGGATTTAAGACCTCCTGTCGTTGAACCGGAACATGCACACTGTACCGAAAGGTATATCAGTATCACTATAGAGAACGGAGGCCATGTCGTACTGTCCGCAGAACCGAAACCGGTCGTCGTTATCATCGACACAACCTGGAAAAAGGCATGTCTTACCGCCTCCCAGAATCCCTTTATGGTGCCGCTTCCTATCAGGTTTAATGTTATAAGCACACCTGCCACCACAGTAGTGAGAAGATAAAATTTGACTATAGGAGATTTGAAAAGTTTTAATTTTCTGTTCACGAAAAACGAATACAGCAGACCGAAATGCAAACCGGACAGGAACATGAATATCATTATTATCAGTTCTATCCCAGGAGACTGGTAATATTGGATGGAATTATTTTTGGTACTGAAACCGCCCGTGGCTACCGTACTGAAAGAATGATTCAGTGCATCGAAGAAATTCATTCCGGCAAGCATCAGTGCTACGACTTCAAGAAAAGCAAGACTTGCATAAACCCAGACGATTACACGTATCATCTGGCTGGTTTTGTAATTGAAGTTTTCCTTCGACAGGGACGATATTTCCACACGGCTGAGTCTCATGCGCGAAGTACTCATGGAAGGCAGAAGGAGTATGAACAATACGACTCCAGTTCCACCCATGAAATGCGTCGAAGACCTCCAAAGCAGCAATCCGTTCGGCAATGCCTCCACATCCGTAAGAATCGTAGCTCCTGTAGTCGTATAGCCTGAAACGCTTTCAAACCACGCGTTCACCAGTGAAAATTCCCCTCCCCACAGGACAAACGGCAACATTCCGAAAATACACGATACTACCCAGGACAGTACAGCAATCACGAAACCCTCCCTTGTATTCACATGGGAAGGATGTCTCACGAATATCACCGGAAAAGCACCTACAACCAACGTGATTATCGCGCTCAACAACAGCGGAGAAAACGACGAATCTATCCCGCTGAATATCGATGCGACAAGGCACAACAGCATGAAAAATGCATTGATCAGAAGTACGATTCCTATATTTCTCGATATGGCACTGATATTCATATATTCATATTCAAATTCAAAACCGCAGTTTTCGAACCATAAGCGCTCATTCCCATTTATGCATACTTACTCATGATTTCCGGCTGCTTCACTCCTGCTGATATATTTTTTCATTTTCTTGTTTTCGTCTATTATTTCCTTGACCTGCACATTCAAGTCCTGCAGTTCATCATCATTCTCGATAGTCACATTGTAGGACTTGTTCATATCACGATAGGATCTTATTCCTTTGGAAATCCTTATAACAGGAGATATAAGATACAGATTTATGAAATAATTGAACAGTAATATCAATACAAGTCCGGCACCTACGGAAACGACACCCGGCATTATACTTCTGTAAAAACTGTCCTTCAATGAAGCCGAATTCAAAGTCAGCTCATTCTGCGACAATTCAATAAGTTGGTTTATGAAAGACCTCAATTTATAATATACAGGCTGGAGCTCAGTAAAATACCATGTTCTACGTTCCGAATACTGCCTTGTCCACACTGTATCGGATTCCGATATCACCGCTATATAATTGTCATATACCATCTTTATCGAATCCGCAACAGACGACTCGGAAATTGTAGTAAAACTTTCCCTTATACTCTCCAATTTGTCCTCGAAGCGTGAATCCTTGTCAGGCAGATTCTGCAATATATCCACAGAATCAGTTCCGAGATGCCTCAGCAAATCAAAATTATAATCATCGCTTATGTCCATAAGGGCCCTTGCCGTATTAATACTGTTCATATTTTTCGTAATCAAGACAGTAACCGACCTGCTCATCCTGCTGAACTCAAAGATGGCAATGACTCCCGAGATAAAGAGAATCAGACCGATAACAACAAAACCAAGCGAAACCTTTTTTCTTACCCCCATAACTACGGCTCTAAAACATCTAAAAATTAAAAAGCAAAATTAATCAATTAAATCCATTTAATCAATTATAACACGCCGGCAGACTCGCAGCAGACTCACCGACAGACGCGCAGTAGACTCACCGACAGACTCACCGGTAGACTCACCGGTAGACGCGCAGCAAATTCGCAACAAATTCACCTGAAAAACGCGCGAAATTCCGGCGAGTCCGTAAGAGACCTCCGCGTCAATCAGTTCATTTTCAGATAGTTCAGTACGACGCCGACTGCACACTCGATTTGGCCCTGGAAACGTGACCTGCCTCAGAGTGCCTTCTGGCGGGGATTGGTTGTATTTTTCTTTCTCGGGCGCGGTCGAGTCTGTTCGCGGCTTTGAGGTATTTTACTGATTCTCAGTAATATATAAAAGTGCGGCTTGCACACTCGCCTGAAAACTGCCCGAAATCCGTGTGAGTCCGTAAGAGTTCTTCGCGTCAATCTGTTCATTTTTCAGACAGTTCAGTACGACGCCGACTGCACACTCGATTTGGCCCCGGAAACGTGACCTGCCTCAGAGTGCCCTCTGGCAGGGATTGGTTGTATTTTTCTTTCTCTGGTGCGGTCGAGACTGTTCGCGCTCCTGGGATATTTCACTAATTCTCAGCGACATATAGAAGCGCAACTTGCACACTCGCCCGTAAAACGCCCGAAATCCCCGCGAGTCCGTAAGAGTCCTCTGCGTCAATCAGCTCATTTTCAGATAGTTCAGTACGACGCCGACTGCACACTCGATTTGGCCCCGGAAACGTAACCTGCCTCAGAGTGCCCTCTGCGGAGC
>CASGDV010000093.1 GCA_949300335.1 uncultured Bacteroidales bacterium | reverse complement strand
AAGTAAGTCGAACTTACAAAGCATTCAGGCCCCATTTCCGAACCGGTGGGATATGTAGCATTCGTGGCAGCAGTATTTACGTTCAACGCTTCCGTATCCACGGAACGGCTTTCCGCATCCGGCGCACCTGTAGACCCGGATCCTTCCGATATCATGTCCCTTCTCGGACGGATGGCTTTTCCACCATTCCATGCGGCAGCCATCGGAGCAGAACCTTCTCCTCCGTCCTTTCCCTGAAACCTTCTTCAGCGGTTTTCCGCATACCGGACAGATCCCGGTATCCTGTCTTATGTCCGTGTCCGGAGCGATATCATGAGTCCGGCAGTATGACCTCACCGCATCTTTGCTGATGGCGAGGTTGTCGGCTATCTCCTGATAGCTCAATCCGCTTCTTCTCATTCTCTCTATGGCAGCCTTATCCCTTTCGGTCATGTCGTCCTCCGTATGTATGGAGACCTTCCTCGAACCTCATGGTCTCCTGATTACTGCCGTGAAAGCGGACCCTGGATCGGCGGTAATGTATTATAATTGGTGTATGAGTATTAAAGATGAAATAGGAATCGCAAAGGAAGCAATACAAGAAACATTTGATCTCTCTGACTGCAATGATTTACTTGGACCGTTTAATCAACTGTTTATGCCTGATAGTGCTGCCGATTTTACAGATGTATTGTTTAAGTCAAAAAGCTATATCGAGAAATGTAAAGAAATTCCTCAGAGATTATTTCTGGGCAAGCTGTATGCGGTATTGAGCGGAATGAATGCGAATTGGAAGGAGCGAATTAAGCTTTCCGAAAAACTAGCCAAAATAATCGGTGCAGATAAAAAGAAACAGCAACAGTTCATGGCATGGATTGATGGGATACAAGATCTCGGAAAAATAAAGTATTATGCCAATGCTTTCAGATGTTGGCTTGTATGCGAGATAGAACTGGAGCTGTTGTACAAGATAATCAGTCTATTGAATCGATTGACGTCATATGAACTTGATTATATTGCGTCCTTTGGATTAGACGAAATGAAACCCGTCGATGTTAGAATGTCATATTTAGTTGGTGAAGATGTTTTCAAGCAGGTTGATAATAGTGATTGTTATCAGCTAACGGGTCTTGGACGAATGCTTAAGCAGAATTGTCTCAACTATGACGAAGGCTTGAATGGGAATGAAAGAGTTTTATCTGTAGATAATCTACAAAAAGCTGAATTGGTTGGGAAAACGACCAAGAAAGATATTGATAAGATGTTTGAAAACGACAGGTTCATTTTGAACTGTACTTTGGATGACTGACGCCTTAGGATTGTATCATCAGATATACCACCAGAGGAGCGACACCTGTATCTTGTCTGAAAGGTTCCCGGCGGTTGACGCACCCTTTATCGACACGAGGATCGAGTTGTCTATGCTCCTTCGCTGAATGCTGTATGTGTACGGCCCTCCCTTCCATGAGGTGGAACCGCAGTCCGAGAGCGTGCAGAGGATGAAGATCGGCGCGTCGCTGCGGCCTGTGTTGGTCGGAAAGTAGACCGCGAGGTTGTTGTAGTATGTCACCTCCTTCCGTGCCATGTAGAACGAGTTCGAGCCGAAGAGGAACTTCCTGAGCGTC
>CASGDV010000092.1 GCA_949300335.1 uncultured Bacteroidales bacterium | reverse complement strand
GTCACCATACGCGCCTTCTTCACATGGACCCTGAGCTGAATATACTCTTCTCCGCCTATGTTCACCTGCCGTCCGACCGCACCCATGCTCACGATGTCGTAGAAACCGAGCATGTACGAATTGACCTCGATATAGCCGCAGGACACAGCTGCGAGAATGAGAAGGGTTGCAAGGAGAAGTCTTTTTCGTTTCATAAGCAGAAATATTTAAAAGCCAATATGTACATCCATCTCGTGCTCTGGAACAGAATATGTTATCAACCTGAAATGCCAATTATAGGCTTTCCCCAACGGATTGAAGCAATCCGATGAATAATACCCATTATACAGGCCACTCCATCCCCAGTCACAATCCACCATCCAGGTATTTCCAGAATATTCCGCTCCGTCTATCACCCAAGAATGACCGGTCAAACCGTGCATTGCCGACAGAAATACCGGTTTCCCCTCAGACAACATCCTACTGGTGGCCGATTTCATTGACGAGTTGAAATTTCCGGCACTTAATTTCTGCACATCCGAATACCCGAAGAACTGCAAACACTTCTTAATCTGTTCCGCAGTAATACAGGTACCGGCTTTCAAGACAAACATTGGATTGACTGAATTAAAGATACCTCCGATAAGCAGGCCCACATCTACAGCAGACTCCGGTGCAACCATAGAGCCATTGGCATTTTCCACCAGCCTGATGCTCGTCAGATCCACTTCATCATTAAGAACATACAAATGTGTAGGGTAATTATTATACGCTACTATACTTGCCATGGCTGTAGTGGAACAACCAGCTAATACATACCTCTTGCGGCCAAAAAGAGTGTACTTATAACAAAACCTGTTATAGGCATCAACTTTGTTCCAGTCTCCTTGATTCCACTTCGTCTTCAACATTGGCGCGACAGTTGCAAACTGCCTCCTATCCTCGTCAGAGTCATCCACAGGAGGAACCGGAGGATTATTCCACGAAGAGCCATTCCCTCCTCCAGGAACCGGCGAGCCTGAATTATCATTCTCTATACCGGAAAGCAGTATCTCTTGCATAAAAGACTTCACATTGCTTATTCTTTCGTTCAATTCTGCCATCACATAATAATCGTCATCCTCTTCCGAATAAAAATCAAATGTTGACAAATCAACCTCATTGCCGTCAACATCACAGGTCAAGGTATCTGATGTAAAGTTCTTCTCAAGAAAACCCGCTTCGAGAGAACCTTTATAACTTACTGCTACGACCGGAGAGACCGCTGTATTCGCCCCGAGAACAGCAAAGCCGTTTTCTTCTGTGAAGTTTACAATATATGCATCCGGAATAGCTTCTCCCGATTTTGTCACTCTCCATCTGCTATAATGTGTTTCGACATTAGATACTTCCCATGAAATTCCGGCTTTTGTCTGAAGCATACCTGAAGATGCAAGGAAGGCATCAAGATTTTGCAAAGCTTTTTCCAACGGCACGATTTCAACCGACATTTCACGACAGGCATGACTAGAATTCATGTCCGTCATTTCTTTGCTGCAAGCAATAGCAAAAATAGATATCATCAAAAGAGCGACAATCCGATATAATGACCTTTCCATTATAATTTGCTAATTTAAAAAAAATTTACAGAACAAAACTTCCGGTTCCTTCATAGTCCGGGCCGAGAATGTCAAGCTCATAAAGGCCGGGGGCTGTACCGACGGGGATGACGGCATACCAGGTGTCGGAGGTGTCACAGATCAGCGAGTTGACTCCAGAAGGTCCGGACACGATGATCTCGACTTCGCCGACATTCTGGTTGAAGGTTAATTCAAGCTGGCCTGTATCCTGATAATATACGGCAGTGACAGGTTCGACGACGGAACGTGTCCTGTTATTCTTCTTCAGATTGACAATCTTGACCTTGATTTTCCGGGCTGACTGGCTGACGCCGCTCACGGAAACGAGTTCCGTTTCAATAGAGGAACAAAAGCCGCCGGCAGGGAGAAATATCGCCGATGCCAGAAGCAAAGCAATTAATTTTTTACACATGGTCATGGAAATTTTAGTGTTTCGCTTCTCAAAAATAAGCTGGCCAGAACTTGCATACAACGATTTCACAAAGAAAGAGCATATCACACCGCTCCCAACATGCTATTGATAATCAATAAAATACACCATGTAACAAAATTTATTTCATCACATGGCGGTTCCTCCACTGCAAGTAATTGATTCTATATCATTTAGGCAGATCTGCCACTGTCCCGGTTTTACGGACTATGCAGCCCGATTATCGGTACAGGCCCGGGACAATTCCGATAAATGGAGCTTGAACGCCTGCTTCTCATCCTTGAGATCCAGCTTGCGACGAAGGCGAAGGCGGCAATTGTAGACATAGCTCTCGGATGTATCATACATAAAGGCTATGACGGAAGCGGAACATTCCAAGCCGATCAATGCATACAGCTCAATATCCTTTTCAGTCAAGTCCGGATACCTGCCGCGAAGAAGTTCCGTCACACCGGGGAACTCGGCCTCAAAGGCACGAAGAAAGATTTCAAGCATGGCCGGCCTCCGAGCTTCATCCCTGACCGTCAGTTCCTTGAACCTTGCATAGGCGGAAGCTTTCATGGTTCCCTGGAAACGGACAAGAATTGCCATCAGTTCTTTCAGCACTGACACCTGCTCGACGATCATCGACTCCCTACTCGGTGATATTCTTCTGACGGACTCCAGTTTTTCGCAATAATCCTGTATCGCAATGATTCTGTTCCGGTATTCTACGATTTCCGAATCTTTCTCCTGCAATCTGCGCTTTTTTATCTGCACGACAGAAACCATAAAGCCCGACAAGGCAGCGAACGACAGAAATGAAACAAGCAGAATGTTCCGAATATGCCTGTCTCTCTTTTCAATCATGCCGACGAGCTCCGCATTCTTGTAGCGCATGTCTGCCTCATATACGGATTCTTTCATCACAAGTTCGTTCTCCCGATCCAG
>CASGDV010000091.1 GCA_949300335.1 uncultured Bacteroidales bacterium | reverse complement strand
ATGATGGATATTGCCAGCTGTATCATGAACATAACTGCAAAGAATATCCACGGCAGCAGTCCTGTGATGCCGCACACAAGGAAGACCATTGTGGCCGAGATGATGATATATGGGAGCGGGCCTCCCTTCAGCATTTCCCGTCCCGAGCCGTATGCTTCCGCCAGCCTGTCCAGCCCGTTGTCGAGCTTCTGCCTTGACAGGAAGCGGAGCCTCCATTCCGGGACTGAAGCGAGCTCGGACACCGCTTCACGGGCCGATTCTATCGCTTCCTTGTCCAGATCCGGGCTCGTGAGCCTTTCTGCCAGCCTGTCCCGTCCTTTTTTCGTGACGGTCCTGTCTATCCGGTTGAACAGGGAGTCCGGTCCGAAGATGTCCATGTCAAATGAATATCTGTGGCCCATGTCCGCATATTCCGCCCCGTCGTTGAATGCCGAGAAATCCCCTGAAAGATATGCAAGTTCGTTTTCGCAAGTCCTGACCATTGCCCTTAGCCTGTCAAGCCTTTTCCTGTATCCCTCGTCTTTTTTCAAAGCGGCAAGATACGCCGCCGCAGAGAGTCCTGCCACCGCAATGCTCCATGCCTCCCAGCCGTTCTTCACTGAAATCCAGATGAATGCCGCCGTCACGCAGAACAACGCCAGTTTGCAGAACACCAATATGTTGCTTTTCTTTCCCGTTCTCCCTTCTTCCTCTTTCAGCTCCGCCATCCTGCCTTCATAGAATCCCTTCGGCTCCTCCGGCCTGCCTTTATCGAATTCTTTCTGTTCCTCCGGCCCTTTCCCTGATATTATATTTTCTCTCTTTCCTGATGTCCCTGTCTTCTCCATTTCATTGTCGAAACTAAGTCCGTCAAATATAGCGAATAAGTGAGGACAAAGCAAAGTTTTACTTTGGATTTGCCGAACGGGAGCTATAAATGGCCGTCAGGGCAAATATACGCAGAAGCCAATTATAGAAATAATCCGGTTACATTACAAATATTCTGCATGTCTATTGTAAACAAATTTGTTTATTTATATCTTTGCCATATCATGAATACAAAATTGATAAATGCACTGAAAGGGATTCATCCCGGAAAAATCATAGAGAGGGATCTCAAAAAAAAGGATATCAGCCAGAGGAATCTGGCTGAGAAAATCGGTGAGCACTATCAGACGCTGAATGCCGTGATAAAGGGCAGGAGGAATCTTACAGTCGAAATGTCTGTCAAGATAGACGCTTTCCTTGGATACGAGGAAGGCTTCCTGTATATGCTGCAGGGATATTATGAAATCGAACAATATCACTTGAAAACTGCTTCTGAATCCGTTTCGGGGGTCCCTCGCATAAGGCGTGTCCTGTTCTGGGATACTGACTTCGACCGGATAAACTGGGGCCGCAACCGTGACTTCGTCATCTCCCGCATATTGGAAAGAGGCAGCAAAGAGGAGCAGGCAGAAATAGCAAGATTCTACGGGCTTCCGATTTCCGACCTTGAAAAATTCAGAAACAGGAACCGGTATGACATTCATAAGAAATCATAATCATGACCACTAAACTGCATTATAATACAGTCACCCCACTTCTAAGGAATGTCCTGTCCATGCTTATGGATGAACCGTTGTTCAATCCGTTCAGACTGGTTGGAGGAACCAACCTCAGCCTTCGTTTTGGACACAGGAAATCCATAGACATTGACCTGTTTACGGATGCTCAATATGGCAGCCTGGATTTCAGACAGTATGAAATATTCTTGAAAAATAAATTTCCTTATTATGATAACTGCGATCCGACATCAATAGTGGGCTTTGGGCGTGGATATTACATAGGTACATCAAAGGATGACTGCATCAAACTTGATCTTATGTACACTGATCCCTTCATGAATGATGCTGAATTGATTGACGGTATCCGGATGGCTTCTTTGGATGATATTGCAGCGATGAAGATAAATGCAATATCAAGAGGTGGCCGCAAGAAAGACTTTTGGGATGTTCATAAATTGCTGGAGATATACTCCCTTAAAGAAATGCTTGGTCTGCATAAGAAAAGACACGAATGGGAGCACGATGAAAGGCAGTTGCTTGACTCATTGATAGATTTCAGTGAAGCCAATATGATGGATGACCCCGTCTGCCTCGAAGGAAAAGATTGGGATGATATAAAATTGTCATTCATAGACATTGTAGGCAATTATTGATTCTCCCTTTATCTTGCGGTCATTGAACAGCTGTATTGCCTGTTTCTTTGTCATTGTTCCGTATGGTTTTCTATTAAATGGCAAATATATGCCAATTATGGCAGAAACAAAAGAGGGCAGGCCGGCATCCCGGTCTGC
>CASGDV010000090.1 GCA_949300335.1 uncultured Bacteroidales bacterium | reverse complement strand
CCATAAGGTCAATGGCTGTATGGCTTGCAACCGTTGCGGTATGGACGGTGATTGTGTGCTGAAAGATGATTTCAGTATGGTACGTCCTCATCTGCTGGAGGCAGATATGGTCGTATTTGTAACCCCGATGTATTATTTCGGGTTCTCTGCACAAATCAAGAGTGTCATAGACAGATTCTACGCCATCAACGGGAGAATAAAAGGAACTCCCAAGAAGACCGCTTTCCTGATGGCATACGCCAACACGGCCGATAAGGATGCAGAGGCTATGCGTGTACACTACCGGACATTGGCCGACTATCTGGGATGGGAAGACATGGGGTCGGTCATCGCGCCGGGCGTATGGACGGCCGGTTCCATAAGAAACACCAAATATGGAGATGAAGCCTACCGTCTCGGTAAAAGTCTGTAACCATTAAAACGAACAGTATGAAACGATTTATAACAGCTTTTGTATTGTGCTGCCTGATTCTCCCCTCTGTGGCGCAGGCACAAAATAAGAATCGAACAGATCTCTGTAAAGAAAATTATACCACATTGTTTGGAGGGGAGGCCCTGACCGGTAAGGGAACGGATCCGGAGTTCATGGCCATCCTTCAGAAGTTTATCTTCGGGGAGGTGTTCGCGGTGGGCGAACTCGACCACAAGACCCGTGAACTGATTACCTGTACGGTGCTCACCACGATGCAGACCTTCCCGCAACTGAAATCCCATGCTGCGGCGGCCTTGAATGTAGGTGTGACGCCTGTTGAACTGCGGGAAGCTGTCTATCAGTGCGCTCCGTTCATCGGTTTCCCGCGGACGCTGAATGCCATCGGCGTTATTAACGAGGTGTTCCGTGAAAAAGGCATTGCTTTGCCACTGGACGCCCAGAGTACTACCACGGAAGAAAACCGTTATGAAAAGGGCTTTGCCATTCAGAATCCGCTTTACGGGAAGGAGATTGCCGAACGGATGGCGGATGTCCCGGGAGGTATGGGCGACGACGTGGCGCGGTTTCTTACCGAATACTGCTTCGGCGACATCTATACCCGCGGCGGACTGGACGTGCAGACCCGCGAACTGCTGATTTATTGTATCCTGACCACACTGGAGGCCGATTCGCAACTTCAATCCCACACGTTGGGAAATATGAAGCAGGGAACAAGTAAGGAAACACTTGTGGCGGCTGTTATTCAGTGTCTTCCCTATGTTGGTTTTCCACCGGCCATGAAAGCGTTGAATGCCATCAAGAATGCCGGTCGAGAGACAATGGATCCGACCAAACAACTTGTGCGTCTTTCGAAAATCGAGGTTGATCCCGCACGTCTGGAGGAGTACAATGACTATCTGAAGGAGGAGATCGAGGCCTCGATGCGGCTGGAGCCGGGTGTGCTGACCCTTTATGCCACGGCGGAGAAGGAGAACCCGAGCAAGGTCACCATTTTGGAGATTTATGCCGACGAAGAGGCATATCGCAAACATATCCAAACTCCGCATTTCCAGAAATACAAACAGGGAACGCTCGATATGGTGCAATCTCTGGAGTTGGTGGACTCCACGCCGCTGATTCCGGGACTGAAGATCAAGTAATATGGAGAAGCGAATATTGGGAAAGAGCGGATTGGAAGTGTCCGCTGTCGGATTGGGCTGTATGGGCTTCACGCAAAGCTACCCGCCTTATCCGGAAAAAGGAGAGGCCATTGCGACCATACGCAAGGCCGTTGAAGCAGGGATTACCTTTTTTGATACGGCTGAAGTGTACAGCATGTTCAAAAATGAGGAACTTGTCGGCGAGGCGCTTGAGCCTTTCGGGGATGAGGTGGTCATCGCCACCAAGTTCGGATATGATATGGCCAATGTCCATTTTGAAGGATCGGCACGTCCCGTTGAGTTATCGAGCAAACCGGAAGTCATCCGACGCGCTGTTGAAGGCTCGTTACGGCGTTTGCGCAGAGACCATATCGACCTCTATTACCAGCATCGGGTTGATCCGAATACGCCCATCGAGGAGGTCGCCGATACGCTGGCCGGGCTTATCAGGGAGGGCAAGGTTCTCCATTGGGGCCTGTCCGAGGCTTCGGCCGTTCAGTCCGCTGGGCAAGGCCATGCTGACAGGGCGTTTCAACCGGCAGACGACATTCGACCAGTCCGACTTCCGGAGTACCATTCCCCGTTTCAGCCCGGAGAACTTGCAGCAGAACGTGGCACTGGCCGAGTATGTGGAACAGTTGGCCCAAAAGAAGCAGACCTCGCCCGCACGTGTTGCCCTTGCGTGGCTGCTGGCCCAAAAGCCGTGGATTGTCCCGATCCCCGGGTCGAAACGTATTGAACGGATTCTTGAAAATGCCGGTGCCGTCGATGTTACCTTCTCGCAGGAGGAATTGACGGAGATCCGTTCCCGTCTGGAGAGCATAACCATCTTCGGCGGGCGTTATTCGGAGGAACAGGAGCGGCTGACTGGACTGTAATTGTATCTGAACCGGACAACGGCACGAATTGATTTTTAAGTTGAACACTCAAATAATAAATGCATATGAAAAAGTTATTTTATATCCTGCTTGTTACAGGTTTTTTTATCGGAATAACATCTTGTGAAGGCAAAGAGCCCGCAGGCGGCCAGTCTCAAACCGAAACTCCGGAGAACGGCGGAGAGGATGATGGCGACGGTGACGAAAACGGGAATAACAATCCCGAAAATCCCAATCCCGCCACGGGGGATATTCTTGTAGTCTATTACAGCTATACGAACAACACGCACACGATTGTGACGGATCTGCTGACACAGATTGAGGCCGATGTGGTCCGCATAGAACCGGCAGATAAGGGATTGGACTACGCCGCCAACAACTATGCAATAGGCAGCGCCCTGATTGTCGCTATCCGTGAGAATCCGAATGACGCCTCTTCCTATCCGGCCATCGACCCGGTGGAGGTTGAACTTGAGAACTATGCTACGGTGATTGTGGCAGCGCCCCTCTGGTGGAGCAATATGGCGGCTCCGTTACAGACCTTCCTGTTCCATCACGGGAACGAGATGGCGGGGAAGAACATCGGTCTGTTCGTATCGAGTGCCAGCAGCGGCATCAGCGGTGTCGAGGCGGATGCCAGGCGACTTATCCCGGAGGGCAATTTCCTGACCCCGAGCCTTTGGATCCGCTCTTCCCAGACGTCCAATTGCCATGCAATGACAACCGAATGGCTGGAAAATACAGGTTTAATCGAATAGCGAGATTCTTTTATGGTTCACCCTTTATTGTTTTTTCCGTACATTTCATGCAACTGGCTTATATATCGGTCAAATGTGGCTACGGTTTCATGAACAGGACCGAAGACAGAGCAGTTTATTTCCTGTGCCTTTTCAAAATGCCGGTCAGCCTCCTCTGTATTGCCTTCTATCATATATATGTGGCCTATATTATAATGGCAGCCAGCTGTTACATGATGTTTTTCATTGCCGACAGCTTTCTGGATACTTATTGCATTATAGAAGCATTTGAGAGCACTTTCATAATCTTTCAGACTGAAACATACGAGGCCCAGATTGTTGCAGCAAGTCGCCACATCTGATCCTGTTGATTCAAGTCCATTGTATATGTCAAGCGCCTTGTCGTAGTATCCGACTGCTTCGTCATATTGCTGCAGCATATACATATTGTAACCTATGTTGTTGTAACATTTGGCCGTTTCCGCATGGTTCTCTCCCAACATCTGCCGGTAAATTTCCAATGCCTTTTCGTAATATGCCGCGGCTTTGTCATATTTACCTGTTGCATTGCAGATTGCTCCAAGATTATTGTAGCATTGCCCGTTTCCAAGATAGGTTTCGTTGAAAAATTTCCCGTAAATATCCAATGCTTTGCATTCGTATTCGTATGAAAGATCATATTCCTTGAGCTCATAATATGTCATCCCTATATTCTGGCAGTAGAGCCCGGCAAGAGGATTGTCTTCGTTATATACTTTCCGGATGATTTCCAGTGCCTTGTCATAGTATTCCAGTGCTTTGTCATATTTTCCGGTCATTCGGCAGTGTCCTCCCAGATTGTTGCAGACAAGGGCGATGTCGGGGTGGAATTCTCCGAATATTCCGTGCAGTATGTCAAGTGCCTTTGTATGATATTCGTATCCTTGCCCGAATAAGCCGCTGTCATCATATGCGCATCCGATACCGGTATGGCATTTTGCTACAAGGGGGTGAAGCTCTCCGACAAGTTCTGTGTATATTTCCAGTGCCTTGCCGTAGTTTGCAACGGCTTCAGTATGATGCCCCTGTTCATTGAGAAGTTTTGCCAGACTGCAGTATTGCATTGCCGTATCTGTGTCCTTTTCTCCGTATACGGACAGTGATAGTTGCAGTGCCTTCCGGAGATAATCTTCAGCTGCCGGATATTGTTTCATGGAACTGTATGATGTTCCAAGATTATTGTAGCATGTTGAGAGTCCTTCCGAATTGTTGTCCGGATCAGCGGAGAATATGTCAAGCGCCTTTCTGTAATATTGCTGCGCTTCTTTCTGTTTCTCCAGCAGAAAATATATATGGCCTACATTATTGTATGCGTTTGCTGTCCCGATGCTGTCTTCACCGTATATGGATTTTTTTATGTCAAGTACCATATTCTGGCATTTGAGGGCCTTTATATAGTCACCTTCGGCGGAATATACATCTCCTGCAAATCTGTAGAAAATTGCCAGCGTGTCAGAATCATTGCCCCCGGAGTTTTTGTAAATCGACATGATTTTTTCGATAAAGCGTTTTGCCAGCCTGATTTTGATTATCTCCTTTGAGAAAATGTATGCCATTTCCATGAAGCATCCCACGGTTGCCGCTTCGTCGGTATGCATGTGCAGATATGCTTCAGGGGGAAATCGCCTGTCATCTGTTTCTATAAGGTATCTCCAGTATCTGCCAAGTTCATGCTTGTCCTTTTTGAATATATTGTCAGTAACTGCAGGTTTCAGAAGCATGTTATACAATGCTTCCGCATCATTCAGAATGTACATCTGGTATGGCAGCTCATCATATGCGCGTACCGATTCCGAATTCAGGAAAAAACGTATTATATCTCTGCGCGACTTTGTCCCGTTGCCTTTGTAAGCCGAAACAACAGCATCCTGCATGTATTTTTGGGAAAATGTCAAAAGTCCGGATTTGACGATGAGGTGGAAACGGAATGCGCAATAGAATTGTGACCAGCGGTAAGCCGCGATTCCGGAAATTGACAATATTTCCTGTTCCGACAGTCCGGAGCGGGAGAACGCTATCAGGGACAGGATTCTTTCTGTAAATTCTTTTCCATAGTCTTCTTCAAAACGTCTGATTACCTTGAGGAAAAAAATCTCTGGTGATCCTGATTCAAGATAATGGTCTATACGTTTGTCCAGCAGTTCATAACTTCCGAAATTCACAAGTTCATCAAGCAATGTACGCAGGACATGTGTGTTTTCGCATTGTTCAGCCGATAATATCCGGTTTACCTGTTCCGTAGTAAGTTTTTTTCCGTAGCGTTTGAGGTATCGGACTATAAGTTCTTCCCGTTCTCCTTTTTTCATCGGGGAAAGTTCGGTGACAGGATATCCGCGCCGTTTGAATACATCCATGGTGCAATCATCCGGCAGGGTAGTGAACAGGTATTTGACATTTGCCGGTGCAGGCGGCAGCCAGAGGAGCAGTTTCGCATTTTCTGAGATACCGTCGCCGGAAAGCTGGTTGATTCCGTCAAGTACTATAAGGAGCCGTTCTTTTCCTGAAATTTTTGAAAAGAGACTCTCTAGTTCTTTCATATATACGGATGAGGAACGAACTTGCTGTTGTTCCAATCCTGCAGTTTCATTTGGCTTGTCTGATTCGTTTTCTTTGATGCCGTATATGTCCCTGATTTCATTGCATAGTCTGTCTGCAATTATATGGAAGTCCGATTCGGCATTGCCGTTTCCCAGAAAATGATAGATTATCTTGTAATTGCATGACCAGTCCTGGGGTGGACATGCTGTAACCGGCTTGTCTGTTCCTGCTGTTATCGCCGACAGAAGCCAGTTTGCTATTAGCGAACTTTTTCCTATTCCGCTTTTACCTGCAACTACCAGGTAGCGTTCATTGGTGTTTTGCATGAACCGGGTGAGTCTCATCAATGCTTCACTCTGCGGAATATAGACATCACATCTGGAATGCAGAAAAGCGGATTGTGACAGCCTTTCGCGTTCAAGGTTTGAAAGTCTCCTGTCAGGATATATGCTGTCGAGCAAAATGTTGAAGGCTTCTTCAACCTTTTTGCCTAGTTCCTCCACGCTTCTGTAATCTGTTACAGGATAGCGCCCGTTGTTCCTGACTGAATCCTTCAGTTTCTTGAGTTTATCAAGTTTTGCATTTCCTTCTGACGCGTTGTCTGTTTTTTGTCTGTATTCGGTTTCCCGCTGGCTTTCATCAAGGTTGTTGCCGTCCTTTTCACGAATGTAGAAATAGGCGTTTATTTCATCAGGATTTCTCAGTACACCGTACTGTATCTCCATTTCAGTTACGCTCAATCCATGAGCGATATCGTCTTCTATCCAGCCATATCTTTCTTTAAGAAGTGCGTTCTTTTCAAGTTCTTCCACAGGAGGGCACCATCCGTATCGGTTGCCGAGAAGACCGATGAAAAACGGACGCGACTGTTCTATTTCCTTAAGACAAATTTCCACTACCTTGCCACTCCGGGATTCCTCTTCCGATATACCCCATCTCAAATCCAGTGGAATGAGCGTGACATCCCTTTCGGCAGCTTTGGCTGCGAGAATCGGGAAAACTTTCGTTATCAGGTAGTCACGCTCTGCTTTCATATCTTCAAAAGTTGAGGATATGAAGATACGTATCATGCGGTTTTCATATCTGTTTTTCATATCTGTCCGAATGTTTGTACGTATATCTGAAAATTTATGAAGAGAAAGCATAGCTTACGCACCCGGTTAAAGAACTGAAATAATTCATGAACAGGTACATGAAATTGGAAATTCAGAATTGTTCAAGTATGCGTATCCTTTTTTCTATCGGAGGATGAGTCGCGAACAGGCCGCCGAAAACTCCCATAAAACCGGCAGCCTGTTTGCCGGGATGCTGTATGAACAATTGGGCCACATCTTCACGTGTGACTGCTTCGATATCGGGATCTGCCGAAATTTTGCGCAGTGCGGAAGCAAGAGCCAATGGATTTTTGGTCATTTCTGCCGATCCTGCATCTGCCATATATTCCCTGTTGCGTGAAATGGCAAATCTCATCAGCGTGGCGAGGAAATAACCTATAGCGGCCACGATGGCTGCCAGCAGCAATAGGATTACGGTATCTCCCTTGTTCCCGTTTTTTCCGGAACTGCGGACTGATGAATATCGTATTGAGCTCAATGCTATTTCTGCTACCATTGAAAATACTCCGACAAACACTATGGAAACGATGAGCAGCCTGACATCGTGGTTGCGTATGTGTGAAAGTTCGTGTGCGATGACAGCTTTCAGTTCTTCGTCGTCAAGTTTTTCTATTATGCCTTTCGATAAGGTCACCGTATATGTCCGTTCGTTTATGCCGCTTGCAAATGC
>CASGDV010000089.1 GCA_949300335.1 uncultured Bacteroidales bacterium | reverse complement strand
CCCTTGCCTTGTGGACTTATACATCAAATTGCATCAGCACTAAGGAACCGCCGTATGCCGAACGGCACGTACGGTGGTGTGAGAGGTCGGAAAACGAAAGTAGGAAGAAAACTACTTCGTTTTCCTCCTACTCGATTTTATGTCCTTGTAAACGATTGGTTTCCTGATAGATAACATCAAGCATTTTGTTATAGGAGTTGGTTCGATAATTTTTTCCGTCAAATTCGATTTTTCCGAGAAATATCGAACCAAGTAGCAGAACTTTGAAGTAAAGTAATATTTTAATGAAAATTCAAAAGTAGATTATAACTTTGCGGCCTTGGAAAATGATGCAGATGTAAATTAATTATCGTAATCAAGTCATGAACTGGGTAATACTTGTAATCGCGGGATTTTTCGAGTCCGGTTTTGCCTTCTGTCTCGGCAAGATGAAAGAGACAACCGGTACAGCCTATTGGCTTTGGGGTGCTGGCTTTCTTATATGTCTGACATTGAGCATGCTCTTGCTTGCAAAGGCAGTGAGGACATTGCCAATAGGAACGGCCTATCCCGTATGGACCGGCATAGGAGCCGTAGGAACGGTCGTACTCGGCATCTTGTTTTTTCATGAGCCAACTTCATTTCCGCGTCTGTTTTTCATAACTACGCTGATAATATCCATTATAGGTCTCAAGATGGTTTCCTGATTATTTTTCGAATACCATCCGAAATGCAGTTCATCTGTAGTCTTCTGTGCCGGTTGGAGGAAGGTACGTCAGATGAAAAGATTGAGACCGGCATTTTCTGCCCGTTCCATATAGGTGGCCACGCCTCCGATTCTTACATTGTCAAGAAGCTCTTCCTTTTTCACGCCCATGACATCCATGGACATCTGGCAGGCAATGAATTCCACTCCGTTGTCAATTTCCTGCTGTCTGAGTGTTTCCAAAGAATCAATGCCCTTGTTTTTCATGATGAATCTCATCATTCTGGAACCGGCTCCTCATGACATGATTCCCGTTTTTCAATCATGACACGGTATATGCCTTTCTCGCAGGATGAAGATATGAACATGTTGCCTGTGCTTTTGCACCATGCTTCGGCATCGGCCGGGAATCCTGTATCGGTGGCTGTTATTTCAATCCGTTCTCCCGGATATATCCCGTCCACTGATTTTTTCAGTTTCATTATGGGACCGGGGCACTGAAGGCCGCATGCGTCAATTCTGACCGTTTCCCGGACAGCTTTGCAGTTGCATGTATCCTGTCGCTTCACTTTGTCCGGAATGCATATTTCGGCTACGGCAGCTTTATATGTCTTCAGGCCGCCGACAAGATTTCTTACGTCACGGAATCCGTTGTCTTTAAGTATGTTGGATGCCAGATATCCTCTTAGACCTACTCCGCAGTACAGGAAAACCGGTTTCCCGGAAGGAATTTCGTCCAATCTTGACCTCAGCTCGTCCAGAGGAATGTTCACGGCACCGTCAATATGTCCGAGTGAATATTCTTCGGGCGTTCTTACATCTATTACCGCAACCTTGTCAGGATCAGCCTCCTGCATTTCCCTCCAGTAAAGCGGAGTCATTTTGCCTGAAAGAATATTCCCGGCTACATATCCTGAAACTGCTGCCGGATCTTTTGCCGAAGAGAAAGGAGGAGCATATGCATGTTCCTGTTCTGTCAGGTCATGGACGGTACCGCCTTTCTTTATTACAAGTGCAAATTCGTCTATTCTTTTGTCGACGCCGGAATGACCGACAATCTGTGCTCCGTACAATCTGCCGCTTTCCGGAGCGAATGTTATCTTTATGGCCATCTGCGTTGCTCCGGGGTAATAACCGGCATTGGACCCGGAGTGGATTGTAGCAGACAGATACGGAATCTCCATGGCTTTCAGCCTTTTGGCCGGGAGTCCCGTGGAGGCTACGGTCAGGTCGAATACTTTGGCTATGGCTGTACCTATGGATCCTTCATATTTTACAGTATTGCCGAAGACCATGTTGTCTGCAACAATCCTTGCCTGCCTGTTGGCCGGGCCGGCCAGGAAATTCAGCCAGGATTTTCCCGTAACGGGATGAGGAAATTCAATGGCATCGCCTACGGCATATATGTTTTCGTCAGATGTCTGCAGATATTCATTGACCTGTATTCCTTTCATTTCTCCGATTTTTATCCCTGCATCCGCAGCCAGCCGGGTCTCGGCTCTAACGCCTATTGAAAGTATGACGATATCGGCTTCAAGCTGCAATCCCGATTTCAGCTTTACTGAAATGGCTTTCCCTTGTGGCTCAAAGGCTTCCACTGCCTGTCCGAGATACAGTCCGACACCGTTCTGTATAAGGTGTCCGTGTACCAGGGCCGCCATCGAATAGTCTAAAGGGCCCATCACCTGGTCTGCCATTTCCACAACGGAAACATCCAGACCTGCATGGCATAGGTTTTCTGCCATCTCAAGACCGATGAAACCTGCTCCTACTATCACAGCTTTGCGTACTCCGCATCCCTGTATATACTTTTTTATGCGGTCCGTATCATTGACATTTCTCAAAGTGAAGATGCCTTCACTGTCTATTCCGGGTAGAGGCGGAACTACCGGCAAAGCTCCCGGAGACAGAAGCAGCCTGTCATATGTCTCCTCATATGTTTTTCCGTCTTTGGTCCTGATTTTCACCTTTTTCCCGATTCTGTCAATACGTATCACTTCGGAATTGACCCGCACATCAATATTGAATCTTTTTCCGAAAGTTTCAGGCGTCTGGACAAAAAGCTTGTCTCTGTCTTCTATCACTCCTCCTATGTAATATGGCAGACCGCAGTTGGCATATGAGATGTATTCTCCCTTTTCGAACATCACGATTTCTGCATTTTCCGTATTTCTGCGGATTCTGGCCGCGGCCGTTGCACCTCCTGCAACCCCTCCGATTATGACATGTTTCATATAACCGATGATTTTCAAGAATGTTTATAGTTTCCTTATTAAAATATTTCCAAAGGAAAATATAGTTATCGGAAAAAGCAAGGATCCGACGAAAAAAATCAGAATTCCAGAATGTAGAAGCAGCTTGTCGTGAAGAAATTGCGAATCCAGGGAAGGCAGGATATGAAGCCGTACAGTTTTCTCGGCCGAAGTCCGAATTTTGTCTCGTAATGTGGATTGATGAAATAGAGCGTCCTGTCCTTTATCACAATACCCTCGTTGCGGGCAAGTTTCTCGAACGTTTCAATCGACAGACCGGTTTCCTTGATTTCCATCAGTTCGTCTATCCTTACAGGGTCTTCGTTTCCGGCTTTCAGGACGGCCCTGTACAGTCCGGCCGGCAGAAGGTGGAAAAACGGCAGGTGCGAAAGCATTTTGTTCCGGCAGATCTGCTGATGTCCTCCGAAAGGCATCTGCCATGCAGGGAATGCCATGAATATTATGCCTGAAGGAGTCAGGTATTTCCTCAGGTTATGAAGGAACATGTCCTTGTTTCCTATATGTTCGATTACGTCATGGCAGATTATGAGATCGAAACTGTTTTCAAGTTCTTTCAGCTTGAATATGTCCGAGGCTATGAATGTTCCGCTCATGTTCAGTTCCGCGAAGAAGCGTTTTGCATTGGCTATCTTCCCTTCAGCCAGGTCAACGCCTGTCACGCTGCATCCTTTTTCGGCAAAAGGAAGCAGTATGCCGCCTTCTCCGCATCCTATTTCCAGTATATTCATTCCCGGGAGTATTTCCTTGAAATTCGATATATAAGGCAGGAAATGTTTCCTACCCGTTTCGGCAAGTTCCTGAAAATATAGCGCTCTGTTTTTCTGTCTTTCCTGCATGATGACATCAATATTCGGCCAAGATATGAAATATATGTCTATCTGGCAAGGAGATTTCCCAAATAAGCGGCAAGAGGTCCCAGACCGAAACTTATGGTCGGATACAATACGAAATGGACGATGTTGCCATTGCCCAGCATGAGGCTGCTTTCCTGTACGAAAGTCGAGAAAGTCGTGAACCCTCCGCAGAATCCGACAGTAAGAAACAGTTTCATGTTATCTCCCGGGATACCGTGTTTTTCCGACATACCGTAAATAATTCCTATGAGAAAACATCCGGCAATGTTGACGGCCATGGTTCCCAGAGGAAATCCGTGATGGAAAATATTCTGTACGGCTCTGGAAATTAGATATCTGCATATCCCTCCAAGAAAGCTGCCGGAGCCTATGAGCAACAGGGTCTTAATCATTAAAACAGGAATTTGTGCGGCAAATATAAGAATCAGTTTTTGAAATCATGCCGAAAACTGTCTCTTATTCGGGAACATAGATGATTTCTCCATTCTCAAGTTCATATGCTATACCGACACGTTTTCCTCGTCTGCCGTCTCGAGCCTGTTCTTCAGAGGGAGAGTACCTGTTGATCTCATTCCCTTCTTTGACGATTATTTCCATATCTTCCTTTCCGGGGTTCTTCACCATTGTGAAATCTTCCTGGCTGAACATTTCTGTCATGTCATAACGAGTCACGAGTGCCACCATCAGTGCCACGGCAAAGACCATGGCCACATCGAAAAGATTGCCTACGACGCTCATCGGGTCGTTCTCTTCTCCCTTACCTATCAGCCTTCTTCTCATAACCTTCCACTCCATCCATTACTTCAGATACATATTCCAGCCTATTCAGGTCCTGCATATACCATCTCTGCTTCACCTGCTGGGTTATGAAACCTATTGCGGAAGAGAACAGTCCCACGACAGTGGTGGCAAATGCCACCTGCATGTTGTAGGCCATGGAAGCAATGTCGCCTGTCGACAGTCCCACAAGAGCCGGTCCCATAGGAATAAGTGTCCCCATAAGCCCGAGAACAGGCCCCATCTTGGCCAGTGTACGGGACACAGCCAGGTCCTTGTCGGCAGCAATTTCATAGTCGGATATGAGCAACTGGCGTCTGGCGCTGTTCCCGGTAGCGGCCAGCAGTTGTCCGAAAGTTTCAAGCAGGAGTGAATCCGGTTTGGCATTTGCTCCCTTTGATGAAATAGCAGAAAATTCATCTCGCAGTTCAGGAAGATTGCCGGCCGTAAGTCCGGAAAGTTTTTCCGTGAATATACTGTATGTCTTCCTGATCCGGAGGTATTGTCCGAAAAAACTGCCTGTCAGCAGTAAAGAACGGATAAACAGAAGGATTAGCAGAACTATTACCGGTACGAGCAATCCGGTCGAAATCCAGAATAAGATGTCAGATATGTACTTCATTTCTTCAATATTGTTTTATGTTGATTTATTTTGTCTTGATCTTGACACGTATTATTTTTGTTTTGAAAACACCGGTCTGAAAAACCGTTCTATAAGCAGGCCGGCAAACCATCCGGAAGCAATCAGTGCAAGTACTCTGAAAAGGGACGTCCATTCTACAGCACCGGTACCTTCGACTGCAGTCTTTCCGTTGACAGTCACCACAATGGCGATAATCTCTATCAATACATTTGCAAGGAACAGCAGTTCAAGTCTGGTCTCTTTTTCCGGCAGGAGCCATCTGAGAGCCAATGCAATGCCGGCTGTGGCAGCAAACACCGTCGCTGCCAGCCCCCAGGCAGTAAGAGCAAACGGGACACCGGGGAAAGAGAATATGGCTGAAACCAGGATGCTGAAAAGGACAGGAAGTATGAGCAGGCCTGGAAACCATCTCAGGAATCTGTAAGTCATGACCGTACTTTTTTTCAGCCTGCCTGAATTCAGCAGGTGGGCAGACAAAAGGCAGAAGGACATCTGTATGATAACTTCAAGCGTAATCACGACTGAGACATCCAGCATCAGTCCGGTATCTGACATCCATTCGGAAATGTGGGACCGTGACTGTTCGATCGCCAGGGGGTACATCACTCCGGTGAACAGGGCGGCAATTCCGGCATGAAGAAGAATTGACCAGGTCTTGTGCCATGTCTGCTTCAGAATGAAACTGAAACAGACCAGCCCCATAAGTATGACTACAAGATTGTACATAGACTAATTCTTTTTCCTCCTGCGGATGATGATAATCACTACACCTGAAACGAATGCTGCCGCCAATATCAATGCCGCTACATTCCCGATTGCAGTTGTTCTGGTGTCCGCACTTTTGTCCATGCTCTCCTTTTTCAGCACCATCCCGGCCTCGGCAGAGACCTCCCTTGCCTTGTGTATGGCCTCCCTGTACTCCGAAGCCTTCTTGTCGCTTACATTGCCGGCGATGAATTCTTTTAACGAAGGATTATCGCATACAAACCCGGAGCATGACGCTGAGAATTGCCTGACAAGGTCGGTATGGAGTTCAGCTATATCAGCAAGCTGGCTATCTGACGCATTCCACATACCTCTTCTCGAGGATTCCATCATGACTGCCGTAATCTCCTCGAGAGCGGCAGGGTTGACGTCTTCAAAATGCCTGCGGACCCCGAGGTTGTATTTGTCCTTGACATATGTTTCGTAAATCTCGTTCCATATCCTGTCGTCTATGGCATCCGGTTTCATTACGTTCCATCCGAAAGTATTGGTTATGGTTTCCGCGATCGCATCTGCATCTCCTGCACCGCCTTTCATTTTTTCTGAAATATATGATGGATTGAAAATAGTAGTGCGGCTTTCCACTCCTATCGCTTCTCTGAGTTCCTGCATACGTGACCTGTTCCTGTTACGGTAGTCGCTCATATATGCGTCAGGATCCTTTCCTGTCACTTCCTTCACCGCCAGATTTAGCCCTCCCATGAACTCATATACATGGTCCAGACTCAAGGCCCCCCAGGTATTGCTTTGTCGCGGCTGGACAACTATGTCTGTCCTAGCCATTGCCGACTCGAAGACATTCGCCGAGAAGTTTTCCCAGTCCTCTTCGCTTCCGTAATATGCTCCCATGTTGTTAAGGTAGACCCGTGCTACCTCAGAGGAGGATTTCCATCGGTCTGATGCCTCCACCATACCCTGAATGCCGGATCCGTAACTGCCGTTTACGCCTCCGAACACCCGGTATGAAGACATCTTTCTTGCATCCTTCGGAGTTATTCCCTTCTCAGTCAGCAGTCTCTCTGTCTCTCTGACTCCATCCGACACATAATTCGGATAGCTTTCATCGTTGGCTGCAGAAGCCATCTTTACCGCCCTGTCGATGAGGAAAAGCCTCGATGCTGCAATGTCTCTCAGCTGGCCGCTGGTCTGCACCAGGACGTCTATTCTAGGACGTCCAAGATCCTCGGATGATATCAGACGCACATCGGTGACTCTTCCGAAGCTGTCATACAGTGGTTCGACACCGAGCATATAGAGGACCTGTGCTATGGTGGCACCCTCGGTCTCAATGAATTCGCTGCTCCATAAAGTGTAGCTTACCTGTCTCGGTATGGAGTCGTTGTGTCTCCTTCGGTAAAGGTCGATAGTGTTCTGTGCCAGGGATTTGCCTTTCTCCCATGCGGATCTTGTAGGGACAGACTCAGCATTGATTCCATAGAGGTTGCGTCCTGTCGGCAATGTGTTCGGATTTGCAACAGGGTCGCCACCGGGTGATGGGGGAGTGTAGCCTCCGTCAAGGGCATTCAATATGCTGGAGAGCTCCTTCTCCGGGCTTTCCAGCAATGCCCTGCGGTAATTTCCGACATTCATCATAGCCTGCCTTACTTCCATTACAGCGCGGGAAAACTCAAGCTCTTCGTCAGAATATTCAGGTCTCATTGATTCGGCTATCTTCTTTGCCTTTTCATACTCTTCAGGAGTTATGCCGGTAGCATCGGTTACCTGCCTGTCTGTCACGGGAGATGCCTGGTTTCGTATCCTGCCGACTATGGACTCGGCTTTCTTTATATATATATACGGTTGAAGTCAGGCATTCTGGACAGGAGTTCCTTGCTTGCCGTACCTTTGATAACGTCAAGGTTATACAGACCGTATGCGATAGGATCCACAGCCATGGCTTCAACCGTGGTGCGTATGTGATCATCCTGATAATGCTCTCCCAGGATATACAGCCGTCCGGTCACTTTCTCGGAAGCAAGTTCCTCGGCAAAATTTTCAAGACGGACAATTTCTTTATGGGAATACCCTTCAGATGATGTTGTGTCCAGTCCCAAATCCGCACTGATGCCCATCTTGTCCGCTGTCTGCTTTATTTTCAGTGAAAGTTCGCTGGCCCTTCCTGGATCAGGGGAGTCGGAATAATGATTGTCATCATACTTCTGGAACAGGTCAGACAGTTCTTTATACTGGCCCCTTACGCCACTTTCCATGAAAGGAGCGGTAAGATATGACTGAAGTGTTGCGTACGAACGCCTTTTGGCCATCATGCCCTCTCCAACATTGGCAATCGAGTACAGATAGATATGAGGAAGAGTCCCGACCAGTCTGTCCGGCCAGTCCGTGCTTCCTAAGGCCACCTGTTTGCGGGGTGTGAATTCAAGGCTTCCGTGAGTTCCGAAATGAATCATTGCATCTGCCCCGAACCCGAAACGGGCATAAAGGTATGCGGCAATATAGCTGTGCGGCGGGGCGGAGCCGGTGCCGTGGACCATCTTGAACTCATCGTCTCCTCCACCGGCTGCCGGCTGGGGTATGAGCACGATATTGCCAAACCTTACACGCGAAACGGCAAGACGGTCGTCTGAGACCATATATTCTCCTGGAAAATCCCCGTTTGCGGATACAACTTCACTATACAGTTCAGACGGAATGGCTTTCTCAATCCATCCTGCATAAGTCTCCCTCCCTATCCATTCAGGATCGGCATTATTCATGAACTCTGCCGCAGCTCCATGAGCATAAGTTCCGAATATCTTGCCTTTGCTGTTCAGTACTTTGGAGAATTCCTCTTCAGTTTGCGGAAGTCCGGACACATCATAACCGGCACGTTCCAGCGCCTTGAGAAAATTGTACAAAGAAGGGGTCACTTCCATTCCTGCTGCTGTCATTGTGTTGAGTCCTGCGCCCTTGTAATAGTATATGGCAAGCTTCTTTTCTGCAGCCGGCTTCGTCTTCAATCTGATATGGTTGTTGACTGTTTCAACAAACTCTTCCAGACGGTCCGGAACAGCCTTCAGCATAGGCAGCCCATTTTGCCCGAGATAATGGCCGAACAGGACGAATGGCCTTATTGCACCGTCTATTTCCGGAGTCACTATGCTCTGCGACATGAATCCTCCGTTCATACCCATAGGGTCCTGCATCCATTCTTTGATCTGCATGTTCACGTTAAGCGGTGAGAACAAAGGGATGTTGTGCCTTTCCAGAAATTCAACGGCATCATCTCCCAGTCTTCCGTGAGCCATGTTTATGACTGCAGAAGGTGCGATTGAGTCCAGGGCTCCGTTGGACAGCAGAGACCGGATATCACGTATCACATAGACAGTATTGCCGCTGTTTTCAAGGGCATGCATAAGTTCTGAAGGCTCTCCCATCTGTCCTGTGACTATCACCTTCGGGGCGTCTTTGCTGTACAGGCCTTCGTTTTTCAGGAATTCTTCATATTCTGATAAACTTCTGAAACCAAGTTCGCCGTCAGGATCGGGGCGGTAGATGTTCTCGACAACATATTCTTCCGGTGATGGCGGAACCGGAGCAGATATGCGTTTCCTGTCCACGTTCCGGCGTATATAGGCAAGCTTGTTGCGGTAGTTTGCCGGTCCTCCGTTGGCAAGATATCTTTGTATTTCTGCTGTCGCTGCAGAATCCGCACTCGTGATGTTGTTTGCCGGATTTGTTACCATTGTAGATATTACCGGCAGCCCTCTTTCAGCTGCTTTTTGCAAGGCAGCGCGCTGTTCGGCCGTAATCCGGAGTCCCATCCCGTTAATCAGAAGGATGTCATATTTCCCTGCCTTGCCGGCATCTTCCGGCGTCAGTTCACTCAGCCTGATCCAGGGACTGTCATTCGCATGCGAAATCTCACTGAGCTGCAGCACCTGGTAATTGAGGAATGCCACCCTGGTAGGTGAGCAGAATGCAGACCACAGTCCCCAAAGGATTCCTGCTGCACATACGGCATATGCCGCCGATAAGATCATTTTCTTTCTGTTCATTTCTTGAAAAATTGTTCTATGTCAAAAGATAGCCCTGCCGCAGCGGTAGTCCCTGTCGTACTGGGTGAATTGTTGAAGTAATATTCGGGTATGTAGTTGAAAATATTGTCCACTATGAGACTCACCTTGATGCCTCTGTAAATGTTCTGTGACAGTGTGAGCTTCCAGAGGGTGTAGGCAGGATAAGTCTGTTCCCGGGTCTCTTCATAATTGGAGGCAGATGTATAGACTTCAGTTGTTACGGAGGACAGTATCCTGCCGCTCAGTGCAAGGTCGAAGCCGTAATTCTTCCATTTATGGCCATAGCTCAGGCGAACGGTTGCAGAGTGCGGCCTGGTCTGCGAAAGCAGTGCCTCGCCGGGACGGATCTCCTCGTCCGTGAATGTATAGGCGAATTTCGCTCCCACTCCTATAGGAAGATTCATGGCGAAGGACAGGTCCGCGCCTCTAACCTGCATCGGGGCTACATTGGTATAAAGCATTCCGCTCAGTTCTTCGTTCCATGCTGTTGTGATACGGTTGTCCACCCAGTTGTAAAATCCGCTGACTGATGCGCTTATATACTTCCAATTGTATTCCGCTGAGAGCGATAGGTTGTCGCTTGACTCGGGTGACAGACCTTCATTACCGTATATCATGAATATCCCGGCCATGTCGAATGACATGTACATCTCTTTGAGTGTAGGGGCCCGGAATCCTCCTGCATATCCTCCCCGGAATCTCCAGTTGCCGGTCCTGTACATCATACTCATTTTTGGGGACAGGTGACTTAAGCCTTTCCGGGAGAAATAATCATAGCGCAGTCCGGCCACCATAGTCCAGTGCTCGTTCAGGGAACTCTCTACCTGGGCAAATGCATCAGCCGTGTGCTGCACATAATAGCCGTTCCCGTCAAACTGGTAGGACATCAGGTAATCGCGCATGTAGTCTCCTCCCATTATCAGGATATGCTGCCCTTCTGAGTCAAAATTGCATGAATAGATGCCTCTGACAGTATTCTGTACGTTACTGTAGTCTCTTACATTTATCCCCTTCAGAGGCAGGAAATCGCTTTTGTCATACTGGTCGAAACTGTATGACAGTTCCACCCTCTGCCTGTCATTTATCTCATATTCCCCTTTAAGTCCGGCATTCATGTCATAATATCTGTCATGTGCATCCGGCTGCATCAGTCTCTCTCTCATAAAATATCCCGCCCTTCCGGTAAGCTTCAGACCGTCTGCCGGTTCATACTGCAGCCGTTCTTTCAGGCTCCAGTTCCAACCTCCGTAAAATGTGCTGTAGTCTCCGGAATTTTTCATGTCATAGGAATCGATGGAGCTGTACTGGCCTGTGGTGAGGCTGTTGAACTTACCTTTCCTGAATCCAACGGAACCTCCGTATCTCTGCTCGTTGTGTGCACCGTATCTTGCATTCATGTTGATGGACCAAGGTTCTTTTGCCTGTGCACTTATCAGATTTACTACACCTCCGACGGCATTCGAACCGTAGAGGGATGAAGCGGCTCCCTTTATGATCTCCACCTTTTCCACATTGTCCAGATTGAGACGACTGTAGTCAATGTTGTCCAATGTCTCTCCCGCTATCTTCTCTCCATCAACCAGGAACAGCACAGAGTTTCCTCCGAATCCCTGCATATTCAGAGTCACCTGCTGGTCCATGGTATATGAAAATTCAATTCCCGGAAGTTCTGTCTCGAGAAGGTCACCTATGTCTGCAGCATCTGCCTTGGAGATATCGTCGAGAGTGAGCAGGCGGGTCATTATCGGAGTGTCCTTGAGCAGTCTCGGCGTGCGCGTTCCCGTGACTACGACACTTTCAAGATTCATGTAGTCGGTATCCATGACTATTGTCAGGAAATCCGTATCTGCACTCACCTCCACTTTTCTGGAAATATATCCCAGCATCTGAAAGTTGAGTGTGCCAGGACTGTTGATTTTTGATTCAATAGAGAAGTCCCCGTCTTTTCCCGTAGTCCAGAAGTTGTCTCTGCCCCCTTCGAGCGTGATGGCAACTCCCGGTATCGCAATTCCATCACCGTCTGTGACTTTCCCGCATATTTTCAAGCTCTGTCCATAGGCGGGAAGTGAAAAATGAATCACTGCCGTACATATGATGGACAATAAATATATTCTGTTCTGCCGCTGCATTTCTTATCCTCCGTCATTTCAGGTCTACAGGGAACACATAATCGATAGTCATGAATCCCTTGACCTTTGCGTCGTTCATATAGTCCCTCAGTATAATGGCTGCATGCCTTCCATCAGAAACCCTAAGCAGGTATACCTTTCCTGACATCGTGTAGATAGGCGGCATCTGAGATGTGTCCACATTCAGCCATCCTGAAAGTTCTTCATTGTAGCTGGACGGAGCATAGATAATATTACCATCCATCATACCGGTCATATCTATGGTGATCTTGTCAGTTGTAAAGATATCTTCTTTGAATTCCCCTTCTGGCAGAATCCCCGAAGACACTAAAAGTGCAGGATCTGAATATTCCGTCTGAAGCACCGAGCCTCCGTTGGTCTTTACATCATAACGGTGCACTGCAATATGCCATCCGGACAGGGACTTCCCATCCTCGCTTCCGTTCTTGTTTATGTATGTGGTGTCCATAGTCCTGGTATCAAGATCAAGATATGTCCATCTAGTATAGGAAGATGCATCTATGTATATTGTTCCTGAGGAAGTCTCACTGTCAAATTTGATGAAACCGAATTCAACATCTTCTTCAGGTGCGTCATATCTGCTGCCCAGGATACCATCGCATGAAGAGAGCAGCCAGATGGCTGCTCCGATACATATTACAGAGTGTACGATATTAGATTTCTTATACATATTCATGCGGGTTTTCGTAGGTGTCCAGTTTTACAGGCATAACTTTGGAAGGGATGTTTCCAGACATAATTGTTACTGTCAGTCCTCCCATTACCGAGGGTATGGAATATTCGAAAGAGAAATCTCTGTTTCTGTTTATTGTTGCTTTCAGAGTGCAGGGATATTCTCCGGTTTTGTCTCCCATCCCCATTATAGCAGAGCCTTCTCCAGTGATTCCGTATCCTCCGTCTGTTTCAGATACTGTAGCTTCGGGAATTACCAGTTTCCCCCAGGTTTCTGATTCAAAAATCACCGACACGGAAGTTTCGGAAAGTTCGGTCACTGTTACAGACTCTCCGTCGGTATATATGGGATCAGGAGAATACTGGAAGTCTGATTTCGAGTAACCGGAATATGTGCCGGATACATTTTTTGCCATGTTGTCATCATTGTTTTTGTCCTTTTGGCAGGCATTAATAATCATCGCAGCCATCGCAGCCATTGCCAGTTTCTTGAATACATCTCTCATATCTTTTTCTGTTTTTTAATTTTTCCAGTTGCAAAGTTACGCCGGTGCTCCAAGCAGGGCAATCATCATTTATCAGTAAAATGCATGGACGGAATCATCAAAAGCAAGTATTGCCCGAGATGAAAAAAGATACATTTTTGCGAAGGATTTTTCGAGGAAATGTGTCATATGGAAGTATGAGTGAAATAAGTGACGTCGAAATAATAAAAAGAATAGTATTCGCTCATGAAAAGGATCTGTATTCACTGCTTGTGGACAGGTACGGGAAAGTGGTTTACCGGTTGTGTTCCGGATTCGCCATTTCTCCTGCCGATGCCGAGGATCTGGCTCAGGAGGCTTTCATTAAGATTTACCTGAATCTTCACCGGTTCAGGGGAGAAGCCAAGTTTTCGACATGGGTATACAGGCTAACGCTCAATATGTGCCTGAATGTGGAAAGAAAGGCCGCAACGGCAGACATGCTTCCGCTGTCCGTGCTGGGTGACGGCAAAAGCACGGCCGAGTCTCCGGAAAAGGCAGTGGAGAAAAAGGAACGTTATGTCGCATTGTATAATGCAATCAACAGGCTGCCGGAGAGACAGAGGGCGGCTCTGGTCCTGAGCAAGATGAATGAACTTGACCAGAAGAGAATAGCGGAAATAATGGGAATCAGGGAAGGGGCGGTGGAGTCGCTTCTCTCGAGGGCCAAGGATAATCTGAAGAAATGTTTCCTGACTTTGACAATGCGTCACCCTACCCGAGTATGTCTTGTTCAATGGCCTCCAGCAATGGCTTGATGGCTTCCTGCTGAGGTGTTGTATATAGAGTTTCAGTATGGACCATTCCGTTTGGCAGCCTTATCCTGAGCG
>CASGDV010000088.1 GCA_949300335.1 uncultured Bacteroidales bacterium | reverse complement strand
GTCTGTATTCCTCTATCCTTGCAGTACCCCCTGTTGGCGCTGCCGGCATAGCCTGCATCTCCTCCGACCTTCTTCGCGTCCACACCGAAGAGCTTTCGGTGCATCTTCAGGCAGTGCGTAAGCCTGGTTCCCTCGTTGAAGGCATTGAATGACAGCTTCTCGATGAATGAGAGCCCGTCAACCAGGATGTTGTTGCACTTCGCGCCGAACTCTACGCTCTTCACTTCCTTGCCCCTCACTATCGGCCTTACGTACGGCTTGCTGATGCTCACTATCCTGTCCTTGACACTCTCGCGTGGGTCGTTGCGCTCGAAGTGGTTCTTCTGCTGACGGTACATCCTCGTGATGATTTCAATATCGCTCTTCTGTCTGGCTGTCAGCAATTTCTCTGCGCCTGCATTCTCCCTCTCCAGTCTGCGTGTCTCCTTCAGTATCTTCCCCAGAAGGTTGAGCAGGCGTCTGGTAAGCTTCCTGGTCTGGGCCTTCGTATGCCTGCGCTGCTTCCTGTACGTCAGGTTGGCCTTCTCCACATCAACAAACTTCGTCCTGGGACGGTGCACGTTCAACTTTTCACTCAATCCGCACATTATCTCATACGACTTCTCTATCCCTTCACAGTAGCTTCGGATCAGTCGGGTAACGCATCTCGCTCTCGTAACACGTCGCATCCGTGTACATCGTATCCAGATTCTTCATGTATGGCTTCCAGGCACTCGCCAGTATCTCCTGCTGCTGTTGGATCTTCAGCCCGCGGGCCAGTTCCGAAAACACGTCGTCTAGAAGTTTGTAGTTCGTCAGAGGATGCATCGGGTCTATTCTCACATCGCAGAAGAGCTGATAGTGGACGTTGCCGTTAAGATGCTCCATCAACTTCGGGCTGCTCAGACCGGTGTACATCTTCAGGAACATAAGTGCTATTTTCCCTTCCGCGGTGAAGTACGATCTGCGTCCAACCTTCGGTCTCATACTCCTGTTTGTCAGCCCAAAGTTCTCTGCCATCTCTCGCAGCGGCAGAGTAGCCTTGATCTTTCCGAGCTCGCTATTCTCGAACGTCTGCCTGTACAAATCATAAAAATCATACTCCGTAAACGGAAGATCGGGTGATATTCCAGCAAAATTTTGTACCTTAGCCATGCAGATTTATTTTTGCGATACCTCCAAATTCGGCTTTCCTATGGCGGCTGGAGGTATTCTTTTTATCTCTAGCTAAGATACTAATTTTATATCATATTGACAATCAATTTGTTATAAAACTTTAATCTTTTTACGACTGTCCCTACATTAAAATATAACTATCATATAGAATTGTCAAATAAGAACCCTCTTATTCGAAAGAATGACTCCTTCAGTCACAAAGTTGTCTTTTTCCTGTATATTCCTCAACAATATCTCCACGGACATCCCGCCGATACGCTCTACATGAATATCGGCATAAGACATCTCGGGAGCAAGCATCTCCAATGCCTTCGTTATGTGCATGCTCGCCATACGGAAACGATTGTGATAATCGATACCCTTCGTTATGAAGTACCTGATAGCTTCTTCGGCAAGATAATGAGTCGTGAAAAACAAACCGTCTATATCGGGTTCCCTGCTGAACAGCACATCCAGTTTAGAAATTATATCTTCCTGATAGGAATCACGGTTCACCTCAACAACCAAATCATCAATACAAACATTGCCGGAATCCACTACTGCACGCCTGTAACCGTCCCGGCGCATACCCATTATGAACAGATGCGTATCAGTCGTTATCAATGCCACCTTCCGGGAACCCTTGGAATACAGATGGGTTACAAGATCATAGCTGCTGTCTTCATTGTCGAAAATTACATAATTGCTTACCAGCTCCGGAATATAACGGTCTACCAGTACAAACGGGTACTTTTCTTTCAATAATTGACGGATAACATTGTCAGATTTATTGGTTGGAGCTATTATCAGGCCGGCGACCTGTTGCTCGAGCAGAGTCTGGATCAACCGGCGTTCCTTCTTCTCGTCTCCTTCGGAAGACACCAGTATCATGACATAACCCGACTCAGCCGCTTTTTCCTCTACTCCTTTCGCCATCTGGGAATAAAACGGATCGCTTATCGACGGGATTATCAGACCAAGTGTCTTTGTATGTCCCTTTGAGAGGCTCCTGGCCAACAAGTTCGGACGATATCCGACCTTCTTTGCATATGACTTGACCAACTTTATTGTCGCTGCACTAAATCCACGTTCCTCTCCCTGACCGGACAATATCCAGGATACCGTAGCTATTGACAAGCCGAGTTCTTCAGCTATACTTTTCAAAGAAACCGCCATTTCTGAAATAATGATAAAATTAATTACTTCTGCGAATTTAAGCGATTAAATCAATAATACAAACTTTTTCCGAATTAATTTTGATGATATATTGGTTCAATTTTGCAAATAAACAAATTATAGCTACATTTGAAACGCCTTAAACGCTTAAAAATAATTAATCAATAGTCATGGAAAACAAAATTAAAATCAATGCGCTGTTCCCGGTGCTCTTCAGTTTTTTCGTCATGGGTTTCGTTGATATGGTAGGAATTTCCGTAAGCTATGTCAAGGAAGACTTCAGTCTGAATGACAAGATTGCCAATCTTCTTCCGATGATGGTATTCGTCTGGTTTGCCGTTTTCTCCCTGCCTACGGGCAGACTTCTTGGAAAATTGGGAAGAAAGAACACTGTGATGCTCAGCGCTGCAATCACGGTTGTGGCCATGCTTCTCCCGGTAATAAATTACTCATTTCCAATGGCAATGGCCGCCTTCGCACTGCTCGGGATCGGAAACACGATTCTTCAGGTATCGCTCAATCCTCTCATGACCGACATAGTTCCGAGAGAAAAAGTGACAGGAATGCTGGTTCTCGGACAATTCATCAAGGCCATTTCCTCGACACTCGGTCCGGTCATCATAGGATTTCTGGCGGCCGCTTTCGGCAACTGGAAGCTCGTATTCCCTGTTTATGCTGCCGTAACGGCAATATCTTGGATATGGCTCGTATTAGTGAAGATACAGGAAGAAAAAGCTGACAATGCTCCTGGTGCCATAGGCTCGCTTTTCAAGGACAAGTATCTCATGATGTTGTTTTCAGGCATAATCCTTATCGTAGGTTTTGAGATCGGACTGATGACTGCCGTTCCGAAATATCTTGCCGAGCGTTTTTCCATGACACTCGAACAAGGCGGACTTGCCTGCAGTCTCTACTATATAGCCAGAACTGCAGGAACATTCATAGGCTCCATAATACTTTCAAAAGTAAATATCAAGAAGCTGTTCATCGGTCTTATGATTGCTGCCATTGCTTGCTTCGCCGGATTCATGCTATCCCAGAACAGTACAATGATTTTCGCCGCCCTGTTCCTCATTGGACTTACATGTGCGAATGTATTCGGAATAATACTCGGAGAAGCATTGAGATACAGGCCACAACAGGCAAACGAGATATCCGCTCTCATGATCACAGGCGTTGCTGGAGGAGCATTGCTGCCTCCTGTCATGGGAATAATTGCCGACGGATTCAATCAGGCCGCCAGTCTGATAGTACCGTTCGCCGCGCTGGTTTACATATTGTTCATTTCCTTCAAAGTAAAACAATAATCGGTTAAACATGAGAAATATATTCGTAATAATTCTTTTGTCAGCTGCCATAATTGCCCCTTTCCATACTGCACCGGCAAAAGAAAAAGCACCCGTCGACCATGTAAACTCACTGATAGGAACCGCTATCAGGAACCAGGGAGGACTGGCACCGTTTACCGGGCCTCCTTTTGCCATGACGAACTTCCTGCCGCAGACAAGGGAGAACAAAATGAGCAGCATGGCATACGTATTCGATGACAGTCATATTATGGGATTCATGGCCAGCCATCAGCCTGCCGTATGGATGGGAGATTACGGATATGTATCGGTAATGCCCCAGACAGGAGAACTGAAGGTCCTCCCGAATGACAGGAAAATGGTCTTCAGCCATGAGAACGAAGTCGCTTCACCGTATTCCTGACTTTATCATTGCGCCACCCAAATTTATCCTAGCCAGCCGTCGGTCTCGATAAGGTATGCGATGTCCTGCTCCTCCTTTGATGTATAGATGCTCCTGGTGATTGTTGTTCCATTTTTCGGGAGGGCGATTTCG
>CASGDV010000087.1 GCA_949300335.1 uncultured Bacteroidales bacterium | reverse complement strand
AAACCACATGTCATCAGCCGAAACATAGAGTGATGTGTTAATGTTATCATGGAGTTTAATATGTTGCAGTACAAGGGTTGATTTGCCGACACCCCTGGCACCGAGGATGCCGACAAGACGGTCGTTCCAGGATATGGTATCGTGTATATTCCTGATATATGCAGTATCTGTCGCATTGATCAGCATCTTGAATTTTTCCCGTAATGCTTTCATTTTTATATGTTTTCAAGTCTCCGATGAGCAAATATAGCCAAATTGCCTAAAAAAAACAGCAGTTTTACATAAAATTGCTGAAAAAATCAGGCAATAAATAGGTTCGTGACTTTTGTAGCCCCGATCTTCGTCTTTTCCTTTTTACCGCTACGCCGACCAGGGAGCCCGCCGCCACAATGTGGTATTGTGGAGCATCTTCACAGAAATATTTCAGACTGTTCAGGGCTTCTTCACATTCCTGTATTTCATCAAAGATGATAAGTGTCCTGCCAGGCTCAATCGGGACGTCCGACTAGAGTGCCAGTTCCTTGACAAGCCTTTCCGGTTCTTTTTCTAAGAGTCCCATTTGCTGAATTGCTTGTACCGGTCTCTGATGTCCAGACTGTATTCCTTGTATTCAGGGTATTCCTGATCTTTGTCTATATCAGCCAGGATATCTGAATAATCACCGCAAGACAAGGTATCCACAAGACCGGTGTCATATATTGCCTTGATTTCAGGAAGCAGTTCTACCGCATTGATGTCTAAAAGACTGTGCATGAGCAGTCCTACAAGTGTGCCGTCGCAACATATCCTTTCGGGGAGGTTCTTCCTGTAGAATACCAGCAGATTGCGGAACCACCCGATGACTTCGGTCCGTCGTTCCGGCTGGAAGTGCGGGATCATCGACACTGCCGAAAACAGCAGGGCGCGGGCATAAGTACATAGGCCGGGCTCATGAAGATACGAATCAAAGGCATCAAGATTGTCCTTCCCGAGAAGGTAGAGTGTCGGAATGAAAATTTCGCTGGAGGCATCCCCGAAATTGTATTCCAGGAAATCATCGTTTTGTCTGAGAATTTCCAGAATGACCGGAAGGCTTTTTTCAAAGCCGAGTTCCCCGAGGAAAAAGACACAATGCGTAAGAAGCGATGAATAATCGTCCTTTCCCGAAGCGATTTCAGAGAGAGAGGTGCCGATTCTCCACAGAGCCATCTGTTCGATGTCCTGGCAGAGTTCCGGATGAGAAATACCCAGTATCCTGTCCAATATGTCGTCAGGAAAGCCAAAGTTATATTCCTCGTCAGAAAATAGGGCCATGAGTTCCGGATGCGACAGGCTTACGGTGGACGGATACCCATGCGGCTTGTATGTATATTGTTCCATCGGAGGGGTATCGATGTCAGGAAACCAGGAAGCCGGGGTGTACTCATCCATATTGCAGACATATCTGAAATCGTCGCCCAGGTATTTCTTGAGTTTGGGCAGATAGTAATCGAGTTCTGTCCGGCTGTTGGCAATCAGCAGATGCTTGCCGTCCTTGCCGAAATCGAACTGCACCAGCGGAATATCCTCAGTGTCAGGCGACAGGATATAACGGGTGATGTTAAAAGATTTGTCGGGGCTGCAGCCTGCCTCTTCCGCAAACTCTATCGCTCCATAAATGAGATTATGGACAGTCACATAGTCGGTTTCTTTCATTGTAACTCCGCGAAATGAGTCATTTATGAAGTTGTCCAGTTCCTGAGGATCCATGTTGAATCTGAAAGTGGAATCCTTCAGCCCAAGACAGAATGAGTCTATAAGGAAAACTCCCGCTGTCAATGTGCCTTTAGGATGGCACCTTGTGACTATTGCGATGGCCTCTCCTCCTTTTTCCCAATTTTCGTTGAGATAGCATTTGCCTGTCGGGAGATTCCTGACGCGATTCTTTATATAGTCAATCTCGCTGAATGCCTTGGATTGATTCTTCTTTTTCTTCTTTTTACCCATAATCCAATCAATTATCAGAAGGCAAATTTAGAGTTTGTTTTTGAAATATGGGACCTTCGGTAATCAAAAACAGTTTTTTGATAATGCAAATGTGCGGTAAATGAAACAAGGCAAACAGTATGAAATGCCGGAATAATTTTGCAACTTTGTAAAGTTTGGACGGATTTCGGAGAAAACAGGACAGGATTATGGAACAGGCAAGCAGGAGAAAATACCCGATAGGGGTGCAGACATTCGAAAGGATCGTGGAGGAAGGCTATGTCTATATAGACAAGACA
>CASGDV010000086.1 GCA_949300335.1 uncultured Bacteroidales bacterium | reverse complement strand
CTGAGTTGCCAGGATAACATCACGGAGACTTTCGCGATTGGAAAGCTGGCCGAACATCAGCACACAAAGCTGGTTGTAGCAGGTAAACTGCTTGACATATTTGTCACCGCCATATTTCCTTGCGAGATAGTTGAATTCATTACGATCGAGGAAGTCTAAAAGCTGAGAGGACACGTATTTTCCTTTATGCATATGCCATTCTACGTTATTCAGGCAAAGATAAATTCAAATCGGTTGACTCGAAAAATCTCTACAACTACCTAATTTCCAATATTTTCAAAGAATTTTTATGATTTTTTACCGGACACTAATGATATCTGATAATAAAATATATTAAGTCACATACCTATCTTAAAGGGAAAAAGAGTATGATCTCCGGATAGAATATGAACAGTACGGAGGAGGCGGACGGCTGGACATGAGTGCGGGATCGCTTGTTTACGGTTCTCCGGAAAGGACCTGCGCATTGGTAGATGATTGTGATGTGGTGGTATATGTCGGCGGTGTGAATACAATCATCGAGAGTGAAGGTACCGACAGTAGTTTTTATGACCTTCCGGAAGTTCAGAAAGAACATTTGAGGGCGCTTAAGGATAGCGGAAAGAAAGTTGTTCTTGTAATTCTTAGCGGAAGTTCGACCGGTCTTGCGGAAGAGTCCCGTACAATGGATGCCATTTTGCAGGCCTGGTATCCGGGACAGAACGGAGGTCGTGCAGTTGCCGATATTCTTTTCGGAAACTGCAATCCGTCGGGACATCTTCCTGAAACATTCTACAGGTCTTTGGCTGATTTAGGGGAGTTCACCGACTATGACATGTCCGGAAGGACATACCGTTACTTCAACGGGGATGTAGTATATCCGTTCGGATATGGTCTCAGTTATACTGATTTTGAGTATACTGATATGAAAATCAATGAAGTAAGAAAATGCGGGGAAGAGACTGAATTATCCGTGAATGTACGTAATGCAGGAAATGTCGACGGTGATGCTGTCGTACAGATATACGTAGACAATCCGTCAATGAAGGAGCTCGTATCACTGAAAGAATTCAGACGTGTGACCGTTCCGGCCGGGAAGACTGTGAATGTAGTTTTCCGCCTTCCGGCAAAAACGTTTGCCGTATCGGATACACGTGGAAATGTAATTGATGAACCGGGCAAGATGGAAATTATCGTTGCGGATATGGCTCCGGTTGGAAAATGGAAAGAGGGAAAGAATGTTTTGCGCCGGGAAATATCCTCTGAAGGGGAACCGGTTCTGATCTACAAAGGAATTGAGTGATGCCGGTCTGATTTATGTCAGGGATGACTATGTAGCCGATTCACAATTACCGAATAATTCTATGATAATTGAATCAAGGCTGACTTGAACAAAAATGAAGGGGCGAATCAAAAGCAATTTTGGATCGCCCCTTCTTTTACTGAAGTTTCAAAGTATAGTTCAGTTCTGATTTTATCGGTCTTATATTCTGGTCAAGCATTTCAATCCTGTCTCCGAATTTCTGGAAATTCATTATCGTTGTCCCGTCATAGGAAATCAATTGCAGGACAACCGCATTTGGGTCCTGTTCATGTCCTTTAAGTGTATATTGCCTGCCGCATATGTCGTATGTCACGTCTTTCCCTTCTTCGGCTTCCAGATACTTGAGGGCTGCATGGAAAACTCCGTCTCCGTTATTCTTGAAGTGAAATACCGTTACAGTATATTCAATGCCGGGACAGGATGCCGCAGGCAGTATCCCTTTGTATGTTTCCGACAGTACCGGTCCATTGCCCGGCCTGTAGTATCTTCTTTCATACATACCGTGTTTCCCGACCGTCAGACTGTCGGATGAAAGCATGATGATGTCAAGCGTATCGCTGAATTCAATTGTCCGGCCGTTGCCGATACTTTTGCCGTCCAGTATCAGTTTGTTGTTTTCGGTTTCCCATTTCTCATACAGAAGCGTGGCCATTCCTATAGATGATGCCCGACCGTCTTCATTGAATGATATCCCCTGGATGTATTGCGGGCTGGAAGGCATTTCTTCAATCCAGTCTCCGTCAAGAATGGCCTGTTCCCCGGCATTCCTGCAGCAGATGCAAAAGGCAATGATTGTCATGATGGAAAGTAATCGTTTCATATCCGTTTTGTTTGGGTTTCAAAAGTTTTGTTCCTGGTACTGCAAAAGTATGCAACACCAGCATCTTGGTCAAAAGAGAATTGCGGAAATGTATGAAATGTCCGTTTTTTGTGACGAAATCGGGAAATTCGGGATAATTTGAAATACGATCTATATCATCTTCCCTGCTCACAGCCATCCGGCCGAGCGCGCAATCTCATTTTAACATACATCGGACACTAAGACTGTATTTTCCCAGTTGCTTCTGTCCTGGCACCCGGCCACTTTTCAATCCACTGTAAACATCTTTACAATACCGGTCATTTGTAAGCGTCTCCGGGATGACTCAACCCACGCATATCGGACTTTTGCATAAGTAATTGATTAATAATCACTTGTTCCAGGGGCCGATGCTCGTTGAAATTATATTTTGACCCAAAGCATATGAACCACAAAAAAAGCACCTGCGTTACTGCAAGTGCCTGATTTTCAATTGTTGTTTTTGTAGCGGGTCGCGGGCTTGAACCGCGGACCTCATGATTATGAATCATGCGCTCTAACCAGCTGAGCTAACCCGCCATCATTTATGACTTTCGCGGTTCATGTCGAAAATCCGCATTAAGTTGAGATAGAAGGACTCGAACCCTCACTGACAGAGCCAGAATCTGTAGTGCTACCATTACACCATATCTCAATGTCAATAAACTCCCCATCAAATTGGGACTGCAAATGTACGAATGTTTTGATAAAAAGCAAAAAAAATGAATGTTTTTTTGAAAAAGATGTGATATGCAATAGATTATTCGGAGTTATTTCATAGATTTGCCGGAGACTTGGCGGGAATTTCCCCGTTCCGATATATTGCCGGACGGGCATTCCGTTCTTGAATTATTCGTTATATGGAAGACTTGAGATTGGGAAACGGATATGATGTCCATCG
>CASGDV010000085.1 GCA_949300335.1 uncultured Bacteroidales bacterium | reverse complement strand
CTGACGGTGACCAGGTTATCGGCACCGGCGTATATTCCTGGGGAGTCGGCCAGCCTTCCGCTGTTTCCCTGGACGGAAAGGGAAAGGTCCTTCTGACCTATACTACAGGTGATATGAGCGGAACCCGGGTGGTCTGGCGTGAGGCTGACATGAGCGATGTGGAAAACGTCACCATGACGCCTCCGAGGACCATAGTACAGGCAGGACTGTACGGAGTCGACGGCAAAAGCCGGGATTATACCTGCAATGCCGACTTCGCCGTGAATATGGCGGAAGACAAGATACTTATGATACGTCCCGTACAGCCCCATCCTGCCGACTATCCGTCCTATATTCCTGTCGCCCAGGAGATAGACTGCATGAATCTGTCGGATTTCAGGATGTCGAAAGGCGAATGGACTCCGGTTTACAGGATCACGTCCTCGGATACCGGTTTCCCGAGAAACCACAATTCATGTCTTCTCAGGGACAGTTACGGCTATATCCGGGACTGGGAGAATCCTGTGTTCTATTATACTGTGAGCAAGGCGGCACCTGACGTGCAGGCTTCCGGTTCCATGCATGCCGAGTGGACCTATCACATTTACAAAAGTTCTCTATTCCGGGAAACGATTTGACCGGAATATCTCTTATGGAAGTACCACGACGTGGGGGCTCAAAATGACGCTTTTGAACCCCCATGTTTTACTCCTGTTCCGATAATACCCAATGCCCGCCTTTGTCAGGCCCGATCCTTTTGATTATGCCCTCGGCTTTCAGCCGGGCAATATGCTTTTCCACTGCCTTTGGCGTTATGCCTATTATATCGGCAATGGCTGACGCACTCAAAGTGCCGTCTTCCGCTATCAAGGAAATGATCTTCTCCCTACTTTTTGGAGTTTTCTCCCTACTTTTTGGGGTTTTCTCCCTACCTTTTGGTGTCTCTTCAAGTGACTTGTTGTATACCTCAATATCATGAGACAGATTTCTGATCATTGTTTCCGTCATGAAATCCCTGAAAATATCAGGATCATCATTTTCCCGCGTTTCCACGAGTGCCTTGATGTAATCTTCCTTGTCTTCTTTAAGTATTATGGAAGGAATCAGCCCGAATTCAAACTGAAGCATATTCATGACAAGTCTTGCCATTCTGCCGTTGCCGTCTGCCCATGGGTGTATCGTGACCAGTTCGTAATGGGCATCGAAGCTCAGTTCATATAATTCCAGGATGCTTTTGTCAGAGAAATTTTTCCGTTCATTGTTCAGCCAGATACAGAATTCCGACAGTCTTGCAGGAACTTTACTGTAATTCATGTAGGATTTTCCCCCGATTCCTGCCGTGACGTTCAATAGCCTCAATTCACCTTTCGATGAAGAGAAGTCACCTAAAGCAGTCCTGTATTCTTTCCCAGTGTTTTTCATTACCATAGCAGACAGCTCTTTCAGCACTTCTACTGTGATGTCCGAATGTGACCGGGCCATAATGATGGCATGTTCGTACGCCTCCTTGAGATCGAGATTCATGTTCTGTTCTTCCAGTGTTTTTCCTTTCAGGCTGATACCTTGGTCGAACATTATCTGATTCTCAAGTTCTGTAATAGTGGATCCCTCTATCGCAGTGGAATGCGTAATGATAGAGTACAGATAGAACTTGTCATAATCTATCTGCTGGTCAATTCCTAATTTG
>CASGDV010000084.1 GCA_949300335.1 uncultured Bacteroidales bacterium | reverse complement strand
TATGTGCGCTGGTCACATACTTTTCTTCATAGATGGAAACCATTTTTACAGGTATTCCTCCTCTTTTCAGTACATCGCCTGTCGCGAGGGCCTCGGTCTCCTCGAAACCGTTTGCCAGAAAAAGATATACTCCTTTCATATAATCATAAAATTGACATTTAATCTGCAAAAATAATCTATTCTTCGGAAACAACTTTCACGCCATCTTCAGGATATTCTGCCATGTAGAATGGAAAATATCCTCTGTAAAACGACTCTCCGTTTTCATCATAATAGCAGGTGACATCCTTTACCGGAGTGAAATGCTGTACATTGCTTTCACCTTTCTCGAACACAATCGAACTGATATGGTTGATTAGAAGATAGTGGTCAGGACGGATCGGATCAGAAGTCTTGTCTTCATTAAGATAATATTTCAGTGCATAATCGAGATACACGTCTTCCTGCAATACCGGATCTTCAAACGTGATGGTATGGACTGAAGAACTGTCGGTGCCGTCAAACGCCTCGTTGGGGAGCGGATATAGACCGCCGAGCGTGCCATAGTAAATTGATTGCGGGGCGTCCCATACTACACGGTCAGGTTCTATCGTGAAACCTGGCTTGTAGTTCAGTTTCGTGAAATAGAAAATTTTGTCCTTGACATCGGACGGACCGTCCACAAGCCTGGCATCTATCCGGTATTTCCCGTAATCGTTGAGAGTCACATTTGCTTCCCACTCGGAAACTTCTGACACTGTGACATTCTGATAGTCTCCGTTCTCATAATGTATATCCCCTATGGAGAATTCCACGTGTGCATCAGGATAGGCCGGATGCTTGTATTGCCATTTGATTGTGTATGCTGTGCCTATATTGACAACTGTAGGGTAAGCCAGAGCTTCTTCGATTTCCTTGATGTCATAGCCGAAGATATCTTCTTCGCTGGTTCCCCTCTCGGTCCCGTTTTTCCCGTACACCATGACTGTGATGTTGCATTTCCCGGTGTCTGTGAGCGCAAAGTCCATGGTATTATCAGAAGACTTCTTCTCGATATCCGTACCGTCTCCGTCTGTATACGTGATTTTAAGACCGTAAGAAGCATCCTCCATCGGTTTTACGCTTTCGAACGGCAGTACTTTTATTCTGTAATTCACTCCAGTGTATAGTGTCTTGTTCGTCACTTTGCTTTCGTCTCCGTTATCCGATACTGTATAGATTTCATATTCCAGATCATCTATCGGACGCAGCGGGTACATTAGCTTAAGAGCTGCTTTATCATAGTCGTTCAGTCCATTCCAATATCCGCCCCAATTTGTCATGTTAATTTCATCTGACGGCCTCATGATGGAATTAGGGTCATAATAATTTGTGCTATCAACATGAGATTCTATCTCGTCAGAATCCTTCAGTCCGATAAGGTGCCCCATGGCGTGCATTATGGCGTATTTTCGCTGATCCTGAGACAGATAGTCCCAAATATAATACCCGGTATTAATCGTAATCCTTCCGTTGAGATTCCCTATCAAGGGAGTGACCGTAACTAAGGCCGATCCGGATGCGAACATTGGCGTGGGTGTTACTTCAATATCGGCATAGGCCCCGCTCGGATAGGAGATTGCCGTACTGAAAAACAAATTGCAGTCATCTATGGAATTCCATTCAGTTATGGCATCTTCTAAAAGTATCTCACTGATACTTGTCGCATCCATCTGAACTTTGTTCATGCATATCTGCTGCTGTTCTTTCGTAAGCCGTGTAGCTTCTGCATTCATTCTTGTCTGAGGAATATTGCGGCTGGCTTTCAATTCGTCTTTATAGAACACAAGTTCATTGGAGACGAGATAGTACTCGTCGAATATCCTGACATCGGTAGTGTCATATCCCCATCCGTATATCAGCTGCATATCAGCTTTACGCGAATCTTCTGCTGCGTATAGTTTTTCTTTGGTCTGTAAATCATCGGCAAGCTCTTCCACTCCGCAAGCCATGGCCATTCCGGCTGTTGCGGCAATGAGAAATAAATGGTTTGTTTTCATGACGAAATGAATTTACTCGGTTAGCAGTTTATTCTATCTTTTCCAGGTTTCCGTAATAGTAGTAATGGTGGGTGGCATCGGGGTCGTATTCGAAATTTTTCTTCACCACATCCAATCTGTATTTCGGGGAATAAAAAGTAGTGTCATTTTCGGTCTGGTATAGTTTCAGACGAAATTCGTAGCATCCTTCTTCCGGAATGAAAACATTAATCTCTCGATGATAGTCATGTATGTCTTGAAGATAAATTGGACTCCATTCATTTTCAGAGGCGAACAGACTATTGAAGTATTCCTCGCTTCTGTCATTGGTTATTATTGGAGAATTGAACGGAATACTTGAGCTTATTTGAAATTGGAGGTCTTTTCCCTTGAACGTTTCAAATGATGCATCAACGCGTTTTTTGAATATGGTATCATTGGGAATGTCGTATGCCATGTACATAACATACATGTCGCTGACTCCTGTTGTTTCTAAACCCCATAAATCTATTGCAGAATATAATTCCACAATATACGAGGTCTGCTCCTGCACTTCATTGTCTGGCTCCACTCCGCAAGCCATGGCCATTCCGGCTGTTGCGGCAATGAGAAATAAATGGTTTGTTTTCATGACGAAATGAATTTAATCGGTTAGCAGTTTATTCTATCTTTTCCAGGTTTATCCATGCAATAAAGATACGAATTATTTTTAGGTTTTGCGCTCATTTTGTGGTATTTACGAAAACATCGGGATATTGTCGGAGAAATGAACTGCGAAATCCTGTTATCATATTATGCTTCGTAAATATAATGTTTTTACAGCATAATGTAAAATTGTAGCCATGTTCTTGTATTAGAAACAGTTGCATCCCGTGATTTCTTTCTCTTGCCAGGGCCATGCTTGCGGATATACGTGAAAAGCAAAGGGGAGAATGCCGGAAAATCCGCATTCTCCCCCTTTGCTTGAAACAGGCCCGCCTACAAAGTCCTCTTGATTTCGATGATGGTGTAGGCTTCTACAGTGTCACCTACCTTGATATCGTTGTAGCCGGCGATGTTCAGACCGCAGTCCAGTCCGCTGGCCACCTCCTTCACGTCATCCTTGAAACGCTTGAGGGAA
>CASGDV010000083.1 GCA_949300335.1 uncultured Bacteroidales bacterium | reverse complement strand
GAAACTGCTTCATGGATATTTTGATACGATGATATTGCGTGACCTTGCCGAACATTATCGAATAACCAATACCGGAGTGGTCCGTTACTTCGTGAAACGAATTATGGCCAATCTGACCAAACCGACATCCATTAATGCCATATATAACGATATAAGGTCACAGGGACTTAAAATAAGTAAAGACGATTTATATCTTTGGGCAGATTATGTGTGCAACATTTTCATATTCATACGAATCTCCAGATATGACCGCTCATTGGCGAAGGAACGTAAATCATTGGACAAATTCTATTGTATAGATACAGGGCTGCGAAACGCCGTACTTATGCCACAAAGCAACGACAAAGGCAAGAATTTAGAGAATGCAGTATTTCTCCAGCTTCACAGGAACAGGCTTCCGTCCGACAAAATTTCGTATTATCACGGCAATGCAGAATGCGATTTTGTGCTTCAACGGGAAGAAAATGTCATCCGACTCATTCAAGTGACATGGAGTATGACGGATGATGAAACCCGTGAGCGCGAAATCAAAGGCCTGTTGGAGGCGTCATCGGTCACCGGATGTGACAACCTGCTGATAATAACCGACGATGAAAAGGATACATTGCAAATATCCGGAAAAAGAATAAATGTAATGCCTGCCTGGGAATGGCTGCTCGGCAAAGATTAGATTTTGCAGTCAGTGATACACGGAAGGTTCTAAACTGCGGAATTAAAACCGCGATTTCTCATTAAAATCGCGGTTTTAATTCCGCATCACGACAAATATCAGACAAAAGGAAGCCTATTGCGGAATAAAATCCGCATTTTATACCTAAAACTGCGGACTTATTTCCGCAATTTACTATATTTGCATAAAACCATCGGTAAAACAAATAGCAAGTATGGAAAGACTTTTCGCATTATACCGGAAAAAACTGGCGGAAACTGAAACTGATTTCGTCAGATACATGCACGCAAAGATCAACTGGAACTCCAGACTGATAGTGATAGCCGGGACCAGAGGAGTGGGGAAAACCACCATGATTTTGCAGCACATCAAACTGACTCATGCTGAAAACGAGTCTCTGTACATCGCCGCGGACAATTCATATTTCGCCTCCAGCTCTCTTTTCGACACTGCATCAGCGTTTGCCGGACAGGGAGGGAAAATCCTCTACATCGACGAAGTCCACAAATACCAGGACTGGTCGAGAGAAGTGAAGATGATATACGACTATCTGCCCGAACTGAAAGTAGTGGTGACAGGTTCTTCCATCATGGAAATAGTCAAAGGCACGGATGCCGACCTGAGCAGACGGGCCATCACCTACACCATGGAAGGACTCTCATTCAGGGAATACCTGAACATGACATCAGGTACGGACATCAAGCCCTACAGCCTGGACGAGATTCTGGCAGGGAATGCAGTGCTGCCGGCTGACATAAGACATCCTCTCATGCATTTCAGGGAATATCTGATCCAAGGCTATTTTCCGTTCGCGAAACAGGATGATTACCTGACCAGGCTCGAAAACGTGATCAACCACACCATGGAAATCGACATACCTGCTTTCGCCAGAATGAACATATCCACATCGAGAAAACTGAAGCAGCTGCTGGAAGTCATATCAAAGAGCGTCCCTTTCAA
>CASGDV010000082.1 GCA_949300335.1 uncultured Bacteroidales bacterium | reverse complement strand
CGGCGGCTCAGAATCTGTGCCAGACGTTCGATTTCCTTTTCACGTCCGACTACCGGATCCAGCTTGCCTTCCTCGGCCGCCTTCGTCATGTCTGTACTGAATGAATCCAGGACAGGAGTATCCTTACTGGATTTCTGCTGCTTGGTACCGGCAACCGGCTGTCCTTCCGAACGGTAAGACATATTGCCTTCATCCGGCCTGCGGCGGCGGATGCCATCATCTTCATCCTCATCTTCCTCTCCGAAATCCAGACCGTCCTTCGGCTCCTCCTTGTGGGGTACCAGCCGGTCCATCACCTTCCGGTATGTCACTTCCTGACTTTCCAGTATCTCTGCTGCTTTATTTTCATTATCTTTCATAATCGCCAATAATACATGTTCAGTATCCACTTCCGGGCTCTTCAGCAATTTCGCTTCCAGAATGCTCAGCTTCATCACCTTGGAGGCTTTCTTGTCCAGATCCTTGTCGCTTCCGAAAAAGTTTTCCCTCACCGGAGAGGCAACTTGTCCTCTCAACTCGTCTTCCAGTATGAGTTTCAACTTTTTAAGATCTACATAAAGACTCTGCAGGATGCTTACAGCTTTATTGTCTCCTTCCCGGATAATGCCCAGCAACAAATGTCCTGTACCGACATAGTTGTTTCCCAGCCGGTCGGATTCTTCTTTGCTGAACAATAAAATTTCGGATACTCGTTGTGTAAACTGATTGTCCATATATAATCTTTTCTCCTTATATCACTGCAAATATACATTATATAATTAATATATAACGAATCTCTCATTCTATTTAACAAAATGTATGCCACATCAGTCCGTTTCCGCCCCCAAAAAGACGAAGAATGAAGAAAAAGCTTAAACAGGAACACTTTTTTGATAGAAATGTTTCGTATCTCGGGTAAAAGTCGTACTTTAGCATGGTTTTTAGCAAACCAGAGAGAGATGTATAATTAATAGTTTTTTAAATGCAAGAACAAGACAGAATTATAAAAATCAACATCGAAGAGGAAATGAAGTCGTCGTACATCGATTACTCCATGTCAGTAATTGTTGCACGCGCCCTCCCGGATGTCAGAGACGGTTTCAAGCCTGTACATCGCCGAATCCTTTATGGAATGATGGAACTGGGTAATACGTCTGACAAACCTTACAAAAAATCTGCAAGAATCGTCGGTGAAGTATTGGGTAAATACCATCCTCATGGAGATTCATCCGTATACGGAGCACTGGTCCGTATGGCTCAGGACTGGGCTATGCGTTATCCGCTGGTAGACGGCCAGGGAAACTTCGGTTCCGTTGATGGTGACAGCCCTGCTGCCATGCGATACACCGAAGCCCGACTGAAGAAAATCGGAGAGGACATGATGCAGGATTTGTATAAGGAAACGGTTGATTTCCAGAACAACTTCGATGATACTCTGCAGGAACCGGTTGTCATGCCGACCCGCATCCCGAATTTGCTTGTAAACGGTGCTTCGGGTATTGCCGTAGGTATGGCTACCAATATGCCGACTCACAATTTATCAGAAGTAATAGATGCCTGTGTAGCTTACATTGACAATAACGAAATCGATATTGACGGCCTGATGCAGTACATCAAGGCTCCCGATTTC
>CASGDV010000081.1 GCA_949300335.1 uncultured Bacteroidales bacterium | reverse complement strand
AGAAGTGTACGCCTGATTATCGTTTCCGTGTCTATCAGCCTGTCCGCCTCAGCCACTATTTTTCCGTACATGCTGCGCGGTTCCTCCTTGTTTGAAGCCCGGTGGTCTTCAGCAGCCTGGGCTATCAGTTCTATCTGTGCGTCATCGAACCACTCCTTCAGGCGGGAATCGTTTCTGATGATTATTCCGGAATCGATATGATGCCGTTCCTTGCCGTTTATCCTTCCCAGATCATGACAGGCAGCAGCGGTGAAAAGCATTTCAATGTCAAGTGATGAGCGGATTTCCTCCGGTGCGTCGTGATATAGCTTGACTGCGTTTTCTATCACATCTTCTGCATGGTTTTCCCTGTGTGCCGGATCGAATGCGGCATATTGCGGGACAATACAGCCGTAAATATAGTCTTCAAGTGATTTTCTGATACCTTCGTGCGTCATGACTTCATGTTTTGTGTTGCAAAAGTAGGAAAAGTCCGTGATTGTTGTTTACATTTGAGGGATTTATGCGATAAACAGTTGCATGCATGAAAAGAAAACATGCTTTGTGAAATGTGTGTGCACCGTCGGATTTCCCGTACCGGAATCTGGAACTTCTGAAACACAGGGAAAACGGCGGTGCTTTTTTTGATTTGAACGGAATCTTTGTTAAATTGCAAATGTTCAAGTTGAAAGAAGTCTGTTTAAAAATTGCCGGTCATGGGTCTGTTCAGAAAAAATGAAAAAAAGAAAGACAGCAGGAACGATATGCTGTCGGAAGAAATATTCGGATATATGCAGTCTGAAGGGTTTTTCCCTGAGATGGAGGAAAAAGACAAGGGTGAAACGGATGTATCCAGAATCCATTTCAAGTTTCAGGGAACAAACGTCACCCTCGAAACTGCAGAGGGCAATTATGTCAGGATAGTCATGGGATTCGACCTGAGCCATAGCAATACAGACTATTTCAACCTCCAGTGCGCTGCCTCACAGATCATGTACGAGATGAAAGCCGTAAAAATCGTCGCTGCCGTCAAATGGATACAGTTTTCGGTAGAAACTTTCGTACAGTCGGCCGGAACTTTCACGCCGTTTCTTAAGCCATACCTTGACATTCTTTCCGAAGCCGTAGGCCGCCACAGGATATTATACTCCGAATTCATGGAAGACAAGGAACCCCCATGCCAGACCTGGGAAGATGAGTTGTCCTCCGCCGAGGACAATGCGATGGAACGAGCCATCGAGGATGCGATAAATTCCCACGGGAACAAGACTTTGAAAAACTGAAACGACGAGTGGACAATATGGCTGGTGAAATCTCGTTCCAGGACCCGATTTATGCCTGTAATGACTTGGCAGTTTTGAGAATCTAGTGCTGATTGACGATTGGAATGAAAAGATTTGGTGGATATTGACATTTCTCGTGTTTGAAATTTGGTGGAGATGCTTGCTGCTGCCGAAAAAGTAGACACGGGAAGGTAGAAAAAGATTGAAAGTTGTAACTTTGGTGCAGAATGGAAGTCGCCTCCGGAGAGAGGGGCGAAGCCCCGAACGACGGGGGCGACTTCCGGCGGCCCGAAGCC
>CASGDV010000080.1 GCA_949300335.1 uncultured Bacteroidales bacterium | reverse complement strand
GCATAGACGGTAGGGAAGTCGAATCCCTGCGATACTACCAGTTCCGAGCCTGACTGTCCGGTGACGCCGCTGCTGTAGAATGAGCTGTATTCTATGCTCGGGTCTTCGAGGATATTCTCGTTTTTCAGCTGGAGCGACTGTGCTTCCGTATTCTGGGTGATGGCGGCAAGTTCCGGATTGTGCTCCCTGACTGCGGCCAGGACGTCATCGATGCTTGCTGTGCGCAGGACCTCCGGAACGGAGGTCTCATTGCCGCTGACCTCAGGGCCTGCGGCAGCGGCAATGGAGGAGACCGCTGTATTGTCCTGAGCTCTCAGGCTCAGGACAGCCGAAAGAAGGAAAACCGGTATTATGGTATATCTTTTCATTTTCAAGTCGGATTTATTCTGATATTTTGGATGGTGCGTCAGTGCCCGTTTCTTTCCGGTGAAGCCACCAGTACATGACCGGAACGATGAAGCCGTTCAGGAATGTCGATGTGAGAAGTCCACCGAGGATGACCTTGGCCATAGGACTCTGGATTTCGTTGCCTGGAAGATCTCCCTTGATGGCCAGCGGAATCAGGGCCAGGGCGGATGACAGGGCTGTCATCAGAATAGGGTTCAACCTGTCGAGTGAGCCTTGGATGATACTGTCATAGAGCGGCATGCCCTGTTCTCTCAGTAGGTTGTAGTGGCTAATCAGCAGCATTCCGTTCCTGGTGGCTATGCCGAACAGGGATATGAAGCCGATGATGGCCGGGATGCTCAGTTCTCCGGTAGTCAACAGCAATGCGAATACGCCTCCGATGAGCGCCAGAGGCAGATTCAGCAGGACCACTCCGCTTTGTGATGCGCTCCTGAACTGCATGTAAAGGAGGAGGAATATCACTATGATGCTCATGATGGACGTCAGCAGGAGCACGCGGCTTGCGGCCTTTTCGCTTTCGAACTGTCCTCCGTATTCGATATGGTAGCCTTCCGGGAGGACGATGTTTTCATCCACTATCTTCCGTATGTCATCGACCACGCTGCCCATGTCGCGGCCGGCTGCATTGGCTGAGATCACCACTTTCCTTTTCACGTTTTCCCTGTTTATGGCGTTAGGCCCTGTGGAGGAAACCACATCCGCTACGTATGAAAGCGGCAGCTTGTTTCCGGAGGCATCGTCTATCATCAGGTCTTTGATGTGTTCTATGGAGCCGCGTTCCGATTCGGCGGCCCTGACCACGAGATTGAAGGCTTTCCCCTGCTCGTACACCTGCGAGACTGTCTCTCCTGCCATGTTCACTGTGACGAATTCGCTGAATGCAGGCATGGATATGCCGTATTTCGCGAGCATCTCGCGTTTCGGGATGATCTTGATTTCAGGTCTTTCGATCTGCTGCTCCACATTCAGGTCGGCTATGCCTTCGACTCCGCTTATCAGGTCCTTGATCTCGTTTCCGAGCCGGAACATCCTGTTCAGGTCATCTCCGAACAGCTTGATGGCGATTCCGGCCTGCGTACCGCTGAGCATGGCATCGATCCTGTGACTGATAGGCTGGCCTATCTCGATGTTGGCCCCTGAGATGGTGGAAAGCTTTTCGCGGACTTCCGCCAGCAGTTCGGCATGGGAGCGGTCTTTCAGTTCGAACGGCGCTTCGATCTCGGATACGTTCACTCCGAGTGCATGTTCGTCCAGCTCCGCACGCCCTGTCTTGCGGGCCACAGTCTGTATCTCCGGTATGGAAAGCAGGAGTTCTTCTGCCTGGCGTCCTATCTTGTCGGATTCTTCGAGTGAGATTCCAGGCAGGGAGCTGACGTTTATCGTGAATGATCCTTCGTTGAACGCCGGAAGAAAGCTGTGCCCGAGGGTGAAGAACAGTCCGAGGGCCACGCAGAACAGTGCCAAGGTCGCTCCCACGACACTTTTCTTGTGTCTCATTACCCATTCGAGGGCTTTCCTGTAGTATCTTTTCAGCCATACTGCGAGGAAGGCTTCCTTAGGTACGCCGTCTCCTTTCACCTTGTAGTCAAGCATGTAGCTGCAGAGAACCGGTGTCAGTGTCAGTGCCACGAGGGTAGAAGCGAAGAGTGCGGTGATGAATGCCACTCCGAGCGGAGCCAGCATGCGTCCCTCCATTCCTGACAGGAAGAAAAGCGGCACGAAACTGACGATGATGATGAGGGTGGAGTTCAGGATAGGCATCCTGACTTCTTTCGAAGCTTCGAACACTACTTTCAGTATGGGCAGCCTTTCCGCAGCAGGCAGGGCCTTGTTCGCCCTGATATGTTTCCAGACATTTTCCACATCCACTATGGCATCGTCCACGAGCGAGCCTATGGCTATGGCCAGACCTCCGAGACTCATGGTGTTGATGGTCATGCCCATCCAGTTCAGAGTCAGTATGGAGATCAGTATCGATAGCGGGAGTGTGATCAGTGATATGATGGTGGTCCTGACATTGGCCAGGAAGAGTATGAGCACTATCACCACGAATATCGCTCCTTCATACAGTGATGACTTGACATTGCTTATGGAACTTTCGATGAATCTGGCCTGGCGGAAGGTGTCCGTGGATATCTTCACGTCCGGAGGCAGGTTTTTCTGCACGTCTTTCAGGGCCTCTTCCAGTTTCGCGGTCAGTTCGAGTGTCCCGGTATCAGGCTGTTTGGTGACGGTCACGAGTACTGCCGGCTTGCCTTTTTCCGAGGCCAGTCCGAGTTTAGGCTGCTGTGCCCCTATCTGCACGTCTGCCACGTCTTCCAGGGTCACGGGCGCCCCTCCGACTGTCTTGATGACGCTTCTGGCCATCTCCTTCACATCTTCGGTGGAGACAATGCCGCGCACGATATATTCGTTCCCGTATTCGTAGATGACTCCTCCATTGGTATTCTGGTTCATGCCGCGTGTCACAGCCATCACTTCGCCGAGTGTCACTCCGTAGTATTTCATTTTTTCAGGATGGATGAGCACCTGGTATTCCTTGATGTCACCGCCGAGAACCGCCACCTGCGCCACTCCTCCTGTCGAAAGCAGCCGCGGCCTTATCGTCCAGTCGGCTATCGTCCTGAGATCCAGCATCGAGGTCGAGTCTGCCGTCATACCCACTATCAGGAGTTCTCCCAGGATAGAGGATTGGGGCCCGAGAGTCGGATTCCCGACGTTCCCGGGCAATTCTTCCGCGGCCATCGCTATTTTTTCCGACACGATCTGGCGGGCCAGATAGATGTCCATGTCCCAGTCGAATTCCACCCACACGACTGAAAAGCCTGTAGTGGAGGACGAGCGGACACGGCGCACGCCGGTGGCTCCGTTTACGGCGGTCTCGATAGGGAAGGTAACCAGCTGTTCGACTTCTTCGGCAGCCATGCCGCCGGCTTCCGTCATCACTACGACGGTTGGGGCGTTCAGGTCAGGGAAGACATCGACTTCGGTGCGGTTCATCACATAGACTCCCGCAACCATAAGCAGGGCTGCCGCTACCAATCTCAGCAGCCTGTTGTTCAGTGAAAACTGTATTATCTTGTTCAGCATTGCTCGTATTTGTTTGTGTGGGGGGGGGAATCTGGGGAATTGTCAGTGGTTGTGAGTGTGGGCCGGAATAGCATTGCTCGCTGAGGCGAGCTTTACATTATAGGCTCCTTTTGTCACTACGTTGTCGCCAGGTTTCAGTCCGGAAACTATTTCAGTGCGGATTCCGTCGCTTTCGCCCAGTTTCACTTCTTGCTTTTTATAGCAGCTTCCGTCCAGTTTCAGGTATACGAAATACAGCCCCTGTTCTTCAGTCAAGGCTGAGACAGGCACGCTCAGCACATTGTTTCTCGTCCGTGTCAGAAGCCACACTTCGGCGAACGAGCCTGGTATGATGTCCCCGTTGTTTCTGAATTCGAAAGTGACAGGGATATAATATGCTGATTCCTTGGAACTTTGCCCAGTGGCGAGGAGCTTTCCGCCGAGCTCTTTCAGATTATGTGCAGTTTCGTCATATTGCGTAGCGAAATTCGCTGATGTTATGTTTTGCAGCTGGGCGAAATGCCTCTGGGAGACATCTGCCTTCAGAATGAGAGTTCTGTCTTGGGTGACGCAGGCCAGAGGAGTTCCAGTGGCGACGAAATCACCTTCGCTGACGAAAATGTCCCGTATGCTGCCGTCGAACGGTGATTCGATCTGCACTCCTGTGCCGTCTGCATTAGGCTTCAAGGCTTCGTATGCCATACGGGCGTTTTCATAAGCCTCTTTTATGCGTATGAATTCTTTCTGCGAAACTATCTGGCTGTCCACAAGCCCGGCCGCCCGTTCGTATTCGGCCTTGGCTGTTTCGTATGCTACTTTCGCTTTGCCGAGCCTGTTCCCGTCCTGGATGTTTTCAGAAAGTATGGAAAACATTGCCTGCCCCTTCTTTACATTCGTGCCCTCGAACAGATTTCCGCTGAAAGAGACTATTCCGTCGGTGGGGGCGGCTATATTTTTTTCATCGCCCAATGCCGGAAGTATCTGCCCTCCGGTTTTGATGACGCCGGAAAAATTTCCCGGCGCAATGGCTTCCGCCACAATGCCTGCGGCTTCCGCTTTTTCAGGTGCAATGACTATTTCGTCCGAGTGGCCTGCTTCTCCGCCATGTCCGTGAGCTTCCTCGTGGTCATGCGGATCTTCGCCTTCATGGTCAGATACGGCTTCTGTGTGATGTCCGTCGTGGTCGTGTCCGGTTTCATGGTTGTGGCCTGCACCGCAGGACCATAGCAGGAGCAGTGCACAGGCCGCCCCAGGAATCAGTGCTGACAGTTTCATGATTTTCTGTATCGTTTTCAAATGTCTGCAAAGATACCCAGCACTCCCCGCAACCCGGTTGCAATCAGTGAATAGGAAATCATCGGTACAGCTGGATATGCGGAAAATTTTATTGAAATTTTAATGTAATATATTTTGAATTGAGATTGTGATTATATATCTTTATACTACATCTTTATTTTGTGCCTGATATGAAAAAATTATTGTTTGTATGTGCTTGTGTCATTGCTTCTTTAATGTCCGTCTCATGTATGGAGTCCGATCTGGTCATCAACGATTTCAGCGTCTCTCCTGTTTCGTTGAAAAATGGTGAAGAACTTATGTTATCCGTAGAAATAAGCGAAGAGACGAATGTCAAGGGGATATCCGTTGCTTTTTATTTTGATGATGTCTGTATCGGAGAGGTTACTTCAAAACCATATAATCTGACATATCTTGTCACAGGTTACGACCCCGGTCCCCATACTGTCACATGCAGTGTCTCATATGACAGAAAAGGTTTTCTTGTTTCGCAAAGGGGAGGTAGCACCTATAGTGGTACAGTGTCGGTGATTGAGTAAAGTAATCACTTAGCCAAACAGTATCTTTTTTAATGAGATTTTAAGGGATGAATACTGATTTTTCAATCCTGACTATGCATGACTTGAAAAGATTCTTGTCCGTCATGCCGCGTACGGCAGATGCCGATTTGGAGTTTGCGTGCCGTGTCGTAAAAAATGACCAAGAGGCAGTAGATTATTTTATCGGGGATTTCAGCCATCCTATATTGAATTATATTTATTCGAATGTCCTTTGGCTTAAATCAAATCCTGATACGTATCAGGATTTGAGCGGGGATTATTATTTGTTTATTGCAGCTCCATTTGCTCCATTGGCCGGGTGGTCGAAAATAAAAGCCTACAAAGGTAAGAATAATGCCAAGTTGTATTCTTATGTTAATAAAATAGCCTCAAATTATTTCAGGAAAAAAAGAAATGAATATGGAAAATATGATAAAAATCATATGAGACTTCTGGAGTATGTTGACTATCAGACTTTGTTGACATATGATTATTCAACCTGTGATGATTCTGTGGAGAGAACTATGTCAGAACGATTGGTAATGGAAGCATTCAGCCAGCTTTCTGATACTGACAAACGGGTTTTGGAATGTTTGTGTGTGCGAAAGATTCATTGGTCAAAAGCTTTCGAGGAATTGAGAATATATATGGATCCTACAGGCCCTGCCGGACTTTGGAAAGACTGGAGTATTGAAGAAAAACAGTCCGCAATGGATCGGGAATGGAAGCCTGTGCAGAAACAGTTTGCAATAGCCGGACTGAAAAAACGGGCTATTCTTCATTTGACGCGACGGTATTGTAAATTAATTGAAAGAGAACATGAGTAATGACGGGAAAAAGATATCATATGATGATCTATACGATTATATCTCCAATAATCTTGATGGAAAACGAATGTTAGAGGTGGAGAAAAATATAGTGGATAATAAAGAGTCGGAAGATGTTTTCCATATGATGATGTTTGATTATCAATGTGAAAAAGATTATATCGATTCATTGATCGGTGAAGATCCTGAAAATAATGAAATTTTTTTCGATCAAAATCGACCAAATTCCGAAAATCAGACTCTATATGGTAAAGACAAACAAAAAAATCTTATTATGGATACTAAAAATTTCAAAGGATTGCCTGAAAATTTCGAGGCTGTAAAACAAGTAGTGGAAGATCTGACTCCATCTATTGAAAAGATGATTGCCGAAGGTGGCAGGGAAAATTATGAAATGTATGCCCAAGAGCTGATTCAGGAGCATTGTGGCAAGCCGAAGGAGACTGCGAAAGAAATCGTGGATGATTTATTGTCCGGTATTGCCGAATTTGATTCGCAATATGAGAGTCTGAAAACACATGATTCGGTCAATGTGTCGGATATCCTTGGCGACAAGTCCGATTCGGAAAAGAAGAATATTGTCATTAATTTTCTTGTAATGCTGAAAGCATTTGAGGCCGGGAAAAATTTCTCCGAAAAGGAAATAGAGTCGTTTTACAATGAGTATGATAAACAAGATCTCGAGTCCTTGCTTCCTGAATTGAATGATACCATCATGAAAAATGGCATTGTAGATGAAATTATCGGAAAGATGGCTTATGAAGAAGAGCTGACTCCGGAGGAGATCGCCCAGTTCAAAGAGTTGGTGGAGAAAAATACGCCGGAGAACAAGAGACTGCAGAAATTCTACACTGCTCTCGCTCTGTATCTTGCGACCTATGACGAAAAGATTGATTTGTCAGTAGACGGAAACAGGATTGAACCCAAAACTATTGGAGCTTGTGCTGGTGCGGCTGTTGAATTCTCGTCAGTAACTGCGGATCTTGCAGCCGGCAATGTCGATCTTCCGACGTGGGCCAAGTGGGTGAAGTATATCTTTGCAGGGCTGCTTATTGTGTCATTCATAGTTGCAACCGGTATTATAATAAGCTTTGCAGGAATCGGACTTATGGTTGTATTGATGGCAATGTTCGGGCAAGGAGTCCTTTCTACGCTTATAGCATTTGCAATTGCAATTCCGGTCATAAAGGTTTTGGTGGACAAGACAGTGGAGTTTGGCGGGTGGTTGCTTGAAAAACTTGAACAGCCATACGAGAATGCAATAAAGAAACTCGTGTCAGTTGTCGGCTGGGCTGCATCCTTTGCCAAGGGGCAAATCGACAAGGTGAGGGCACGGATTACGAAGGAATATGGTTCGGAGAATAAAACTGAAGCGACTGCTTCGGTTATGAATGAAAACAAAGAAACGGAGACAGTTTCGGATGAGCAGCAGACATCATCAGCACAGGAAAAAGCTGAGAATGAGTACTCAGACAGCGGAAAGAAGAACAGCCGTACTGAAACAGACTTGAACTTCGACCTTGCATATTAGTTTCAAACCTGTGAAAGAAGGTGATTGTGTTTTTTAGAGTCACCTTCTTTCAATTCATCAGATAAACAGAAATGGATCCGATAACGATTGCCATAGGTGCTGCAACTGCAGTTACTATTGTCATAGTAAGAAAAGTCCGGGCAAAAAAAAGACTGGATGCGGAAAAAGACGCTTTCATTACAGCTTTGATCGAAGAGAACATGCTTGTAAAAGAGCAAGGAAAGGCATTGGCGCAAGTCGTGGCGCAGAATGCGACTGCATACATGAAAGAATCTCCAGATCTGATATTGGAACAAAAATGTGCCAATGTCCTGAAAGACTTTTTCCCTGATGGAATAGAGGCAAAATTCAACACTTTGCAGACGGAAGAAAGCAAGGAAAAGTTTGTTAAGGACCTGATATCAAAATTGAAAGATGTGATGGGGGTGGGCTTGAATGCCGTTATTTTCAAGGGTTTGGATGCCACTGATTGTGGCGTGTATCAATATATGGATGAAGAATACGGCAAGACCATTACGCTTAACAAAATTTATCTGTCAGAAAATCCGGTAGAATTAATCAAAACTGTTATTCATGAAATGAAACATGCAGTACAATTTGAGGCAATATTCGAGGGGAATAAATTAGGATATTCTGACCAAAGGCTTGCGCAATGGCTTAGATGCATCGGGAAAGACAATTATGTCAAGGGGGACTATTGCTATGAAGCGTATGCGCTTCAGGCAGTAGAACTTGATGCCAATATGTTTGTTGATGGTGTCATGGAAGAATTCGGTAAAAGCAATTAACTGGAATGAAGAGATGAAATATAAAGATATTTGCGACTTGTTCGTAGACAAAACGATTAAAATCAGGACGGCTGTACGCGTCTCATTCTGTAAACCGTATGTGAGAAAGGCTGTTAATGAATGGTTGAAATCAGGAATAGAGCCCGATTTGACTGTGGAACTTAAGTTTGGACGCCAGGAAAAATCCATTGAATTGTCTGCACAGTCACTTATACATGATTATGGCTTGTCTCCGTTGGATGCTCTTTTATTCATAGATTGGGCCAACAGGTCACCACAGGATGCGTTGCAGGCATTGCAGTCTTTGAGACATAAGTCTACATTTGTTCCGGTTTCCATAACTGAAGAAATGTGGAAACAGGTAACACCGGAAGTTATGGAGGAATATCGAAAACTTGTGTCCGAAGACAAGTTGAAGCAGGAAAGAATAGAGCAGCGGTATAACGAAATAGCAAACAGGGAAATCGATGAATAGTGAGTCTGTGGCATACTTGAGAAGCCAGTATGGCAAAGTTCAGGAAAAGATTAAATATGCCCTTCTTTCCGGGAAGCCTGTAATTTTCCTGCATACGCAAGAGATGGACATTGTTAATTATCTGATTGACAATAAATCGATTTATAAAGATTATAGTACGTTTTCTGATGTCGATAATGTCAAAGATGATCCCCTGCGTTATATAATGGACCTACGTGTATCGGATTCTGGTATTCCCGTTACATTTACGAAGCCGAGATTATTCATATTATATAATATTGACGCAGACGGGAAGGGAAAGCTGGATTCTGATATCAGTACCGGGTTGTCGCGTTTCATTCAGCTATATACGGGCATGTCATTGCAAGGAAAAGTTAGAAGCCAAGGTATTCCGGATGCAGTAAAACGCACCGTTGTCATAGTCGTGATTCCCGCTATTGTTGAAATGCCGAAGGATCTGGAAACCTATTCTGAATATATAAGTGTGGAAGCAATGGAAGATGACGAGATGAAAGCTTTCATTACTTCAGAGATTGTGAAGTTGACGGATGATTCAGCTGCATGTATGGTACCGGACAGCTATGGTTATGTGTTTTTGAACAACAAAGATTTTCTTGATAGCCTTGCAAGGAATTTCAAGGGTTTGACGAGGACTAAAATCAGGCAGATTCTCATCCGGATAAAGCAGGAAATAGGGGCGGAATGTTTGAGAAGCGGCAATCTGAATAGCGATGTGTTGAAGATAATACGGGCAGAGAAGGAAAAGCTGATTGCAAACTCTGCGATACTTACTCTTATAAAACAAAGTTCGAAAAAAACTGCTGCAGGTCTGGAAAATCTGGAAAGATATCTGGAAAAGAAACGCAAGATCATTGAAGACCTTGAAGCAAACAGGAGACAGTGGGGTATGGATGTGCCGAAAGGTGTGCTTGTATCCGGTATACCAGGGAGCGGCAAGTCTTTGATGGCCAAGACAGCAGCAAGTATGCTCGGTCTCCCGTTGATAAAAATGGATATGGGAGATGTACAGAATAAATATGTCGGCTCGTCCGAACGGAGAATGGTCGAGACCTTGGCTCTTGTAGAGGCTATGTCTCCATGCGTATTGTGGATAGACGAAATTGAAAAATCCTTGTCCGGAAGTGCCGGCCAGAGCAGCAATGATGTGACCAAACGTCTGTTCGGTAAATTTCTTACATGGATGCAGGAAAAAGAAGAAAAGCATATCTGTTGCTTTGTATTTGCTACGGCAAACGATATAAGTTCGTTGCCATCCGAGCTTTTCAGAAGCGGACGCTTTGATGCCAAATTCAGTACATATATGCCTTCTTCCGGGGAGTGTGGGGAAATTTTCGCGTCGCTTATAAAAAAACAGAATAAGGACTATGCCGAAAATCTGGTGAAGGAAGGAATAGAAAGCGATTATCAGCTTTTTGACTCATCAAAACTTGATGCACGTTTGTTTGAAGCATATTTGAACAGCGACCTCTGCCTTCCTGAAAAGGTGGATATCGATTCATCGAGAGTGACCAGGGCCAATAAGTTTTTTACAGGGTCAGATATCGAGAATGTAGTGAAAGTCGCTAAGGAGATCTATGTACTTGAGGCATCTCATCGTCCGGTTTCAGGCAATTTCGTATATGATACCGAGCTTTTCAAACTGTGTATTGAGGAGGCTTTAATGGAAGTCCGTACTTATGGAGAAACGGATCTTCTTAATATTGCGAGTTGCTATGCAGGGCTGGCATACAACAATTTTACACCCGCATCAGGCACGGATATCATGCCGATATCCGGATATGATGAAGCCAGAAAAGAAACGGTTGATGGCAGCAAACAGCATGTCTTGTATAAGTATGAACCGAAAGTGCATATAAATCTCAGAAGAAAATATGGGCTGAGGAAAGATAATCCGGAATATTATGACGAGAAAGCAGCCGATACGGAAAAGGATTTCTATGAAAGTCTTGGAACAGATTATAACAGATGTCTGTATAGCATAGTCCGCAATGTCCTGAATGAGTCACGGGAGGAAATTATAAGCAAAAGGAAAGGTACAAGGTAAATCCAGATTTTATGAAACTTAATGGTGTTTTGATATTTAGAATAACTGATTTCAAACGATATTTTGATTTCTCTTCATTCTGGTCTGAAAAGGATGAATTTTTCCGGCTTGTCAAACCATATGATATTCTTGATGACTTCTTTTTCGATACGGAACAGGAGAAAAAATATTGTGCTGTGCTTTTCCGGTGTTTGAGGCGCTATGACAACCTGTGGACTGAAATCAGATCTGCCGGGACAAAATCCGTATTTGTTACGTATGTGTCGGATAACTGCAGGCAACGGATGCATGAACCGTTTATTCACGAATTGACAGAGAGCCAGATACGATGTTACAGATTGATAGAAAGCAAGTCAAGGGACAGGTATGTCGCACTTGGGCTTTTTTCTTTGTATATGATGCTCGGTTATATGCCTGATGAGACGGAAGTGTACAGCGCCTTGGATGTTATAGGCGGCATGGAGGTTGGCCTTGGTGACAGTGTTGTGCCGTTGAGGGAAGATATGGCTTTGGTATCATACGAGGAATGGGAAACGCCGGAGTATCCGCTGGTGATAAAAACCCTTGTCAATATGGGTATTTCCGATATAAAAATTTCACTTGACAAAAATTCCCGCCGGGATAGCGCAGTCCTGAAATCAGGCGAGTGCGTGAATTGTATATTCCATGAAAACAAATGTTATAAAATTCTCAAACATAAAGACTCAAAAGGAGGATTTGATTTCAGACTACAATATAATGACAGAACCCGTAAAACAGATCTGCAGATTAAGAAGATCCTGTCAGGAGAAAGCAGGAATATAGAAGATGCAGTGTCTTTCTATGCTGATAATAGCGGATATGTCATAGTTAAATCTGACGGGAGTTATGAATCTCGTCATGATGGAATCGCTATGACTTTAGATCAAGTCAGGCAATATAATGCAGACGGATTCTTGGCTGTCTCAAGGGAAATCGCCAATAATTCTACAACGATAATAACAGTAAATAAAATCATAACGATATGAAACAGGAAAACATAGAACGGATTAAAAACGCCGTATTTTCACATTTCCCAGAGAAAGATGTACGAAGTCTTTGTCAAGAGGTATTGAAAGACGAAGTTTTTGAATATGCTGACGGAAGCAACGCAAGAAAGGCTATAAGTAAAATTATAGATGCGCTTGATATTTCTGTGTGTGAAGAAATGTCATGTAATGGACAAGAATCTGGCACAATTCGGATTTTGAGAAAATATAGTCCGATACTTTCTATAATTTTCTGCGCTACTGTATATTGGATCTTTTGTGTGTTTGTGGATTCATTCCTGCTTGGCTGGATGATTTCCATTGTTATCTCGGCACTATTCTACAAGGCTTTGGAGAAGTCGGTGAAAAAGGAGGAAAGAGTTGACAAAAGTGAAGTAGCAGATATGCTTCTGCACGTATTGGAAGGGCATGTTTTCGCTTGCAGGACATTGCTTGAACACAAAACAATAGAGCTAAAGGAATCTGGAACTTTCTTAGAGGCCAGACCTTATAAATATCTGCTGAAACAGGTTTTTGATGATCTGCGCAAAGCAGATGGTCCAGAGCAGGAAGCTTTGACGGAACTGCTTGAAGATTGTGGATGTGAACTTATTGAATATTCTGAAGAGTATGGCGAGTATTTCGATAAGTTCTCTGCAAACATTCCGGATTTGAAAACAACAGTGAAAGCGTTGATAAATAGGGATACGAAAAGCTGTATTTTTATGGGCAAAGTAGTGTTCCCGAACAAATGATTGTAAATTAATTGTATAATTAGTCCGATATAGTTATGAAATATATATTAGGAATAGATTTCGGTGATGGCGAGACTGCCGCTTGTTATGCTCCCGTTTCTCGAAACACTGGGCTTCAATATGCCAAAATAAAAAATTCGAACGAAATTAATGAAAGAAAAATCATCTCTTTAGTGATGCGTTCTCCTGACGGCAAAGAATATGCTATAAGTCTTCCTCGTGGAAAATTGTTCTTGTCGTTCAAGAAATATTTTTATGATTCCAATGGCTTGACGGAAGACCAGCGAAATGAACAGCTGGAGGCGTTTAAATCTTTTATAAGAGATGTATTTGCTCTTATCAGAAAGAATCATGCCGGAGATATTTTCAACCCGGAAAATGAAGTGGAAGTATGCATCGCTGCTCCGACAAATTGGCCTCAAGAAGTAAAATCGGGTTACAGACGATTTGTGGCAGGAGCGATTGGCCAAGATGTTAAATGGGTTATAAATGAAAGTGATGCTGCCTATTTTTCAAAAAAATCCGACTATTCGAAAGTTGTATTAGTTATAGATTATGGTTCAAGCACTATTGACTTTACATTAATGGCGAATGGCAAGAAGTTGAATATTGACACTTTGTCTACGAACTTTGGCGCAAGTCAAATCGAGGAGTCAATCCTTCTTGATTGTCAGACGGGAGAAAAATCTGCTGCCCAATTCAGTCAAATGATGGGATTGGCAAAATCGTCTCTCGAAAAATCGGGCAATCAAGATATAGACATCATTGGTTATTTGAAATTATCGATAAGACAAGCTAAAGAACTCGCTTATACAAAAATTTCTGCACATATCGACAGGTATCCTAATATGAATATTCGCGGATCATGGGTTTTGGGAGAGGAAATAAGTATAGACGAAGATTATAATATAGTATTTAATTATTCTTATAAAGAATCTAAGTTACAAAGCTATAAAGATAAAGTAAAAGAAAGCTTTCAAAACGTGAAAGAGAAAGCGGAGGAATTGCTTTCAGGGGAAAAGGTAGACCGCATAATTCTGAGCGGTGGAGGGTCTATTATGCCATGGGTAGAGATGGCAGCCAAAGAGGTATGGGGTGATTCCGTTGAAATTGTTACGGATGCAGAGCCTTCGTTTGTGGTTGCCAAAGGTATTGTAAATTATGCACGGGAATTGTATCAGTGTCCTGATGACGTTGTAGCAGAATTCGATAAGTGGCTGGATTCACCTGATAAGGTGTTGCCTGAAATTAGTAACCGGGAATGGCTGAAAGAAACTTTGAATCGTGAGATTAATCTGCAGACGCAGAATTTAATGGGAGCAAATCTGTATCCGATATTGGACTCATATCTACATGATGAAACCAATCCGCCGTATAGAACACTGTTAAATAATATTGAGACATTCCTTCAAGAAAAGTGCAATGAAAACCCTTTTTTGTCCAAAATAATAAGCACAGCCTTCCAGAATATGAAAGGAAATATTGAGAAATCATTATGTGAAATAGTGGAACAGCATTATTGTATTAGTGTGAAAAATTTTGAAATTGATCTTTCAAACATAGATCCAGTAGAGATAAATATTGATAACGGTAGATTAAATAGACATATACATGACACATTTGCCTATTGTTTGGGGTTGGATAAAACAAGGGAATTAGAAGATCGTAGAATAGTTGTAGATGATATAAAGACGAAAATTATGGGGAGGAAGGTTCCGATCCATGCGGAATTAAAGGGAGAACCGGCTTTTGAATCGGTTTTGGCGTTACTCAGGGAAAGTTTAAGGCAATGGGCAATCAAAGAAAAACCATTCTTTGTTGTCGGATAAATGCTGCTTTTACAAAAATGAATTGGTAATATATAGAAAGGATATTCGGTGAATACAATGAAGTCATGGGATGAGCTGAGCAGGGCAGAAAAAATCAAATCCCTGTTTGATTACCCTGATGAAATGCGTGACAGTCAGGCAAAGGGTTTGTGGGGACCGGATGCTTACGCGTATTCCAATCATATTTGGTTTCCAATTGATGCCCCCTGGAATGAGATTGTAGAAGTTATAAAACACAGCCATGGCTCCCATGCCGTATATGTGCGGCTGACATATAAAGATTTCAAGTCCTTTGACTCGGATTATACGGTACGTGGGTTTGAAAGGGGAAAAGATCGGACTTCCGGGCACGAATATGTTGCATTCGCAAAGTGGCGTAAAAAGAGATTGCGCAGTTCCAGGCCTGAGCCGCTGGACCTGGAACTTTATGATGAGAACAGGATCGTCTGCAGGGTGTGTACGGAGGAAGGCGATCGTGGTGACGAATATGGATTCGGAGTGGAGCCGGATATGTGGGCCAGTGCTTTATTTGATTTAGACGGAAATATTATCCGTCCGTTTGCCCCGGGATATCTTTCCGGACCTCGTGATGAATATTGACATATCTTCAGCCACAACGTATTTTTACAGTGCCCTGAATAGATCATCGAGTACGATTTCTTTCTGCACAATGTCGCTATGGATGTTCTGCCTGACGCCTTCTGTGGTGACCATGGTAAGGATGATGGATTTCCGTGTGCCAGTTTCGGATATGAATGAATCGATTTTATTCCG
>CASGDV010000079.1 GCA_949300335.1 uncultured Bacteroidales bacterium | reverse complement strand
ATATAGACATAGCCTTCCTCCACGATCCTTTCGAATGTCTGCACCCCTATCGGGTATTTTCTCCTGCTTGCCTGTTCCATAATCCTGTCCTGTTTTCTCCGAAATCCGTCCAAACTCTACAAAGTTGCAAAATTATTCCGGCTTTTCCATATTATCCGCATTACTTTCACATACCGCACGTTTGGGACAACTTCCCTGAATGGCGGTCTTTTCATTAGAATACGGTATATTGAGGAAAAGCTTGTTTTTACAAATGAGGAGGAGTGCATTATAATAAATGGGAAAAATTGGGTACATTTGCATTATTAAGTATGGAAAAATGTAAAAAAATACATAAATCCATACTTGTTAATGTAATTTTGGGCAAAATTTCAACACAGGACCAATTATGGAAATAAGACGAGATATACTTGACACTTTGAAAGAATGGAAAGATTCCCCTGAAACGGAAAGAAAACCGCTTTTGCTTAAAGGAGCCAGACAGACCGGCAAGACATGGATAATGGAATCTTTCGGCAGGGATTGTTTCGAATACTACGTCAGATTCGACTTTGACCGGACACCTGAGCTGAAATCCGTATTCAGGAAAACGAAAGAGCCCGAAAGACTCGTCAAGGAACTGTCTCTATACTCGGAAGTCCCGATTGTGCCTGACAGGACACTTATCATCCTTGATGAAATACAGGAATGTGAAGAAGCCTTGAACAGTCTGAAATATTTCTGTGAAGATGCTCCGCAGTACCATATTATTGCCGCAGGCTCCCTCCTCGGCGTAGCGGTCAAAAGGAAAAACATGTCAGTTCCTGTAGGGAAAGTCCGGACCATGAAAATCCATCCTCTGAGTTTCAAGGAATTTCTTGCGAAATCAGATCCAGACACATACGATTTCATAGAAAACATATCCGCCATCGGACACCTTCCGGAAATTATTCTCAACAAGGCGATTCTCGAATACAGGCGTTATTCGATATGCGGCGGGATGCCGGCTGCTGCCACGAAACTGCTTGAAAACAAAGGGATGTCCGCCGTCGAAGAAGAATTGCAGGGAATCCTCGATCTGTACGAACTGGACTTTTCCAAATATGCAACGCCATTGCAGGTTTCGAGGATAACGTCCCTGTGGCATTCCTTGCCGTCACAACTTTCGAAAGAGAACAGAAAGTTTCTGTACAATGTAATCCGATCCGGAGCAAGAGCCAAAGACTACGAGGATGCCTTGACATGGCTTGAAGATGCAGGTCTTATCTACAGGATATTCAATGTTTCCAAGCCAGGGATGCCGCTCAGTGCATATTCCGAACTGGATTCGTTCAAGATTTATGCCTGCGACTGCGGTCTTTTAAGACGACTTGCCAGGATACCGTCCGAAATCATCCTTGACGGCAATTCAGGCTATACCGAATTCAAGGGAGCACTGGCCGAAAACCTTATCCTTCAATCCCTTGCAGCCATTCCAGGCAATGATATACCATATTACTGGAGCTCCGGCAATACTGCTGAAGTGGAATTCGTAATCCAAATGGGGACACGGATAATCCCGGTTGAAGTAAAAGCGGAAAACCGTATCAGCGGCAGAAGCCTTTCGGAATACTCAAGAAAATTCAGTCCGGAATACCGTATAAGATATTCTTTCCGGAATCTGCAATACAACGACGGTCTTCTCAGCTGTCCCTCCCCTCTGGCAGGATGGACCCGGAAGCTGCTGGAACTATGCCGGTGAAAAATGACATGTCCGTTCAATAAAAAATCACTATATTAGCAGGACAAAACGGACTTCCCAAACAGACAGGAAAATGGATATAAAGGACAATATCCTCGGAACCATCGGCAACACCCCGATGGTCAGGATCAACAGACTTAACCCGAATCCGGCAGTCAACATATTCGCCAAACTCGAAGGTTTCAACCCTACCGGCAGCATCAAGGACAGGATAGCCCTGAAAATGATAGAGGATGCGGAAGCAGACGGCAGGCTGAAACCGGGACAGACCATCATCGAGCCTACTTCCGGAAACACCGGCATCGGACTGGCCATAGTGGGCATCATCAAGGGCTATTCCGTGGAGATAGTCATGAGCGATGCGGTATCCGTGGAGCGCAGGAAAATCATACGTTCCTACGGCGCGACCGTAACCCTGACCCCGGGAAACGAAGGAACCGACGGGGCCATAAGGCTGGCCAGGAAAAAGGTCGCGGAAAATCCCGGAAAATACTTCATGCCGGACCAGTTCAAGAATGCGGCCAACTATCTCACCCACTACCAGTCCACAGCCCTGGAAATATGGCAGCAGACAGGGGGAAAGATAGACTATCTGGTCTGCGCACTGGGTACGTCAGGGACCATCATGGGGCTGTCGAAGTTCCTGAAAGTGATGAATCCCCACATAAAGGTGGTCTGCGCCCACCCTGTC
>CASGDV010000078.1 GCA_949300335.1 uncultured Bacteroidales bacterium | reverse complement strand
AGTATTTTGATCTTCCGGCTCCGGGAACCAGTGAACCAGGCAGTGAGGTGCAGGACCCGTTTTCCGGAAAGACAGAGAACGATGGAAAGAAAAGCGCAAAGAAAGGCGTAAAGAAAGATGAAGAGCAGGGTAGAGCTGAATCAGAATAATTATTATTCTATAGAAGCTGACAGTCAGTACTTTTCTGTATCCCAGTACAAGGATTTCATGAAATGTGAAGCAATGGCTATGGCAAAGATCCGCGGAGAGTATAAGCCGGAGATGACAAAAGCGATGCTGACAGGCTCATTCGTAGATTCCTATTTTGAGGGAACGCTGGATGCTTTCATGAAGGAACATCCAGCGGTGTTTACCCGCAAGCAGGAGCTGCGCAGTGAGTTTAAGAAAGCAAATGAGATCATAGCGAGGATTCAGGCTGATGAAACATTTATGCGTTTCATGTCAGGGGAAAAGCAGCGGATCATGACTTTTGAGCTGTTTGGATTCCCCTGGAAAATGAAGATGGACAGCTATCTCCCTGAGATCTGCGTTACTGATTTGAAAGTAGTGCAGAAATTCCGAACCCTCCCATTGTGGCGGTATGACCTGCAGGGAGCTGTCTATCAGAAGGGCGTGGAACTTGTTACCGGAGAGCATTTACCGTTCTATCTGGCTGTGGCTACGAAAGAGCGTACGATTGATCTGGATATCTTCCAGATCACACAGCCGGTGCTTGATATTGCGCTACGTGAGATTGAGCAAAATATCGAACATTATGCCCGTGTGAAATATGGGCAGGAGGAGCCGGTATACTGCGGGAAATGTGATTATTGCAAGAGTGTTAAGGCTGCCCGCATCAGGAATTATAGTGAGCTATTGGAGGGATTATAGAGTTGAAGTTAATTAAGATTTTAAGCGACAAAGTACAGATCCGGACGGATCAGCAGGAGTTCAGCAATGTCAGGATCAATGACCTGATCTCCATTACAGATGGGACGGCAGAGCTGGTCACAATGGTGACTGCTGTAACAGATAACGATGCAGAAGCCGGCATTTCAGATGATGATTTCATACTGGGCGGGACAAGCATCAAAGTAGTAGAATGCTCGATTATTGGAAGTGTACATAATGGGAAATTCAGTAAGGCATTGGATCAGTATCCTACAACAGACATCACCGCCAGAGAGATTAACGGAGAAGAGTTTTCCAAGATGATCAGCCGGCCGGACAGCGGGTTCTGCATCGGGAAATATGCCGTTTATCATTGCCCTGCATGGGTAGACGGCAACCGCTTTTTCCAGAGGCATTCCTGCATTGTAGGAAATACCGGTTCTGGAAAATCGGAGACAGTAGCGAAGATTCTGGAGGAGACCAGCAAGCTCCCGGGGGCAAATATCATAGTGTTTGACATTCATGGAGAATACAGGGAGCTGTCATATGCCCGGAATATTTCATTTAGTTCAGCAATGTCGTTTCCAATCTGGATGTTTGGATTTTCGGATATGGTCTCAAATATCCTGAAGATCAAAGAGGAGTCAGCCACGGTTGCCATGTCCGCGCTCCGGAAATGTTATAAACAGATCTGCCCCGGTGGAAATGAAGGAAAGCCGGTTTATTTCAGCTATAAAAAATTGATAGACCATCTCAAAGGTCTGAATGAGGAGCAGGCGGAGACGGGAGAATTTTACAAGACTGGTGCCAGCGCAGGCCTTCCTAAAAAAGTAAAAGGCGAATACAACGGACGCCTTCACAGTATTATAAGCACATTGGAATCAAAAGAAAATGATGCAAGGCTGTCGTTTCTTTTTCAGGATGCTGACCAGAGCTATCTGGCAGAACTGATACTTCAGATCCTTGGTAATGATAAGCCGGTCAAAAATATTGACCTCTCCAATATGCCTCATGATGTTGCCATCGCGGTGATCGGGGCGGTAACAAAACTGATTTACGGAGTGCAGCAGACGTTTAGAGGTGGAGATATTACACCTGTGACATTGGTGTGCGATGAAGCCCATGTTTATATACCGAATAACTTTCAACTCTCTGCTTCCGAACGGCGTATGGTTGAGATCTTCGAGAACATCGCAAAAGAGGGGCGAAAGTTCGGTATGACACTTTTTGTAGCAAGCCAGCGTCCCTCAGAACTGAACAAAACCATCATGGCACAGTGTGCAAACTTCATTGTTTCAAAGCTGAACAACGAGACAGATAAATCTATGGTCAAAGGCGTGCTGCCAGATGGAAATGAGGATATCATCGATTCCACGACTACATTCAGTCCGGGAGAGGTGCTGGTCATCGGGGATGCAGTACCGATTCCGCTGAAGATCAAAGTAGAGCTTGCAAAAGAAAGACCTCAGTCCAGAACGATTGAGTTCTGGGATGCATGGAGAAGTGGTGGAAGCTTGGATCTGGTCAAAGGAATCGATAGATATATGAACGCATAAAGAAAATCATTATGCCAATGATATCTGCGCGGCGTCTACCCGGCTGCCGCGTTGATATACAGCACCAAGTTATGGTAGGCAGTATGTCACGATACGTAAGCCATTGATTCTCCCCGGCATGTCCGGGGAGAGGAAGGAGGAAGTATTGGGGAAATTATTTGAGCAGGCATAGGAATACTTCAAGAGGATTCCTGACGGACACAGAAACGCGATACAGAGACCCTGGAATCGCGTTGTAGACCGCAGCCTGAGAAAAATGATAGAGAAAGCGAACAATAACAGAGACTGCATTATTAATGTAGGAAACGGCATATATCGTCCAATCCCGGGGGATCCGGTGGACGAAAAGGAGCTGAATGAGTATCTGAACAAAGAGCTCCACCGTGCTCGGTCAATCCAGTTGAAGCGTCTCTGTATGAAGAAAACATTTCAAGGAGGTGACGTGAGGTGCCGAATCGGATCATAAAAGAGTCCATTCGGACAAGCGACAGTATAAACGAGCTGAGTTGGTTTGAAGAATGTCTATTCTATAGACTGATCGTAAGTTGCGATGATTACGGGAGATTCGATGGGAGACCGGCAATCATAAAAGGATCATGTTTCCCGCTCAAAGATGGTGTGACTACAAATAACATAGAAAAAGCTCTATCAAAGTTAGTGTCGGCAGGCTTGGTGAAACGCTACGTTGTGGACGGAAAGCCGTACTTGTCCTTGCCAACTTGGGAGCAGCATCAGAGTGTGAGAGCGAAGAAAAGCAAGTATCCGAGTCCGGATGATGGAGAAATGATAACATCTGAAAACAATTGTAATCAGATGCATGCAGATGTTCCCGTATTCGAGAATCGTAATCCTATTCGAGAATCCGAATCCTATTCGGGAAGTGTGCGCGCGGAGACGCCGCTCGCTGATGTAGAAGCCATACCGCTTAATGATGGGACTGAGTGGCAATGCTCGGAGCTTGATTATGCTGAGTATGTACGGCTTTATCCGGGCGTAGATGTACAGAAGGCTTTTCGGGAAATGCGGTCATGGTGTAACAGTAATTCTGAGAAACGGAAGACGAGAAAAGGAGTGAAGCGTTTTGTGAACTCATGGCTGTCGAAAGCGCAGAACTCCGGGAGCCAGGCTCAGGGCAGAACTACCGTGAAGAATAACAACAATTTTGAGCGGCGGAGTTATGACTTTGACGCCCTCGAAAGGGGGCTGCTCGGATGACAGATGA
>CASGDV010000077.1 GCA_949300335.1 uncultured Bacteroidales bacterium | reverse complement strand
AGCAGATTGATTTGTCTGTTGTAGTATAGTCCTGTGCATAGAGGGCCGTACCATGTTCCTGCCTTGACATGCGCAGAATTGATTTGCACCAGTTCTTCCGGAACGGTCGGAACATTGTTTTCCAAAAGTTTCCGTTCAAGTTTTGTCTGGTCATTCGACAAAGCTCTTATGAAATAGGTAGAGTCATTGATGAGAATCGTGTTGAAACTGCCATAGGGCAGGTCTTTCCGTATGGTCTCCATGTGCGGCCGTCCTTCTGTGATGGAACGGCTGAGGTTGAGATCCAGCAGCTGTCGTTTGTTGATGTCGTTTATGTAATAGTGCAGTTCTCCGTTGATTGTAAGAGACTCGCTTGAAGATACTGACGGTATTGAAATCAACTCGTCCGGTCCGTTGCCCTTTCTCAGGAGTCCGGTTTGCATTGACATGTCATCAAGGGAGAGGATTTTCCAGACTGCATCGTTATCTGCGGTATGCAGTATCATTATGGAATCCTCTATGCTGAAATTCAGAATGCCCTGTATTCCGGTTTCTACGGAATCGGGTGACGATAATTTGAAGTTCGAGGGAAATTCATCGACATATATAGTCTTGTCCTTGAATATCATCGCATTGTCGGTGCTGCATCCGATGCATAGGATGGACAGCAGGGTTAAGATGAGGGTGAAATTTCGCATATTGTGATTTAACATTGAACCATGCAGGTCGATGGATTCGGCGGCTTGCATGAAAGGATTAATAGCAAATACCGGTGTCCGTTGTTAATGGAATTCCCCAAACGAAGTGGCATCCTCCGCAGTATAGTACCGTTACATTTTCTAGGTAGGTTACTGTATTATAGCAGGTTCCGGTTCCCCTGTCTCCTTCATTGTTCATCAAAGCCTCTATGTTGGCCTGGAAGATAGGGTCAGTGTTTCTGTTTGCCAGAATGGTGGTGGCGGTGGCGGCTGCAAGGATTGCCGTAGCAGCTGCAATAGTGATTAATTTCTTCATTTCTTTAAATGGTTTTAATAGTGTTGATTTATTATGCGGCCGTAAGGCGCATCATCTGGAGGAAAACTTGTCTGCCAGCACTTTTTGGTATAATTTCATCATGTTGTAGTCCGTTGTCGGGTCTCCAATCAGGACCACCCTGTTGCTTCTGTCAAGTAGAAAAGAGTGGAAAACTTCATCGTCGGGAATGAAGGGATTGAGGTTGAACAGACCGGAAGAACTGTCCAGATATATTGGAAACTCGAGTCTGAATTTCTCTATTGTCGCCTTTATGGTTTGGATTTCTGTCTCGTCAGGCTGATCCAGAATCACCATTGGCACAAAGACAGAAAGAGTGGTTGAGCAAAGCAGGGAGTCTAGAAGTTCATGTGCCGATATTTTGCAACTTGTACACTGTTCTTTTGGGATGGAGACAATAAGCTTGTATTTTCCATCCGTTTCAAGCATGGCCGACTCGTCAATGAAATCTTCATTCAACAGTTTCAATGAATCCGGGATTATGATTTCATGTTCCATCATGGTTTTGGCGAGTCTTTCCATCTTTGCCTGCCTGCAGCCGCAGACCATCAGTGCAGCGCAAATCAGAGGTATTAACGGAGTGGGTAGAATTGTTTTCATGTGGTTATTGTTTCCTCAAAAGTAGAAATAATATTTTGTAATATCAAAAGGGCGCACGAGCGCTTCACCTATGTTTCCGTTCAGTCGATTATCAGGGACTCCGGGAAATCTTCCGGAAGGTCGTAGCGCCAGAAGCTCTCGGTGTTGGGGTCGAGGACATAGAGCCTGCGGCCCGCGAAGCCGAAGTCTTCGGCAAGCTTGTCGATGCGAATGTCGGCGAGGGGGCTGCCGTCATAGCCGAAGCAGTATATGTGCGGCAGTTCGGTGCGTCCCGTCTCGTATGACAATGCCGTTTCACCGAGGTACATCACCGCGAAGAAGTCATCGTAGAGTC
>CASGDV010000076.1 GCA_949300335.1 uncultured Bacteroidales bacterium | reverse complement strand
TATTTTTGCTCATTTCCTCCGAAAGGCACTTTTCCACGGCGTTCGGAGGAATTTTTATTTTCCTCTACTAAGATACAAAATATTTATCACATTGACAATCAATTGATTGTATTTTTAAGTCTATTTCGCGACTATCCCTATTATATAATACGGTCGGGATGACATCGGAAAACTGAATTCCTCCCGCCTGCCAGCGGGTTGCTGAAGGCAGCTCTGGAGCATGCTACTGAAGGCGAGTTGCTGGAGCACGGCACTGACAACGGACTTCTTAAGGCCAGTCCCTGACAACACGCTATAGACGCACATACTCTATAAAATATCTCCTCGCGGAGACACTTACCATCCATCACGAAGCATAAGCATGAATTTTTCAAACAGGATAAGGGAGGATGCGACAATGGCAACATGGCAGGGGTGAGCAAGATAAGAATAACAAGACGAGGGTTAGGCAGAACGAGTGAGAGACAAGGAGGAAGAGACAAGGAAAAAATGTCACGGAGGGAAAGGCAGGCAGGAGCAACAGAGTAGGAGTGCCAAGGAGAGAGAGGGAGAAAGCGACATGGCAGGAGAGACGGGACGGGTATATGAAGAGGAACCAGCCCGAGGGTTGAGACGGAGGCAAAGCAGTGCGACTGGACTGGAGATGACAAGAAACCGGTTGGAAGGGTGAGACTGAGACGAAGCGGGAACATGGACGGGACAATGCTGCCTCTCCAAAAAAAAAAGAGCAGTCGGACAAAAGCAATTTTTGTCCGGCTGCTCCGCTCAGTTTATGAAAACAAATCAGTGAATCCAGACCGTAAGACCTGCCATGACAATAGCAACCATGCTCATCAGTTTGATAAGAATATTGAGGGACGGACCCGAAGTATCCATGAAAGGATCTCCTACGGTGTCACCTACGACGGTAGCCTTGAGACAATCGGAATTCTTTCCTCCGAGATTTCCTTCCTCCACGTATTTCTTGGCATTGTCCCATGCACCTCCGGAATTTGCCATGAATATGGCAAGTACAAAACCGCTGCCGAGACCGCCTATAAGCAAGCCCATAACTCCAGCCACTCCGAGAAGCAAACCGACAATTACAGGTACCACAATAGCTATAATGGAAGGGAAAAGCATCTCACGCTGTGCACCTTTCGTGGAAATGGCCACACATCTTGCATAATCCGGTGTCGCTTCTCTCGTAAGTATTCCCTTAATTTCCCTGAACTGGCGTCTGACTTCTCCGACCATTTTCTGGGCTGCACGTCCTACGGCATTCATGGTAAGTCCGCAGAAAAGGAATGACATCATGGCTCCGATGAAAACTCCAACCAGAACCGTAGGATTCATCAGGTTTACATCGTAATACTCCATCATGTCCGGTATCGTTGCCGATGCGACTTCGACCGTATTTCCGGCAACTTCTATTACGCTTTTACCTATATGCACCAAACCAATCTTTATCTCTTCGATATAGGATGCGAGCAATGCGAGGGCAGTCAATGCAGCAGAACCTATCGCAAAGCCTTTTCCTGTTGCAGCGGTAGTATTTCCCAATGCATCAAGAACATCCGTCCTTTTCCTTACTTCAGGATCGAGATCGCTCATCTGTGCATTACCTCCCGCATTGTCGGCAATAGGTCCGTATGCGTCAGTAGCCAGAGTAATACCCAAAGTGGACAGCATGCCGACGGCTGCTATTCCGATACCGTAAAGTCCTATACTGAGGTTTTCAGCCGACAGCATATTCTGCATATCGAATCCGATGGCGCTCAGATATGAAAGCAGAATGGCAACGGCTATCGTAATTACCGGAATTGCAGTAGATATCATACCAAGACCGACGCCTGAAATTATCACTGTTGCCGGTCCGGTCTGGGAGCTTTCGGCAAGTTTCTGCGTAGGTCTGTACGAATGAGAAGTATAGTATTCGGTAGACTGACCGATGATTACTCCGGCAAGAAGTCCTATTATTACTGAAAACGACACTCCCAGCCAGTTCGGAATCTGCAGAGCATAAAGAATACCGAAAGTGACGATTCCGATCAGGAAAGAACTGAGATTTGTTCCGAAGCCAAGCGATTTCAGCAACTGGCTCATTCCGGCACCTTCCTTGGTTTTTACGGTATATATTCCAACCAGTGAGAGAATGACTCCTATCGCCGCAATAATCATTGGAGCGAATACGGCCCTGAGCTGCAAAGCCTCTCCCTGTGAATAAAACGCAGAAGCACCCAGTGCCGCAGTCGCAAGGATAGAACCGCAATATGATTCATAGAGATCTGCACCCATACCTGCAACATCTCCGACATTGTCACCAACATTGTCCGCAATGGTTGCCGGATTTCTCGGATCGTCCTCCGGAATTCCCGCTTCTACCTTTCCTACAAGATCGGCTCCTACGTCGGCAGCCTTCGTATATATGCCGCCGCCGACTCTGGCAAACAGGGCCTGCGTAGAGGCACCCATGCCGAAGGTCAGCATAGTCGTAGTTATGACGACGAGTTTCTGCGGTCCTTCCACGCCGATGAATGTATCAAGAATCAAATACCATACGGATATGTCCAGCAGGCCGAGTCCCACCACTGTAAGACCCATCACCGCTCCTGAGCGGAATGCCAGCTTGAGACCTGAATTCAGAGATTTCATTGCCGCATTTGCAGTCCTTGCGGAAGCATATGTGGCGGTCTTCATTCCGACATATCCGGCCAGTCCGGAAAAGAAACCTCCGGTCAGGAATGCAAACGGCACCCAAGGATTCTGGACACCGAATCCATATGCCAGAAGAGCAAAAAACAGGGCAAGTATTACAAAAACCAGCGTTACGACCTTATACTGCTGACGCAGATAAGCCATCGCCCCTTCCCTGACAAAACGTGCTATTTCCTTCATTGTTGCTGTACCTTCGCTTTCTTTCATCATTTGTCTGAAAAACAGATATGCGAATGAAAGGGCTATAATGGCCGCAACAGGAACCAGATAAAACAAGACAGTCATAAGTATTATTGTTTTAGTAAGTTATTGTCATCATCTCATTCTGAAATGATTATTATGATTTCAAAGCGAAAGCATAAATCTTTCGATTAGCAAATATATTTATTTTTTATGATTTGCCAAGGTATTTTTATTAAGTTTGCGTAACATTTAATTCAACAGTCATGAAACAGTTTTCATTACCTGCAGACGGAGGGCTAATAGAAAAGGGAATTCCCGATGATATTCTTCACAGTTATGAGAAAATTCCGGCTGACATATCGGAAGATTCGGATGAAGCCAGCGCCAAGATTGCAGACATCATATCGGATGCCGTGAACGGCAGCAAAGGAAATATCTTCAAGCTCGGACTGACTACAGGAACAACGCCTATAACTCTGTACCGGGAACTTGTCCGCCGGTATAAGGAAGGACGCGTTTCATTTCAAAATACCCAGATATTCAGCATAGACGAATACTATCCGGTCAAAGGTTCTGAAAATCAAAGCAGGAACAGACGCATACATGACGAATTTCTTAATCTTGTAGACGTCCGCCCTGAAAACATCTTCATCCCGGACGGAAGCATTGACAAGGAATTCATAGAACAATACTGCAATGAATTCGATGAGAGGGCCCGCGGACTCGATCTGCTCGTCATCGGTATCGGAGAACACGGACAGATAGGTTTCAATGAAAGCGGTTCATCAGAAAAGAGCAAGACACGTACGGTACTCCTCTCATACAAGTCAAGAAAAGCCCAGTCAAGAAACTTCAACGGGAATCTGGATGAAACCCCGAAGACGGCAATCACGATGGGCATAGGAACGATGATGAGCGCCAGGAAAATAATACTCATGGCATGGGGAGAAAACAAGGCCGAGGCTGTAAAAAACATAGTCGAGGGAAATGTATCTCCTTCATGTCCGGCTTCATTCATGCAGCATCATGACAACGTATCCTTTTTTGTGGATTCAAATGCCGGAAGTCTGCTTACCAGAGTTGTTGCCCCATGGCTTGTAGGCCCGTGCGACTGGACGAAAAAATTTATCAGAAGGGCCGTGGTCTGGCTATGCGAAACCGTACATAAACCGATCCTTAAACTTACGCACAACGATTATATCGAGAACTCCCTCGTGGAACTTCTTGAACAGGAAGGTCCCTATGACAAGATTAACATCGATGTATTCAACGACCTGCAGCATACCATTACAGGCTGGCCCGGAGGAAAGCCCAATGCAGATGACTCCACAAGGCCCGTGGCATCTTTCCCTTTCCCGAAGAGAGTAGTGATTTTCTCCCCCCATCCCGACGATGACGTCATATCCATGGGCGGAACATTCATCAGACTTGTCGAACAGGGGCATGATGTACATGTAGCCTATGAAACATCCGGGAATGTGGCCGTACATGATGATGTTGTCCTGCAGCATATGGATGCGGCGCATGAATTGGGATTCTCGGACAAATATATGGAAACAAAGCGGCTGATAGATTCGAAACGTCCGGGAGAACCGGAGCCGCGCGCCCTTCTTGACATAAAGGCGGCAATCAGACGTTCGGAAGCCCGTGCCGCAGTAAGATCTTTCGGGCTGAACGAAAACACCAACGCACATTTCCTGAATCTTCCGTTCTATGAAACCGGAGGTATCAAGAAGGGACAGCGGACAAAAAAGGATACCGATATCATCAGAAAACTCCTGACTGACATAAAACCTCATCAGATATATGTAGCAGGCGATCTTGCCGACCCTCACGGGACCCACAGGATATGTACTGAAGCCGTGCTGGAGACTTTGGAAGAGCTCCATGACGAAGAATGGATGAAAAACTGCAACGTTTGGCTGTACCGAGGAGCCTGGATGGAATGGGAACTGGGTAAAGTTGATATGGCCGTTCCATTGAGCCCAGATGAACTTATAAAGAAGAGGCATGCTATATACAGGCATCTTTCACAAAAAGACATAGTTCCGTTCCCTGGTGACGATTCCAGAGAATTCTGGCAGAGGGCAGAGGAAAGGACCCAAAATACCGCCCGTCTTTACAATGAGCTTGGGATGGCAGAGTATCAAGCGATTGAAGTGTTTGTGAAATTATTTTAAAGAATATTGAAATGAGACTTATCATCAACGAAAATGCTGAAAACGGTGCCGCATGGGCGGCCAGGCATATTGTAGAAAGAATCAAGGAAAAAGCGGGAAAAACAGATGCTCCTTTCGTATTGGGCCTTCCTACCGGGTCGACTCCGATAGGGACTTACAAGGAACTTATAAGAATCCACAAATCGGGAGAGATATCATTCAAGAACGTGATCACATTCAACATGGACGAATATGTCGGTCTTCCTGAATCCCATCCTGAAAGTTATCATTCCTTCATGGCCGTGAATTTTTTCAATCATATAGACATTCCTGCAGAAAATATCAATATCCTTAACGGAAATGCAGAGAATCTCGAAGCGGAATGTGCTGCATATGAAAAGAAAATCGAAGCAGCCGGCGGCATCGACCTTTTCATGGGAGGAGTCGGCGAGGACGGCCACATCGCTTTCAATGAGCCGTTCTCTTCATTGAGTTCCCGCACAAGGGTAAAGACGCTCACCCAGGATACTATCATCGTGAATTCGAGATTTTTCGACGGGGACATTTCCGCAGTGCCCAAACAGGCTCTTACCGTAGGCGTAGGGACCATCATG
>CASGDV010000075.1 GCA_949300335.1 uncultured Bacteroidales bacterium | reverse complement strand
CCTGTACATCTTCTTTGGCATCCACACGGCGAATGTAGTACAGCTCGTCCGGCGGGAAGTCAACGAAATTGCCCAGGCAGCCTGATGTTCGAGGTGAGTGAGAAACGGCCCTTTCACTGGAGTATTGGCTCCAGTTGGGTCCAAAAATGAAAAAAAGGGGCTCCGAAACGGAGCCGAAGATATAAAAAGACGAGTTCGATCGGAAAAACTACAGGGACAGTCTGCCGATTGACTCATAATGACGGAATTAAACGACAGTCCCTAAATTAAATCAAATATTATGAACGTAAAGATTTCAGAAAGGATAAGATACGTCGGTGTCAATGACCACAACAAGGTCATCTTTGAAGGAATGTGGCCGCTTCCGTTCGGCGTAAGCTACAACTCATATCTGGTAGTTGATGAAAAAATTGCCCTGATAGACACGGTAGAGGCTGACTTTTTTGATGAATTCATGGCAAATATACATGAAGCGATAGGGGACAGGAAGATTGACTATCTCATTGTCAACCATATGGAACCTGACCATTCGTCACAGATCAGGCATATCATATCCGCATATCCGGAAATAACGGTCGTTGGCAACAGCAAGACTGTTCCGATGATGGAAGGATATCATGGAAAGATATCAAAAATGCATGTGGTGAAAGACGGAGATTCCATATCTCTGGGCGGCAGCACACTTTCTTTCCATCTAACTCCTATGGTCCACTGGCCGGAAACCATGGTGACATATATTGCTGAAGAGAAGACATTGTTCTCCGGTGATGCATTCGGTACTTTCGGAGCGCTTGAGAACGGTGTTACGGATTCTGATGCACACCTGTGCGGATGGCTTGGAGAATCTTCCGGATGCTGCAGTGAGTTCCGTGACGAGACGATCAGATATTATTCGAACATAGTCGGCAAATTCGGTCTTACCGTACAGGCTGCCTTGAAGAAGCTGGCTGGAATCAGTCTTGAAAGGATATGCAGCACACACGGTCCGGTATGGGAAAAGGACATTCCTGAAGTTGTCGCACTATATGACAGACTGAGCAGATACGAAGCTCTTGAAAAAGGAGTCTGCATCGTATACGGAAGCATGTACGGAAATACGGAGAAAGCAGCCAGGGCGCTTTCTGCAGAACTGACGAAAAGGGGAGTGAAGAACGTACTTCACAACCTGTGCAGCGAGAATGTTTCCTATGCATACAGGGACCTGTTCAGATTCGATACACTGATTGCCGGTTCGCCTACTTACAATAACGATATATATCCTCCAGTCTTCAATTTCATGCACGGAGTTCAGGCAAGACTTGTAAAGAACAGGAACTTCTTTGCTTTCGGCTCGTTCACATGGGCGGGAGCGAGCGTAAGGCTTTTGAACGAGGTCGCACAGAAATGCGGCTTCAACCTGCTGGGAGACGGCAACTCATTTGCCCAGGCATATTCGCCGGAAAAATGTGACATGTCGCAGATTGCGGAAATAGTCGCCTCCCTGTAAAATCATAAGAATTCCAATGCGAGTCCGATAGCCAGCCTGTCGGGCTCGTTTGCATATCTTGCATGATTGAAAGAATTGGTGAGCCTGTAGCGGCAGTTTATCATGAAAGCTCCGATTCCTATTCCTCCCTGTACACCTCCCTGAAGAGGATAGAAAAGATTTCCGTCACGGAATTTGTCCTTGTGCTTCCCTGAATCGGAAAAAGCGACAGTCTTGAAACGGCTGCTCACTGCAAGTTCTCCGTATGCACCGAAATCAATGAATATCAGGGTCCCGTATGATTTCAGGTATATGCGGTTTACCAGTCCAACAGACAGATTGTCGGTACGGAAAAACTGCTTCTTGACAACCTGTCCCTCCGGTATGGTCACAAAAGCACCGGATTCCGCCACCTTATAGGTATCATAATTATAGAACGAGTACTGGAAGGAACCACCGACGGCATAATTCCTTGCCGTACGCCATAACTTTCTGAGTCCTATATCCAGTATATAGGATTTTCCATATTTAATCGGCAGATTGCCGGCCGAAGTACTCACAGGAAATAAAGTTCCGATATATATGCCGGTATATCTCCGGGTTTTCCACGAAGGTTTTTCCCTGACCACTATCTGTGGTTCGACCAAAGCCGAATCCTTTTCCACTTTTACAGGAGACTGGAGTTCAATGCTTGTCTTGCCCAGCTTGATGACGGATTGCGCGTCTGCGTCCGGTACAAGAAAGAAGAATGATGGTACGGTCAGGATGAGTGCCAGGGTCAAATTGCGTTTCATGATGTTCAGTTTAAAGATATTTCATTGTTAAGCAGTGCCTGTGTAAGCGTTTTTGTTATCTTGCCTGATATATGTATTGCGGTGAAGCAGTCATGCTCGTCCGAAGTGAAGAACAGCATGTCCTTATCCTTGCGTTTTATATAAATTCTCATTTCAGACTGTCCTCCGCTCACGGTCATGAGTTCCTCATATCCGTCCTCGAGCATTGCGGCTATGTCTTTCTTGAGGTTATTGTAGATATCCGGAGTCGCATGAGGGTCATTCAGATTCATGATCTTTATCCAGTCCAGGTCCTTGAGAAGTTCGTTGTTCTCACTTGTGCTCAACATCTCCAGCAATTCTGACGAAATGGTAACTATTTCAACGTTCCGGCATGATGAATATTTTCCAGTGATTTTCTCAAAATCACGGTTTCCGGCCTCTGCACGAGAAGCGGAAAAGACAGCTGCGACCAGCAATATCATCAGTATCTTACATGCTTTCATTGCAAATCAAGTTTTATGTTTTCAACGGCATTTCCGGCAGCTTTTCTCATGCCTCCCAATGCATCTTTACTTTCATTTATCTTGTCGGCAGCCAGACTGAGTTTCGCCAGACTGTTTTCCGCAATCTCAAGGGCAAGTTCCCTGTCGTCGACACGGTCTCCGCCTATTATAAGTTCAAAATCTCCGGACTTTCCGGAAAAGACTCCAGCATTCGACATTACCAACAGTACTACGGAAGCCGCAGCCGACAGTACAGCCATCAAGTAAATCCGTGCTTTTCCCTCTTTAAACGGCTTTCTCCGGATTCTTGAGGAATTCCATACGTCCCTGCGGGAAAGGACATCCTCCCTGTCACGTTCGAGGTACATGAACAATCCGTACAGTTCGGGATATTCCGCACCCTTGTCATGCTCAAGTATTTCACGCTTGAGTTCCATTTCCTGCGATATATCCGTAAGACCTTCCAGATAATCTCGCACAAGCTTGTCAATATATGCTTTTTTCATAACCGCTTGATTTCATTACAGACAATCTCAAACTTTTCCTGGCCCTGCACAGAAGCTGTCTCACGTTCTCTTCCGAAATATCCATGATTTCCGCTATTTCATGATTCTCCAGAAACAACATGTCCTTCATTCTGAATACAGTCCGCTGGTTTTCGGGCAGTCTTTCAATTTTTTCACCTATCAGCCTCAGCATATCCCGGCTCTCAATCCTTGCCGACTCATCCGGACAGGATGGCTCAGCAGACGGCATCATGCCGTCACGTACCCCTGCATTCATGCTTTTCCTGACTGTGTCAATGCATCTGTTCCTGACCATCCTCAAGAGATAATGGAACGGATTGCCTATTTCATATCCGGAACCGGCAAGATTCCACAAGTCCAGACTGCATTCCTGCACGATATCCTCCGCCAACATCCTGCAATGCCTGAAACCTGACGCAAACAGAATCAAATCATCATGCTTGTCCCTCAATAGTTTCTCTATATCTCTCTTATCCATTCCAGTTTCAGACATTACGCATTAAAGACGGATCTCTCGGAATTTTGTGACATGAAATGATAAAAAAAAAGCCGGCAATCCATGCCGGCCTTTATCGTACAGATTCTCAGTCCTTGTTTATATGTACATCCAGCTGAGGGAAAGGGAAGCTAATGCCGTTTCTAGGCAATTCATTGTAAATACGCTCGTTGACCTTGTAGAACAAAGTCCAGTAATCTTCTCTTTTCACCCAGACCCTTACAAGATACTCCACACAACTGTCCTTGAGGGCATTGACTGCTATTACAGGATCGGCAGGAGCCCCGTCCGCAGATTTAAGCACCATCGGCTCGCTGTCAATTATGGACTGAAGGGCAGCCTTTACATTTTCCGAAGACGCTCCGTATTCCACGCCGACCAGCCAGTCAAGACGGCGCATGGTATTCATGGAATAATTGTTTATAGTACCGTTGGATAGAGAGCCGTTCGGAATTATTATAATCTTGTTGTCAACAGTAGTAAGTTTGGTGCTCACAATATTTACATCAGTTACAGTTCCCGCATAACCGTCCTGTGTCTCGATATAGTCTCCGGCCTTGAAGGGCTTGAAGACAAGAAGCATTATACCTCCTGCAAAATTCTGGACGGTTCCGCTTAGTGCCATACCAATTGCCATACCTCCTGCAGCCAGCAGTGCGGCAATGGAAGTGGTATTCACACCCAGGGTACTGATGGTTATGACGATCAGAAGTACCGTCATGCCTATGCTCGTCATGCTTTCCACAAAGGAAGCTATGGCCTTGTCAGTGTTCTTCCGTTCAAATCCTCTTCTGAGCAGGAGTCTGGTCTTCTTTATGAGCCATGCGCCTACAAAATAGATGAGAAGGGCGACAAGAACCTTGATACCGAAGTGTGCGATATCCTTCAGCAATTCCGGAAGCAGCTGGTCTATCGGCGTGGTGGTGATGTATTCGATGGCCTCCTTGGCCTTTTCCTCCACTTTCTCCACCTGAACCGTATCCGCTACCGGTAAAATCTGCAAAAATGAAAACAGTGTCATGGTTTATGTTTTAATTATATGGTCATTTCCTGAACAATTCCTCCACCTTGGAAACAATCTCGTCATCCGGCAAAGAAGGATCCAAAACAAGATCCGGTTTTGCATAACAGACTTCGTGATTTTCCTTTACAAAAGCCTCTCCTCCGCCGGTGATATTAAGCATAATGACTTCATCCTTCCTGACAGATTTGTCCTTTACTGCCATATCCAGACTGCACACGGCTACTGCTGCTGCTGAATATATATCGATACCTTCCAGTTCAAGGAATTTGGATTTCCAGTAATCAATTTCAGAATTGTTTACCTTATATATATTGCCGTGCGTGTCGGAAAGCGCATCAAAGACTCCTCCTGCCAGAGAATAAGGCGGTTTCCTGTTGGACAGCACTTTGGCTTCTATGACGGCTGCATAGCGTCTTGCATCTTCAGCGGACAAAGGAAGCAGTTCCCTCGAACCGGCTTTCCATGAATCATACATGATGAGGAATGGATCATTCTGGGAAGGATATAACCTCATCTTGTGAGTGCCGAAACGTCCGTCCTCTATCAGACGCAGGTTGTTCTCCCACACGGCTATGGTTCCGGTTCCGCTTCCGATCGCCTGGAAATATGCGTCTGGAATACGGCCTATGCACTCGACTGCTGAGAGCAGGGTAGTACCCATTCCATCCCTTCTTGCAATATTCTTGGCTCCTCCTTCAGCCATGAACCGAGGTGACTTGCAAACAATGTCAGATAGCGCAATCGCATCAAAATAATCCGACCCTTTCGGTGCCGCGATAATCTTGACGCAATCGTTGAGTGGTTTCTTGAACCAAAGTGCCGATGTATTGTCCTCCGGAATTGAAATGAGCAAAGGAATATTGTTGTCGGAACATACCTTCGCAAAAGCCCTTGCCGTATTGCCGGCCGAAGCAACCACTAGAATCTTGTCATTGGATTCATCGAGACGGGCACATACCGAATAAGCCTCTGTTTCCTTGAATGAACAGGTCTCCATTCTGGCACCTATCTTCGGGAAATATCCTGAAAATGTGATATAGAGATTGTCCAGTCCGAGATAAGCCGCAAGTCCTTCGCTTTTGTAGGTTACAGGAGGACATGAATTATCCAATGTTCTCTTGATAGGGAGCCAGTCGGCATATCTGTAAAATCCGCCGAGATCCTCGCGGACTCTGAATTCCCTGTTCTCATATACAGCCCTGATTAAAGAAGGTTTATCACATTCAGGATCATTTAAAGTCCATTTTCCATCATTGAACTCACGTCCCGTTTCACAACACTTCAATGTGTACTTTGTTGGTTTGAATGTCATAGCTTTTATATTATTTTTTTGTAGTTTGATTATCCAAAACTTCCGCAATGTCTTTTACCGGCCGGTCCGCATATCTGTCGAACGTATTCAGACATAAAGGACATGCCGTGACAATTACATCCGGATTTTCCGCAGTCAGGTTTTCCAGTGCATTTTCCGTCATCATCTTTCTTTTGTCGAATCCCAAAGTAAGGCTTCCCAGACTGCCTCCGCAGCATATGCTCTCAGGACCGGAAGATCTGGCCTCCACAAGTTTGCCCAGTCCGGAAATTACGGAACGCGGCTGTTCATATACACCGCAGCCTCTTCCGAGTTCGCACGGGTCATGATATACGAATGAAGTCCCGCTTTTCATAACATCGAGACGCCCCTGTCTGACAAGTCTTTCAAGATACTCGGTATGATGGATGACCTCAATGCCTTCAAGATGATATCTTTCCTTGAAAATCTTATAGCAGATAGGGCAGGAGAGAAGGAGTACATTGGCTCCCGAATCCCTGATTATTGCAGAATTCTTTTCCACCATCTGCCTTGCCTGGTCAAATCTTCCGGCCATCCACATAGGCCTTCCGCAGCAAAGTCCTCCGTCCCTGTCCATCATTTCATAATCGACGCCAGCTTTGTCCAACAGAGAAAGCAGGGATTTCCTGATTGATGGCGTCAGAGCAGTCATGCAGCCTGCAAAATACATAACTTTCTCTGAATCTGATAATAAAACATTAGAGTTTGGTTGTTTAACAAATTTGTTACAGCCATTCAGGAGAACTTTTTCATCAATATTCGAGTAGTCAGGAGATATATTGTATTTGCGGATAGACCTTTGGGCAATCCTGAGCTGGTCGCCGTGTATTCCAACCTGGCATACAACGGAGCATTTTCCGCAAAGCAGACATTTGTCGCTTATCTCTTCAATCCTGGCTTCATTATTCCTCCTGATTTGTCTGTTCAGATAGACTGTGGTATCGCGGATATTCGCCTTGAGTACTCCCATCGGGCAGGCGTCTATGCACAATCCGCAATTAGGACAGGAGTATACCTGCGCCTTTGCAAAACCCTTTCTGGCATTCCTTATTGTAAGTCCGACATTCCTTAACGGTATGAGCAGGATTTCAGTAGGGATGTGCATGTATCTGGTAAACGGAAGCACAATGAAGAACACTCCGAGGGCACAGGAATATGCCCACCATGTCGGCAGCATGTTCACATGATCACCGAGAAATGAATGGAAAACCCAGTTAAGGGACTTTGTAAGGAACGAACCTCCGCTTATGTCGGCAGTAAATCCCTCGGCAAGAAGTCGCAGAGGGAAAATTGCCCAAAGTGAATAAAGTCCCACGAGATCAAGGAAGCTCGGATTGGTCGTGCGTCTCATACCGAAAAATCGCGACCTGAGTCTCTTTATCATGGCCAGCACTATTCCGCTGAGCACTACAAGAAGGAAAAAGTCCATGAGGAAAAAGAAGAAGGCTCCCTTCATGGTATGCTCTGTCTCTGCTACGAAATACCTGAAGAAAATAGGGTAGTAAAACAGCTTTGCCCGGTTCGGTGTGTAAAGGAAGACCTCGATATGCCCGATCACAATGAGCATGAACCACCCGAAAGCTATGCTGGAATGCATGTAACCGAGAAGCTTGTTCCGTTTCCAGAGTTTTACATGTATCAGGCAATCCAGAAATATATCCTTTATGTTCTTTAGGATTATTGAAGGGGTTACAAGGGACAGGAAAAACTTCTTCCTGTCATCTTTCGGAAGCTGCAGTATTATCCTGATCATGCCGACTAAACAATACGACAGGATGAATACCATTCCTATCATGAATGGCAGTACGAAATCGTTGTATCCTGACAAGAATCTTTCTCTCACTTCAGTCTTCTTTATAAATTTTACAAATGCTCAATATCAGATGACGCGTGTTTATACCTCTCGGACAGACCATGGTGCACTTACCGCAAAGCATGCAGTTGCGCAGCATCCTGACTGCCTCCTTTTCCTTTCCTCGCTGCAGGCAATGGAGGACTTTCCTGAGACTCATGCCTGAAAACGCGGAAGCCGGACAAGTTGCGCTGCATGAACCGCATGCCATGCATTTTCTGGCATCCGGTTCGATTTCGCACAGACGTTCGAACAATTCAAAATCCACGTCATCCATGTTTACAGCCGAACTCGGCGATATCCTGAAACCGAAATCCATCATATTGCAGAAATATAATTATGAATTTCCAGGGCGGCCGAACGTGCCTCGGCCAAGGTTTCCGGAACCGTTTTCGGTCCGGTACATGCCCCGGCATAGAATATTCCGTCCTTGGATGAAGATATCACATTGGCCACATTGTCCCTGCTTTTGAAAAAGCCGTCGGAGTCCAGTGGAGCCGACACCATATTCGCAATTTTCGAACAGTCCGGATTGCATACCATTCCTGCCATCAGGACAAGAAGGTCCAGAGTAACCTTAACCGGCTTCCCCGCCAGCGTATCCTCGGCCTTGACAATCACTTTTCCCTCTATATTTTCGGCAACTTCCGAAACCCTTCCTCTGATGAAACGCACACCATAGTCCTTCTGGGCACTTATATAAAAATCCTCGTATTTCTTGCCGAACATCCTCAAATCCATATAGAAACAGTAAACGGCAATATCAGGAAACTTCTGTTTCATCTCAATGGCCTGCTTAACCGCAGTTATGCAGCATACTTTCGAACATTGCGGATTTCTTGCCTTTTCATCACGTGAACCGACACAATGCACGAAACCGACCGCACTGCGCACATTGTCATCCACTCTAGGATCATTTCCGTTATTGAACCACTGCTCGAGATCACCGTTGGTAATTACCTGATTATAGACACCATAGCCGTATTCTTCCTTCTTTGAGGCATCGAAAAGGGAAAAGCCCGTAGTAAACAGGATTATCCTCGTTATCACGGATATCCCGTTCGTCAGCATGATATTATAACTGCCTCTCAACCTGTTTATTGAAGCTATCTCCGTATTGAGGAATACATTCACTCCGGACATGTCGGAAACCAGGGAGTCCACTATATCCCTCGCAGGCGTCAGATCCGGAAAAAGACAATTCCATTTCGCGACATGACCTCCCAGTGTCCCCGATTTTTCGATCAGGATAGGACTATATCCCAATTTAAGCAATTGCCTTGCTGCTTCCATTCCGGCTATACCGCCTCCTACTATGACTATGTTTTCTACCATTTCTAAGATATTGAGTTATTTTATCAGCAACATTTCAGAATGCCAGGCAATTCCGGCCTGAGAATATCTTTCTTGTCAAGCCCCTTGTATTTCTCCTCCGGAGAGTATTCGATACCTATCTTGTCTAGAAGTGGTTCGACAGCCACCTGGTGAAGCTGGAGTCCCAGATCCCAAGGATCATATCCGAGAACGAGGCCGGCCACCTCCTCATAGGTGAATACAGGTATGCCGTAACCGTTTTCCCCGTATGTCTTTCCTTCCATTTCCGAAATCACGTACTGCCACCTGTCCAGGAAATAAGGACATCCCGGACAGTTAGTGATTATCATATCCGGATGATAAGGTTCCATCGACTCGAATTTCTTGTAGGTGTTGGACAGTGAATATCCTCTGTTCGCCTTGACATGATATTGTCTGAATCCGTAACCGCAGCAGTGCCTCCTCTCAGGATAGTCGATCACGTTACCGCCCCAAGATTCAATCATCCCGCACAATACGTACGGATATTCCGCCCCGCCTACACCCTTGGAAGGAAACATCTTCGCATAATGGCAGCCTATATGCTCCACTACCTTCAACGGCTCACCTGTCTTCCTGTTGACAAGCCTGAAGCGTGCCTTTTCGGCAATCTCGTTCCTGTACTTGAATATGAGGTCACTGGCATGTGCGATATATTTTGGTTTCTTGAACTCCCTGCGGCATGATTTCCAGAGAAGTTCACGGATTTTGGTTTCCAGTTCCGGAAACTCCTCCCAAGTCTGCAGAATTTCAAGATAATTGCCAAAAGACGTGATGCATGACGCGACATAATTCTCATAACCGGCTTCGGTCATGAGAGCGAACTGCCTGGCCACTATGGTCATTACCGTTTCCTGAGGAATCGTATCACAGTGATATGCAATGCCTCCGCACGTGGTATGATGCTCCGTTTCAAAAAAGTCCTTCCCAAGGACATTCTTGCATATTTCCAGGAACATGAACTCGGATCCCGGGAAAAAATTCTGCCTGATACAGCTCCTTACATAAAACCAGTGGTCATCGGGAATTTCCTTCTGGTAATCCGCCCATATTTTTTTCTTTCCTTGATAAATCATGATTAACGAACAAATTAATGAACCTGATCCTCTCCATTGAGATGCCCGGGAGAAGCCTCCTCAAAAGTCTTTCTGAAATACTCTTCCATAGTCAGCCCCATCTCCTCGGCAGCCATCCTGGAATACTTTTCCACAGTCTCTATCCTTTCCATACCTCCGGTGACATCGAATATCCTCTTCAGTTCGTCAAGGGACTCCTGCGGTATTTTCCTGAGAACTCCCGGACCGTCTCCCTTGAAATTGGCGTGAAGCCTGGCAAAATTATCTTCCAGATGCTCCGTATGCCACTTCCAGACAGGACCGGACTCTTTATGGTCCTCCCACTTGAATGTGTCCGGATAGACACAATATCCATAATTGAGGATATTGCCGGTAAGCATCCTTGTCAACGGATACAGCTGGCGGCCTTTCTCTGAAAACCGGAAATATCCAAGTTTCGCCGACAGATTTCTCAATGCCATTATGACAAGACCCGGTCCGTTTTTTCTTGGACATCTGGTCACACACGACATGCACTCGCCGCAATACCATATGACATCGCTCTTCAACAGCTTTTCGATTTCAGCATCGTCCTTGCTCTGGACAATGTTGACTATCTTGCGGGGATCATAATTGTAAAACTCAGCCGCAGGGCATATTGCCGTACATGTACCGCAATTGATACATGTCTTCAGGCCTTCCTTTACCCTGTAGTCCTCGCTCAGAATATCATACAACTTTCCCATAACTATATATTAGAATGAACCAGATATGCCATATAGCCAGCCTCCATAAGAAGCAGAATAACCCCTTCGACCCTGTCCAGTTTCTTTTTCTTGAACATGAATGCGCTGGCAAATATGAATATGGCACACAAGAGCACGACACCCAGATCGATTTCCGTGATTCCGCGGAAAGGGAGCGGATTGATCAGTGCCGATCCTCCGAGAATAAGCAGTATGTTGGAAATGTTGGATCCGAGTATATTCCCGAGAGCCAGTTGACCACGTCCCTTGAGCGCTGCCACGATGCATGTTGCGAGTTCGGGAAGGGAAGTCCCTCCCGCCATTACGGTAATTGCTATGAAAGCATCGGAAACGCCCCACATTTTCGCAAGTTCGGTTGCCGAATTAACGAAAAGACGTCCGCCGAATACCAGTCCGGCGAGTCCTCCCAGAATCATTAGAACCGAGACGAATATGCTTTTTTCGGATACGCCTTCTTCCTCATCCTCCGTATCCTGTCCGTCTTTCCTGAAAGACAGATACATGTAATACGCGAAGACGAGAAGGAATATTGCTCCGTCCCATCTTGATATTTCGTTGCGTCCCAGGCCGAAAACGGTATAGTTCAGTCCCATTATGATCAGCATCAGCGTCGCCAGGATATTCATCGGGACATCCCTGCGTAGATTGCTTTTGGTGATCGTCATCGGGGCAATGACCGCTGTGACTCCCAGAATCAGCATGGTATTGAATATGTTTGATCCGACCACATTCCCTATGGCCATGTCGGAATTGCCTCTGAAGGCGGAAATGAAACTCACGACCATTTCCGGAGTCGACGTACCTATGCCGACTATGGTCAAACCTATCACGAACTCGCTGATTCCGGATTTTTTCGCAATGCTTGAAGAACCTTCAACCAAATAGTTGGCACCGAAAAGGATCAGTAGCAGTCCGGCCAGCAATATCAGTAACTGTATGAACATATTACGTTTTTTTACAACACTATAAACCACGCAAATTTATAAAAATAATTAGAAAAAACGTTATATTTGTTCATGTATGTACCTTGACGGGGGAGATACGTAAAATAGGAAAATCACATGAAATATCTTTTAACTCTATTGCTGTCAATAACATGCATAAGCATGTACGCCGACAGCACGGACCTGCTGTTCTACAGGATCAGACTCGATTCCGACATAGACAATGCCGCATCGAGACTTGTAAGACTCGGACTTGAAAAAGCCGGAGAGTCGGGAGCGGACTACATAATACTTGATCTGAATACGTACGGTGGGGCAGTCGATGCTGCCGACAGCATAAGGAGCGCGATACTGAACTGTCCGGTACCTGTCGTTGCCTTCATAAACCTGCAGGCGGCATCGGCAGGTGCCCTTATAAGCATTGCATGCGACTCGATATACATGAAAACCGGAAGTTCCATAGGAGCCGCGACCGTCGTGAACCAGACCGGAGCGGTCATGCCGGACAAATACCAGTCTTTCATGAGGGGCATGATGAGATCAACGGCCCAGGCAAACGGAAGAGACCCAGAAATAGCGGAATCAATGGTGGATACTGCCCATGTACTCAGCATGACCCCATCGGAAGCCGTGGATGCAGGTTATTGTGAAGGAATATGCGGTTCCGTGCAGGAAGTTGCCGAAAGAATAGCTGACGGAAGGGAATTCAGGATAGCGGACCTCGACTCGGAAATGTCATGGTTTGACAAGCTCATACAGTTTCTTTTGAATCCCATTCTCCAGTCGATTTTCCTGATGATGATTATTGGCGGAATATATATCGAATTCAGAACACCTGGAATAGGTTTGCCGCTTGCCATTGCCATAGCCGGCGCATTTCTGTATTTCTCTCCACTGCTTATGGAAAATCTCGCCGAATACTGGGAAGTGCTGCTTTTTTTCATAGGACTCATCCTCATAGCGCTCGAACTGTTCGTAATTCCAGGATTCGGCATAGCCGGGATTTCAGGTATTGCTTGCGTTGTCATTTCACTCATCTTCGCCATGGTTGACAATGATCTTCTTTTCAACGGGAACGGCGGTTTCGACTACAGAATGCTTGCCGTACCTGCCGGAATAGTAATAATATCGGCAGCTGCAGCACTTACGGGATCTATTCTTCTGGTCAGGTCATTATACAGGACAAGGACTTTCGACAGGATAGCGCTCAGACAGTCGCTTGCTGCGGAAGAAGGCTTCACAGGCGTCACGACCTCCATGGAAGTGGAACCGGATGAAAAGGTAAGGGCATTCACGGACCTGCATCCTTCCGGGAAAATAATCACCTCGAAAGGAAAGATATATGAAGCCGTTATGGAATCCGGATATGCATCCAGAAACGACGAACTTACAGTCCTGAGAACCGGGCAGGGGAGGGTGTATTGCGAAAAATCAACGTCTCTTTAAAGCCACCACATTTTCAAGATGGTGTGTGTGCGGGAACATGTCGACCGGCTGTACGGCAGTTATTTCATAGTCTCTGCACAGAATTTCGAGATCCCTTGCCTGTGAAGCAGGATTGCAGCTGACATAGACAATCCTGTCCGGCGCCGCATTCAAAATAACCTTGGCAACATCGGGATGTATGCCCGCTCTCGGAGGATCCAGAATGACAACATCCGGATGCCCGTGGGTTTCCACGAATTCATCTGTCAGGATGTCCTTCATGTCACCGGCAAAGAATTCGCAATTGTCTATCCCGTTCACCGAAGCGTTGATTCCCGCATCTTCTATGGCTTCGGGAACATATTCAATGCCTATTACTTTCCGAGCCTTGTCCGAAACGAACTGCGCAATGGTTCCGGTACCCGTATAAAGATCATAGACCACTTCTTTTCCCCCAAGCGAGGCAAACTCCTTGGCCACCGTATATAATTTCATAGTCTGGCCAGAATTTGTCTGATAGAACGACTTCGGACCTATCTTGAACCGAAGACTGCCCATGTTTTCATATATGGCTTCATCCCCTTTATACAATATGCAGTCCTGATCCGAAATGGAGTCATTCGGTTTGGAGTTCACGACATAATACAAAGACGTAATCTGAGGGAAAGCTTCGGCTACTGCATCAAGGAGCGCAATCCTCTTCACGGCATCCTCATGATAAAAACAGACTATGAGCATCACCTCTCCGGCATCTGTCGTCCTGATGAACATGTTTCTAAGAAAGCCGCTGTGCTCCCTTATATTGAAGAATGTGAGGTCATGTTCCAGGGCATATTTCCTGATGAAAAGCCGGATGGCATTTGAAGGCTCCTTCTGGAGATGACAGAATTCGATATCTAGGACCTTGTCGAAAAAACGCCCCACATGAAAGCCCAGGCCGCATCTTTCCTTGTCGGTCAGAGAGTCTGGATCTTCTCCGGAATCTATCCACCTTCTCTGCGAGAATGTGAACTCGAGTTTGTTACGGTACAGAGTAGTCTTGTCGGATGGAATTATCGGCCTTATCTCTGGAACGGAAAGATGTCCGATTCTGACAAGCTGGTCATAAACCTGTCTCTGCTTTGCTTCTAGCTGCATCGGATAGGGAAGAGGCTGCCACTTGCATCCGCCGCAAACACCGAAGTGACTGCAGAACGGCTCAAGCCTGTGCTCCGAAGGTTCGACCATCCTGAGCACATATCCTTCCATATAATTCTTTTTCTTTTTGGTAACCTTCACATCCACGATGTCTCCCGGTACGGCAAAAGGAATGAAAAGCACGACCCCGTCGACATGGGCCAGGGCCTTGCCCTCGGCAGCAACCGATTCCACCCGGACATTCTCGTATACTATATCCTGACGTTTTCTTCTTGACATATCTGTAAAAATAAATTGCAGTCCCTCCGAAAGAAAGGACTGCAAAGATATTAATATTAATCCAATCAATCAATTCCTGCATTTGTACAATGCCTGGGAAATGTTGATGATGAAATCTCCCATTTTCTCAAGTTCGGAAACAAGATCCATGTAATAAACGCTTGTCTGATAATTGCTTCCATCACTTTCAATGAGCTCGATTTCCTCATCGCGCAGATTGTTCCTCATCTCGTTGATATTCTGTTCGGCATCAATCGCATTTGAAATCTCACCGAGCCTTGATGCTTCGGCATCCTTCAGATTGAGAATCATCACATCATACGCATGGTCAACCTGATCCACCATGAGGTTGAGTTTCTTGATGGTTTCCTCTCCGAATGACTTGTTGTGAACATTCCGCCTTGACAGGATTCTGCTTATGGCCTCGCCCGAATCACCGAGACTCTCAAGTTCGCTGATAATCTTGTACATGGCCTTTATCTTGTTGGACGAGTCCTCGCTCAATTCCTCCGACGACATGGCATTCAGGAAACTGGCTATTTCATATTCGATTTTGTCGGCAATTTCCTCATATTTGACCAGTTTGGCCCTCAGTTCCTCGAAACGGTCCCTGTCGGTTTCATTGATTGCCGCCCTTGCATACGCCAGTCCTTTTTTCGAGATATCTGCAAAATGAATGATTTCCTTCATTGCCTGGTCGATTGCAAGCTCTGCCGTTCCCATAGGACCGGCATCTATATACTTGAGCTTGAAACTTTCATCCTCCTGATTGGCCGGAGCCTTGATGATGTATGACACAGCTTTGACAATCAAAGGAGTAAACCATATCAAGATACAAGTGTTAATGAAATTGAACATCGTATGAAGCATCGATATTCCGTAAAGTGCTGCCGTACCTTCGGCAGATGTAGATGACATCACGGAAAAACCTGGAGCTGTAGGGTCCGGATAGCCCATCCATGATATGATTCTGCCGATGAATCCGAGAAACGGAGTAAAGAATATCAATGCCCATATCACGCCGAATACGTTGAACAGGGTATGCGCCATTGCCGCCCTTTTTGCCGAAGTGTTCGCTACTGAAGCAGCGATGTTGGCAGTAATTGTCGTTCCTATATTCTCTCCGAGAACCATCGCCGCCGCCATGTTGAACGGAATCCATCCAAGATTCAGCATAATCAGTGTCAGGGCTACGGTTGCGCTGGATGACTGGAGAACGAGTGTAAGAATGGTACCTAACACAAGGAAAATCAGTACGGAACCGAAACCGTATCCGGTCCATCCGGATATGAACTCGAAAATTTCAGGATTAGAGTTGAAATCAGGTACGGAATCCTTCATGAAAGACAGTCCGAGGAAGAGAAGGGCAAATCCGATAATCAGTTCACCTATGTTCTTTCTCTTACCGATTTTCGACAAGGTCAAAATGAAGCCAACAGCCATAAGCGGTATAGACAGCACGGAAATGTCCATCTTGAAGCCGAGCCATGAAATCAGCCAGGCGGTAACGGTTGTACCGATATTGGCCCCCATAATCACGCCTACTGCCTGCGTCAGGGTCAGCAGTCCCGCATTGACGAAACTAACGACCATCACTGTTGTGGCGCTGGATGACTGGATGACAGCCGTTATGCCCAGTCCGGTGAGCACCCTCTTGAACGGATTGGAAGTCATGGCTGCCAAAAAGGCCCTGAGCTTGTCTCCCGCCGCCTTCTGTAGTCCGGAGCTCATCATGTTCATTCCGTAAAGAAACATTCCGAGAGCACCGATCAGTGTCAGAATTTGAAGAATCATACGATTTGGTTGTTAATCAGATAATAATTGTAAATAATGTAACATATGAACATCACCGCACCTCCGGCACGCGATATCCTTCCCCTGATTCCGAACAATGCCGGAAGCATTGCCGCAAAGATCATAACGGCGTAGTCGACAACCGTTATGCCGGCGGAATGCAATGGGGAAATCTGGGAACTGAGACCGAGAATAAAAGTTATGTTGAATATGTTTGATCCTACTATGTTTCCGAGAGCCATCTGCGTATTCTTCTTGAAAGCTGCCGCTACGGAAGCAGCAAGTTCCGGCAGGGAAGTACCGCATGCTATCAGCGTGATGGAAATGAAAGCATCGTCGACACCGAAATTCCTGGCAATCACGACAGCTTCTTCAACAAAGAAGTGGCAGCCGGTTATTAGAACTGCAAGTCCGCCGAGAACCTTGACCGCCGCAATCCACAGGGGAGTGCTCTCCTCATGTACCCCGGCTTCCTCATTACGTGCATTTTTCCCGTCTCTCCAGAAAGAATACCACATGAAATATACGAAGAAGAGCAGGAGCACTATGCCGTCAACTCTTCCAATAACCGGCTCATCTCCATTGAACATATTGAATGCCAGCAACATCAGGACAACTGAAACGAAAATGCATAACGGAATCTCGAATCTCATGTTAGCCCGTGAAACAGCTATAGGGAAAAACATTCCTGTTATTCCCAGAATTCCAAGGACATTGAAAATATTCGATCCGACCACATTTCCTATCGCCACGTCCGAATTACCCTGCACGGCACCTATAAGGCTTACGACCAATTCCGGCATGGAAGTACCCACTCCTACAATGGCGGCACCTATTACAAAGTCCGATACATGATATTTTCTGGCGATTGCCACCGCACCGGAAACAAGATAGTCGGCTCCAAATACGATGGCAATCAGTGATATCAACAGAATTATATATTCCATCTTACTTTACGAGATTTTGAATTTTTACAAAATCATATGCATATACCGGAGTACATGATTCGTATTTATAAGGTATATACTCTAACAGCTGAACGAAACTGTGTCCGGACTTCCTGTTGTAATATACATCGAGTCTTAGACCGTTTCCTCTGTCTTCCTCAGTACAGTCGATATTCTCGATGTCGGAAGATATGGCCTTTGCAATGCTGTCTCTCTTGCTTTGAGGGAAATACTTTTCCTTCTTCATGAATAATTCTCCGGTCTCGCTGTCCCTGTATCCTGTTCTCAGGACTATGATAAGAATGATTCCAGCGAATATAAGGAAAAAGCCTACAATGTTGACCGAAACTGAAGTCGGCATGAGAACAAGGACAGTACCTGCAATGATTGCAAACAAGGAAATTACTATGTCTTTCAGGGAACGAACCCTAATAAATTTTTCCATAATATTGATAATTAAACTGTTAAATGATATCCATTGAAAAATAGGGGAGAGTCAAGTCCATCGTGAATCTTTAAGGATATCCGTTAAATTATCAGTTTGCGCAAAATTATCAGATGATGGTCCATGGACTCCTGTCCGGACGGGAAAAGCAGAATATTTACAAGAAACCTCGACAAATCACTGATCTTCAGCAACTTGCCGTCCTTCATCATAATCTTGTCGATATTATGGGTATTGACAGAACGCCGCGAACATGCATTCACGGATGTAGCCCCGGTGCTTGCAGGCGTCCTGCAAAATGAAACCGAACTCTCGGATGGAAAAACCAGAGGCCTGTTATAATCGGTATACCTGTCGCTGGAACGGTCATCCTGAGTGATTTCGCTCGATACCTCGGGCAATACGCGCACAGATTCACCCGTACAGAATAATCTGTCCGTGGCCAGCAGCGAAAGCAGCAGTATGAGAAGTACCGGCAGTCCTACCCTCTGTTTCATCAGGTTAACTTAACATAATATAAATTGTGTAACAAACGAGGAACATCATGAAATCACGATTCCATATTAATCTGTTCCTTGGCAACAATAGGATTTGCATAGATATTTAGAAGAATGTTACGCAAATCAGCTCTGTTGAGATCTTTCTCAACAAGGTCAAGCTGGTGCTCGATATATGCTACAAACTCTTCGGATTCTTCTGGAGTGTATTTATCGGAAAACTTATATGTATGGTTAAGAAGATCATAAGCCATATAATTGGTCTTCCAAAGCTTGTAACCTTCAATTACACGAATGTCTACGGCATGACGTATCAGCTGATATCTGTCATTCTTGTCACAGTAGGAAGCCTTTTCTATTTCTTCCGACGTAAGAGGTGTACCTATATTCAAATGTATGTTTCCTTTCTGCTGCTTGATTCCTACAAGTATGCTGTTGAGATCCTCACCTTCCTGCTTGACGTACTTCTGAGTCCTTGATATAAGCAACTCTCTTGCTTTCAATATGTCACACGGCTCATACTCATATGATATGCTCAAAGGTATGATGTTAAGTTCCTCGAAATTCTTCTGGAATCCCTTGGTCCCGCTCATATCGAGCATCTTGAGAAGCCCCTGTTCTGTGATGTCATAACCGTTTTTCGTACGGCCCTGCCTCTGGGCAAGCCAAATGGAACTTTTCTGCTCGGTGATATTGAGCCTTATATATTCCGACAGCATCTGCGATGACAGATACAGTTCCCTGGCAGATATTCCCCTGACAACCTTTATCATCCTGTTGGAACGTATGAGGTACTCAATGAACTTGTTGGTTATCAAATTGTCACCGACAGCAATCTCTGTCATCGGAATTCCGTTTCGGTAAAGTACGAGCTGCGTAATAGCAGGATCCAGAATTATGTCGCGATGGTTGGACAAAGCCAGAAATTTGCCCTTTGAAACGTCAATGTTGGATACTCCGTCATATGAAAATATATGGGAAGTATGTTCCAGAACCCACTCGACTACCTTGGACATGACCATTATCTGAAAATCATCGATACCCTTGACAGCCTTGAGTCTCATCTTGAGAAAATCAGGAGATTCGTTCGGAAAAAAGTATTGCGACACCTCCGTGATTACAGGGTTCTCGGCAACAATGTTCAGAGCCTTAACGGCTTCTTCATCCGTATATGGACTGATACTTTCGAATTTTGACAGATCTATCATACTATCTAAAGCAATTAATGCTCAAAAATGTTAATTTTGCAAATATAAGCCGTAATAAGTAAAAAACAAAAACTATTTGCGGAACAGCAGAGAACTGTCTCCATAGCTCAGAAAACGGAAATCATGGCTCAGTGCATAATCATATACAGTCTTCCAGTCGCCTCCGACAAAAGCCGAAATAAGCAGAAGCAAAGTGCTTTGGGGCTGATGGAAATTGGTGACAAGCATATCGACTATATGGAACTCATACCCGGGAACAATAATGATTCTAGTGCCTGCCGAAATGCTGTCCATACCGTTTTCATCCATATACTTGAGCAGTGCGCCGAGCGCCTCTTTCCTTGACGGTCTGTATGACGATTCATAAGGCATCCACTGTTCGATATCAGACGGGAATCCGTTTTCCATACATTTTACTCCCAGATAATAAAGGGATTCCAGAGTCCTGACGGAAGTCGTTCCGACAGCAATGACTTTCCGGCTGCCGTCAAGAAGTTCGGAAACTAGTTTTCTGGACACGTTGAAAGGTTCCCTGTGCATCGGATGTCCGGATATCATATGGCTTTTGACCGGAAGAAATGTCCCGGCGCCGACATGAAGGCATACCGTTTCCTCCAGTATCCCCTTCTTCCTTATGTTTTCAAGTACCTCGTCCGTAAAATGCAGACCTGCAGTAGGAGCAGCCACCGACCCTCTGTATTTTGCATAAAGCGTCTGATATCTGCTCTTGTCGATATCCTCCGATTCACGGTTAAGATAAGGTGGTATCGGAATCGTACCGCAAACTTCCAGCACTTTTGAAAAAGGACTTGCATTATTCCACGCAAATTCCACTACGGAGGTCTCTCCGTCACGTGATACAAGCTCCGCATTCAGATTCATGCCAGCAATTTCCGGGGAATTTTCAGGATTGCAGAGCTTCAGCTTCCCGGATTTCCATTTTTTTGCATTGCCGACTATGCATTTCCACCGGCAGCAATCCGTAGCTGAAAAAATCTGGTTATACTCCGCAGGAGCAACCGGTTCAAGACAGAAAATTTCTATCAGAGCCCCGGATTCTTTCCTGAAGTGCATTCTGGCCGGAACCACCTTTGTATCGTTGAACACCATCATAGCTCCATCCGGAAGTTCCTCAGGGAGATTTCTGAAAATTTTCTCATCCACGGCTCCAGACCTGTATATGAGCAATTTCGAAGAATCTCTTTTTTCCAACGGATATTTCGCAATCCTGTCGTCAGGCAGGATATAATCATAGTCATCAATACATACAGACGGTATCATCATTGAGAATTTAAAATTTCGGCGAAATTACATAATTAGTCACAAATTCCGAAATCCCGTATTATTTAGTCAGTAATTGCGTTGTTGCTCATACTGATTTACAAATATAATTCAGATAACTCAATTCTTAGTATACATTTGTAATTATACTACAAACAAAATCAACCGAATTTCACCTTTCAAGAGTGCGTTTACATTTCTGTAATAAGAAAAACTTATGAACCGATTTTAAATCGTTAATTTATTTAAATTCAGATATTTATAATATTTATTTAAAGTTATTGAACAAATATTTAAGTAAACTGTCCAGAAAATACGACATTACTGGCCGCTATAACACTTAAAATTCATCAAACACATTTGTATAGTTAATATAAATTAGTTATTTCCAATATTTTATATAATTAATCTAAAGTAATAATATAAGCTCTAAACAAGCTCTCCCCTCTTTGTTTACAAAATTGAATCCATTTGATTCACATTTGCTATTAATATTTTTATTACATTTGTAAATCAAATGATTCCAAATATGAATATCAGGTTACAGCAGTTTTTGGCAGCAGAAAATATCACACAGGCGCAATTTGCAGACAAGATCAACGTAGCACGCGCCAGCATATCGCATATCATTGCCGGAAGGAACAATCCGGGATACGACTTTATTGTCGGAGTTATGAAGTCATTTCCTGAGCTGAATATAGAGTGGCTGCTTACAGGCACCGGAAAGATGTACAAGTCCCAACAACAGTCCACCAATGTCGGCTCTAATGACGGTACCGCAGACTTGTTTGCTCCGCAGACACTGACTGATGACGCCGAAAAAATTATAGGAAACAGCAATACCGGAACCGACAAAGTCTCCGGGAATGAAGAATCTGCACGGCAGCCTGCAGTTGTACGTAAATATGAAAATCCTGAACGGCAGAGAAAGGCTGTCAGGGTAATCGTACTCTATGATGACAATTCGTATCAGGAACTTTAGAAGTTGTTTGAACAGTTTCTTAGTCTTGCAAATATTTCGTAAGTTTGCAGGCCGAACATTAATTGGGATAACTCATGTACAAACAGCTCATTCGTCCGGTTCTTTTCAGATTGAATCCGGAAACTGCACATAATATCACATTCCTGATGCTGAAAGCCCTTCGCGCAGTACCTTTTGCCAAAAGGATAAAAAGGTTGATGTTCAGATGCGAATCCCCATCATTGGCAAAGGAACTCTTCGGACTGACCTTCAAAAACCCCGTCGGACTTGCCGGAGGTCTGGACAAAAACGGAGAATATTACAATGATATGGCTGATTTCGGATTCGGGTTTGTGGAAATAGGCTCCCTGACTCCCAGGCCACAGGACGGGAATCCCAAGCCCAGACTCTTCCGTATCCCCCAGGACAAGGCTATTATCAACCGTATGGGAATCAACAACAAGGGTGTAAAGCATGCTGTTGAAAATCTCAAAAGGAACCGCCCCGAGACTATCGTAGCGGCAAACATATCAAAGAATTCGACCAGTCTGAACGAAGAGGCGTCCAAAGATTATGAATCAGCTTTCGCACTTCTGTATGACTTTGTAGACATGTTTGTCATAAACATATCCTGCCCGAATGTTGTAGGCCTGTCCGAGCTTCAGGACGTTTCATATCTTTCCGATATAACAGACAAACTTCTGGATCTCAGAATGTATTTTGACGAATACCGGCCGATCCTCCTCAAGGTATCTCCCGACATACCCCACCAGCAGCTCGATGACATACTTGACTATGCAATGATGTCCGGTATAGACGGAATCGTGGCAGGAAACACTACCAGGTCAAGGGACGGACTTACCATCGATGAAAAGGAAATCGGCAATATCGGAAACGGAGGTATGTCGGGAGCACCTCTGTACAGGAAGAATCTGGAACTAGTGAAATATATCAGCGGAAAGACCGGAGGAAATCTTCCTGTCATCGGAGTCGGCGGAATCATGTCTCCGGAACAGGCTGCGGAGATGCTTGATGCCGGAGCTTCCCTTATTGAAATATACACAGGCTTCATTTATGAAGGTCCTTCACTTGTCAAGAAGATAAACAGATTCCTTTCAAAAAGATCATAGCATGACTACTGCATCGATATGCACCATAGGTGACGAAATCCTGATAGGCCAGATAGTCGATACGAACTCCGCCAGAATATCAGCAATCCTGGGTGACAACGGCATCAGGTGTACAAGAATACTTTCAATCGGAGACCTTCACGATGAAATAATAGAAAATATCGGGGAAGAACTCCGGAAAAATGACATAGTGATAACTACCGGAGGCCTCGGTCCGACCAAGGATGACATTACCAAAAAGGCCTTGGCTGATCTTTCCGGATGTACTTCATTTACAGAAAACAAGGAACAGCTCTCAATTATCCATGAGATTCTACATGCGAGAGGTCTCGAGGTTCTGGACATAAACAGGGCCCAGGCCATGGTACCTGATACATGTGAAGTTATTCCGAACCGGTTGGGTACGGCTCCGATAATGATATTCCGTTTCGATGAAAATTCCGGATTCGGCCACAGATGTACCCTTTATTCACTCCCGGGAGTTCCTTTCGAAGCAATGGGTGCAATGGATGAAGTTGTTGCCGACATCAGAAAACACTGCGCCCTCACAGACATATACCACAAGACCCTCATGACCTTCGGAATGGCGGAATCCGCTCTGGCAAAAATGATTTCTCAATGGGAAGATGCACTTCCGGACGACATCCATCTTGCATACCTTCCGAACATGTCCACAGGCGTACGTCTGAGGCTTTCAATCTATGGAGGTAAAAAGGAGGAAGAAGAACGCAGGATATCGGAAGAATTTGAAAAACTGAAACCGATGCTGGGGGATCTTGTATATTCGGAAGAAGACGACAACCTTCAGAATGTCCTCGGAAAATTGCTCTTGGAGAAAGGACTGACAGTAAGTACGGCGGAGTCATGTACCGGCGGAAACGTAGCGGCATTGATAACATCCATCCCAGGTGCATCGGCATACTTCAAAGGTTCAGTAGTATCGTATGCGACGGACATAAAGACCAAGGTACTGGGAGTTCCCGATGAAGTTGTGGAAAGACATGGGGTCGTCAGCATGGAATGCGCAGAAAAAATGGCGGAAGGCGTCAGACTGCTCACGGGATCTGACTACTCGGTGTCAACTACCGGAATTGCAGGTCCGGGAGGCGGTACTGAGGAAAATCCGGCAGGAACAGTCTGGATAGGCGTATCGGGTCCCCACGGAACATATGCCCGAAAATTCGTTTTCAGCAGCGACAGGAAGAGAAATACCGAAAGGTTCTCGGCGAATGCCCTCAATATGCTGAGGCTATGTATAATAAACGATAAATAATTATCAATAAACTAATTTAACAAAAAAGTTATTATTTATAACATTTTTGTTAACGACTGTACGTCCGACATTGTACGCAAAAAATTCTTTCCGGCTACCTTTTCTATATCGTCCCATGAATATCCGCGGGATTTCATTTCATCGAAAATGATTCCTATATGTGAAATGTCGTCAAGTCCGTCTGGAGTCACTGCAATACCGTCAAAATCAGAACCGATTCCGACATGTTCTATACCGGCAACATTAACAGCATGGTCTATATGGTCGACAATTCTTTTATATGAAGGTCTCGGCAACGAATTCAGTTCATCATATACGGCATCCCACGCAGCCCTTTTCTGCGGATTTGCAGGATCGGCAATGAATTCGGCTTCGATTTCCTCACCTTTGCCGGAAATTCCGGATTCCTCCAAAGTTACGGCGAAACCGTTATCCAGGAAAACCGGATAGAAATTGATCTGCGCCACTCCCCCTTTATCCGCTATGGCCCTGAGCATTTCATCCGTAAGATTCCTCGGATGCTGTGCAAGCGCCCTGCAGCATGAATGAGTTGCGACTACCGGTGCTTCTGAATACTTCATGACATCAAAGAATGAAGCATCCGAAATATGCGAAACGTCGATAATCATACCCAGTTCGTTCATCTGTCCCACCACTTCTTTTCCGAAAGGGCTGAGACCATTCCAATATGGTATCTCCGACGCACACGAGTCGCATATATTGTTGCTGGAAGAATGGCATAATGTCATATACCTTATCCCAAGTCTGTAAAATTGCCTCAGAAGAGAAAGTGACATCTGTATGGGAGAACCGTTCTCCATTCCGAGAAATACGGAAATCAGACCTTTATACTTATTGAGCAGTGCATCTCCCGGAGTCAATGCGATTGCCGCCGAGTCACGGCTGAGATCAAGTGTATCATACACTCCTGCAATCAGGTCCAGAGCATGCACAGTAGCCATATCGGAAGAAAATGAAGCCGGCGTATAAATCGCGAAAAACGCGGCATCAACTCCCCCTCTCTTCATTTTCGGGAAATCTACCTGGCCTCTGGAATTGTCAAGTCTGAGATCTCTCAGACGTCTTATCTGGGAAGGCGTATCGCAGTGTGAATCAAGAATGAACATAACTCTACAATCTTTGTCTCACAGCTTCAAAGAGGATTACGGATGCGGCTACCGATACATTCAGGGAGGAAATTTCACCCTTCAGAGGAATGGCGGCTTTTTCATCTGCCATATCCAGCATTGTCTTTGACACTCCCTTTCCCTCAGACCCCATGACAATCGCACAAGGACCTTTCATGTCTACATCATAGATAAGGTGGTCGGTCTTCTCGGTTGCGGCTATTATTTTGAAACCGTTCTGTTTCAGATAATATACGGCCAGACGGAGATTCGGGACCTTGCATGTGTCAATTCTGAATAAAGCGCCTGCCGATGCCTTCAGTGCATCTGCATTGATGGCGGCACCTCCTTTCGCCGGTACTATTATGCCTTGCCCTCCGGCACATTCAAGGCTCCTTGCCACTGCCCCCAGATTACGGACATCACTCACTCCGTCCAGTATGAGAATAATAGGATTGTCACTTCCGGAAAGGGCATTGTTCACCATTTCTTCCAAATCCACATAATCAATGGACGAAAGGCATGCTACGACTCCCTGATGCACTCCCCTTACCATCCTGTTCAGACGTTCCGCAGGAACGAACTGGAAAGGAATGCTGTCATTATTGAGAATATCCATGAGTTCCCTGAACTGTTGTCCCTCAAGTCCCTGTTTCAGAAGGACCTTTTCAAATCGTCTGCCTGATTTCAGTGCTTCCATCACGGGATGCATTCCGTACAGGTACTGTAGCTTCTTTTCTTCCATTTCCAATATGCTGAATTATTATGTTTACATGTATGTTTCCGACAGTTTTACCCATTCGTCCGTCTTTGAATCGAGTTCCCTTTTCTTCTCAAGGTACTCTCTGGTAAGTTCCATAACATCATATTCCCCTGAATTTTCCGACAATTTATGTTCCAGTTCCTTCATATCGGACTCGAGGGAGGAAATCTCCTTTTCAAGCCAGCTTATCCTGTTCCTGGCTTTTTTCTCTTCTTTTGAAACGAATTTCCTGTTGAGATATTCGCTTTTTGATTCCGATTTCTTTTCCTGAACTTCTGAAACAGCCGGTTCCTTTACGGCATGCCTTTCAAGTTCATTCAGATTCTCTATTCTCCTCCTTTCAAGAAACTCGGCGACTCCCCCAAGATGTTCTCGGACCTTACCGTCCCTGAATTCATATATCTTGTCCACAAGCCCGTCCAGAAAATCCCTGTCATGTGACACTACAATCAATGTTCCGTCATATGATTTCAAAGCCTGTTTGAGAATATCCTTGGAACGGATGTCCATGTGGTTAGTAGGCTCGTCAAGAGCAAGTAGGTTATAGGGTTTGAGAATCAGTTTGGCCATGGCAAGCCTTGCACGTTCGCCTCCGCTCAATACTGCTACTTTCTTGTCTATATCTTCTCCGCGGAACAGGAATGCTGCCAGAATATCTCTCAGTTTCGTACGTATGTCACCTACTGCCACACGGTCCAGAGTATCGAAAACTGTGTCTTCCTTGTCAAGAATATCTTCCTGATTCTGTGCATAATACCCTATATTTACATTATAGCCTGTCCTGGCTTCGCCTTTAAAGGGTTCCAACTCCCCCATTATGACTCTCATCAAAGTCGTCTTACCCTCTCCGTTGCGTCCGACGAGGGCTACTTTCTCTCCACGCCTGACCTCAATGTCAGCATTGCTGAAAACCGTTTTCGGGCCATAGCCAACCGAAATGTCCACAGCTTTGAAAACGACATCTCCTGAGCGGGGGGCTGGAGGAAACTTTACAACGAGCGCAGACTTGTCTTCCACATCGACCTCTATCCTTTCCAGTTTCTGCAACTGCTTGACGCGCGACTGGACCTGATTGGATTTGGTCGGCTTGTAACGGAAACGCTCTATAAACTCTTCCGTCTTTTCAATCATTCTCTGCTGGTTGTCATATGCAGCTTTCTGCTGGGCTATCCTTTCCTTCCTGAGTTCAAGATACTTGCTGTAGGGCACCTTGTAATCATGAATTCTTCCCAACATTATCTCCACTGTCCTGTTGGTGATGTTGTCCAGAAATTTCCTGTCGTGGGAAATCAGCACCAGAGAACCGTTATATGCCTGAAGATATTTCTCCAGCCATTCTATCGATTCTATGTCCAGATGGTTGGTCGGCTCATCCAGAAGCAGAACATCAGGCTTCGACAGCAGTATCTTGGCGAGCTCTATACGCATATTCCATCCCTGGCTGAAAGTCTCGGTTGGTCTGTCCAGCTCTTCATATCTGAATCCCAGCCCTGTCAGCGTTTTCTCCGCCATGGCAGACGGAGATTCGGATTTGGCGAATGAAAGCCTGTCATTGATGTCATTCATCCGGACAATCAGTTTTCCATAAGCTTCGGATTCATAATCGTCCCTGGCAGAAAGTTCTTCGGTAATCCTTTCAAGTTCATCTTCAAGCGCATACAACTCCCTGAAGGCAGTCATCGCCTCGTCTATGACGCTCCTGCCTCTATTGTGCTTCATTATCTGCGGAAGGTATCCTATCTTGACACCGGCAGGAACAACCACTCTTCCGGCAGTCGGCGTCTGCTCCCCGCAGATCAGTTTCAAAACAGTAGACTTTCCGGCTCCATTTTTCCCCACCAGTCCTATCTTGTCATTTTCACTGATATGGAAATTGATATCATTCAGAAGGGTGAAGCCACCATAAGCTACAGTAAGTCCGTTAATTGAAATCATTTAGCATCATCTTCTTCCCCTTCCTTCATGCCTTTCTTGAAATTCTTGATACCTTTGCCAAGACCTGACATCAGTTCGGGTATTTTTTTCCCGCCTACCAGCACCAACAACACCAGAATAATCGCAGCAATTTCCCAGCCGCCTATAAATAATGGAAAACTGATCATAACTATTATGCGTTAATCGTTAATATGCTTTTCTATCAGTTCAGCCAGAGATTCCGGGCATCTTACCGGATGCCTTGTCTCTGCATCAAGGAAACCGAGTGTCACGACTCCGTCACATACAAGCTGGCCGTTCTGGTTGAATATATCACTTTTTATGACCATTTTCGCCATCGGGACCTTTTCAATTCTAGTGACTATCCTCAGGGTATCTCCCATCCTTGCCGAATACTTGTAATGACATTCGACTGAAACTACCGGCAGTACAACACCGGCCTCCTCTATTTTCTCTATCGGCAGTCCGTATTCCTTGAGCATTGCCGAGCGTCCGCATTCAAAAAACCTAATATAATTGGAATGGTGTACTATCCCCATCTGATCGGTTTCATAATACCGGACATCAAGATATAATTCCGATTTCATCATGACTTGAAAATTCAGGCGTTCTTTTTCAGTGACTCCAATGAAGCCTTGATACTCTCTATCTTGGAAAGCGAATCGGCTTCCTTTTTCCTCTCTACGGCTACGACATTCTCCGGTGCACCGGAAACGAATTTCTCATTGGATAGCTTTTTCCTCACGGATGCAAGGAATTTTTCCTGATACTCCAATGCCGCCTCGAGTTTCGAAATTTCTTCTGCAACATCTATGAGTCCGGTCATGGAAACCATCATTTCATATGTACCGACCATAAAGGAAATACCGGAAAGCCCTTCGAAACTGTCTGCCGGTACAACATTGCAGTTGGCCATCTTCTCTACGACAGGAATAACATCATCGGGAAAATTACCTTTCACATATACGGTAAGGTGTTCGCGCAGCGAAACATTCTTCTGCTGGCGGATGCTGCGTATACCTGCAATTGCACCGAAGGCGGTTTCAAAACGGGATATGAGACCGGCATCGAAACCTGAAGATTTCGGGAACGGTTCGAACATGATTGTAGCACCATTGCCCCTTTCTGCCATTGACTGCCAGAGTTCCTCCGTAATGAACGGCATGACAGGATGTATCATCTTGAGAAGGGCTTCGAAATACGAAAGCGTTGCATCATATGTCTTCCTGTCCATGGCGGCTCCGTAAGCAGGCTTGACAATTTCAAGATACCATGCACAGAAATCATCCCAGAACAGTTTGTAGGTACACATCAATGCATCGGAAATCCTGAATTTGGAAAAATGGTCTTCCACCGTTTCCACGGTCTGGCTCAATCTGTCAGCAAACCATTTGACAGCAACGGCGGAAGGCTGCGGCTGATTGGAATTGTCATCAACTTTCCATCCTGTCACCAGCCGGAAGGCATTCCATATCTTGTTGCAGAAGTTGCGTCCCTGCTCCACCTGGGCATCATCATACAGGATGTCATTCCCGGCAGAACTGCACAGCAACATTCCGAGCCTTACCGCATCTGCACCGTATTTGGCTATCAGGTCAAGCGGATCAGGCGAATTTCCCAAAGTCTTGGACATCTTGCGTCCAAGTTTGTCACGCACAATTCCGGTAAGATATACGTTTCTGAAAGGAACATCATTCATGAACTCGTTTCCTGCCATTATCATCCTTGCAACCCAGAAGAACAGGATATCTGGTCCTGTCACAAGATCGTTGGTAGGATAATAGTAAGCGAGATCCCTGTTCGGCTCGCGTTCAGGATGGCCGGCCTTTGCCGTATCGAATACGGAAATCGGCCACAGCCAAGAAGAGAACCACGTATCAAGAACATCCTCGTCCTGTTTCAGGTCGGACATGTTCAAGGCCGGATCAAGAACTCTGGCTTCCTCCAATGCCTTTTCTGCACTTTCGGCAACTACATACCTTCCGTCCGGCAGGTAATATGCAGGTATTCTCTGCCCCCACCACAACTGACGCGAGATACACCAGTCACGCACGTTTTCCATCCAATGCCGGTAAGTATTCCGGTACTTGTCAGGAATGAGCTTGACCTTGCCGCTTTCTACAGACTCCAACGCATCCTTGGCAAGAGAGTCCATCTTCAGGAACCACTGCATGGAAAGTTTAGGTTCTATAACCGCGTTCGTCCTTTCGGAATAACCTACAGGCGATGTATAATCTTCCACCTTCTCCAGGTTTCCCGCATCCTCCAGCATCTTTTCAATTTTTTTCCTCGCTTCGAACCTGTCCTCGCCTACCAGTATCACGGCTTTCCCGTTCAACCGTCCATGGTCGTCGATAATGTCCGTAACGGGAAGATTATGCCTCATTCCTATCTCATAGTCATTTACATCGTGTGCCGGAGTAACCTTGAGGCATCCCGTACCGAATTCCATTTCGACATAAGAATCTTCTATTATAGGTATTTCCTTGTTAATCAATGGAATAAGAACCTTTCTACCTTTGAGCCAATGATACCGTTCATCAGCAGGATTTATACATACGGCAGCATCTGCCATGATTGTCTCCGGACGAGTCGTCGCAACAACTATATACTTGTCGGTAGGCTTCCCGTTACCGTCGGAAACAAAATATCTCAGATGGTAGAACTTGCTGACCGTATCCCTGTGTATAACCTCTTCGTCACTCACGGCCGTCAGTCCGGCAGGATCCCAGTTCACCATCCTGACTCCCCTGTAAATGTATCCTTTCCTGTAAAAATAGACGAAAGTGTTTATAACGGCATCGCTCAAATCCGGATCCATGGTGAATTTCGTCCTGTCCCAGTCACATGAAGCCCCCAACTTCCTGAGCTGGCTGAGTATTATGCCTCCGTGCTTTTCCTTCCACTCCCAGGCATATTTGAGAAATTCTTCCCTCGTGATGTCTTCCTTGTTTATGCCTTCAGCCTTCAGCTTTGCAACTACTTTGCTCTCTGTAGCGATGGAAGCATGGTCCGTACCCGGCACCCAGCACGCGTTTTTACCGTCCATGCGCGCTTTCCTTACAAGAACGTCATTCAATGTATTGTTCAGGACATGTCCCATATGAAGTATACCCGTAACGTTTGGCGGAGGTATAACGACTGTATATGGTTCGCGATTATCTGGTTCGGAATGAAAAAACTTATTGTCAAGCCAATAGGCATACCATTTGTCTTCCGTCTCGGAAGGATTGTACTTTGCTGGAATTTCCATAAAAAATCTACTTTATCTTACCCTGTTCCGAATCTATATGCAAATTCAGATACAATATTTTGCAAATATACGGATTTTTCAAGATAAACAGGTGAGATTTTCTCATATCTTTGCTTCTGCGCTCGCCTTTCACTATATTCGTCTACTTCGTGTCCATATATAGCTAATGTTCGGCAAAGTCAAACAAAAAATTTGCCTTTGCTCTCACTTAATCGCTATATTTGCATGAACTGAACGAATAAAGATATTATTGCAATGGAAAACGACAAGGAAAAGGAAATGAGCATAGAACTCAAACAGGAGGTTGCAAAGGGAACATATTCGAACCTGGCCATCATCTCTCACTCTAAAAACGAGGTGATAATTGATTTTGCCACAATGCTTCCGGGATTCTCGCGTCCTTCAGTGACAGACAGAATCATCATGACACCTGACAATGCCAAAAGACTGCTCATGCTTCTTCAGGACAACATAGTGAGGTACGAGGCCCAGTACGGTCAGATTATGACAAATGACACAAAGACTTTCACGATGGGAATCAACAACGGAGGCACAAAGTCATAAAACTACAGACGCATGAAAGACAATTTTGAAAAAATACTCGGAAACATCAGAGGCTTCGTATTCGATGTGGACGGGGTTATGACCGACGGAGGGATACTGGCCAATCTTGAAGGCGAACTGTTCAGGACATTCGACTCAAAGGACGGCTTTGCAATGAGAATGGCATCGATGCATGGTTACAAGATAGGAGTAATCACCGGAGGACGTTCGGAAAGCATCAGGAAAAGAGTCATGACATGCGGTGTGAAACCGGAAGACGTATATCTCGGCTCGAGAGACAAGATAAAGGATTTCGAAGATTTCTGCAGAAGACACGAAGTAAGGGCTGACGAACTGATGTATTTTGGAGATGATATTCCCGACATGCCTGTGATGCTTGCATGCGGTTGCGGAGTATGCCCTTCGGATGCTGTAGAAGAAGTAAAGGAAATAGCTGGCCACATATCGCCGTACCCGGGTGGAAAAGGATGCGTAAGAAACACCATAGAACTGGTCATGAAATACCAGGGCAAATGGGCTCTGGATATTGACAAATATTCAAAGAACTTCTGATTTGCACACTATGGATCTTAATGGAAAGAAGATAATCCTCGCCAGCAATTCTCCCAGAAGGAAAGAGTTACTCAAAGGACTTGATATTGATTTTGAAGTAGATACGAAGAGTAACTTTAAGGAAGACTATAACTGCAATACGGATATCGAGAGTATTCCGGCCATGCTTTCCGAAGGAAAATCTACACATTTCCACAGGGAACTTCAGCAAGACGAGATTCTCATTACTTCCGACACCATGGTCATATGCGAAGGGCAGATTCTCGGCAAACCGCATGATTATGATGACGCATTCCGCATGCTGAAACTCCTTTCAGGGAAGAAACATAAAGTCATAACCGGGGTCACCATCAGGGACTTCAAAAAGAAAATTACCTTTAGCGACACTTCAATTGTATTTTTCAAAGAATTGAGTAATAGCGAAATAGAATATTACCTGAATAAATACCAGCCTTATGACAAAGCCGGGAGCTACGGAATTCAGGAATGGATAGGCTATACGGGAATTACACATATAGAAGGATCATTCTATACGATAATGGGCTTTCCAGTACACAGGGTTTATTCAGTGCTGCAGGAAGAATTCCTTAAATAAGGCACCTTCTCATCATTGCATTCTTCAGACTGGACAAAGCTTTGTGAAGTGTCGACCATGGGCATCCTACATTAAGACGCATGAAGCCAGTTCCTTCCTTACCGAAAATGGAACCGTCATTCAGCGCAAGTCCGGCGTCCTTGACAAAAAGACTTACAAGTTCATCCTGAGTCAGGCGCAAAGACCTGCAATCAAGCCAGACAAGAAACGAAGCCGATGGTTTGAGAGCCCTGACCGATGGAATGTGTTCTTTAAGAAACGAATCCACGAATACTATATTTTCCCATACATAATCCAGCATATGCTGTCTCCATTTCCATCCATCGGAATATGCGCTTACTGTTGCCAGCGATGAAAAAATATTGGGGGAATCCAGTTCGTCTGCTTCCAGAAAAGCATGGAACTTCTCACTGATATCAGGGTTCTTTATTATGGAATAGGAACTGACCACTCCGGCAATGTTGAATGTTTTTGACGGAGCCATGAATGTTATGGAATTTGAGGCTCCCTGTTCCGAGGCCATGGCATATGGGAGATGTTTTCCGTTTCCATGCAGCATTTCCGCATGTATCTCATCGGAAATCACCAGTATGCCGTGCCTGCTTGTTATTTCAGCCAGTTTTGCCAAAGTATCCTTGTCCCAGGCGATTCCGGCAGGATTATGAGGATTTGACAGAATCAGCACCTTTGTTCTGTCATCGATAATGCTTTCCAGATGTCTGAAATCCATTCTGTATCCGGTAAGTATTCTGTCGCAGTCCGGACCGGTCATGTCTTCAGGCTTTCCTTCCCCATCCTCATATACGGGAACGAGAGGATTGTACACTACCTCCAGGCCATTCTTTTCGGGAACTAACCGGAAAGGATGATATACCGGAGGCTGTATTATCACCTTGTCACCTTTACGGGCAAAAACAGAAAGCACAAAGCCTATCCCCCTGACGATTCCCGGTATGAAACGGATTTCATCTGAAGAGAGTTCCCATCCGTGCAGTCTTTTTACCCATGAAATGATGGAATCATAATATGATTCGTCTGTCTCCGGATATCCGAGCACGGGATGATCAAGTCTTTTCTTCAATGCGGACAATATGAAGTCCGGTGTTGCGAAATCCATGTCGGCTACCCACAGAGGCATGAGACCTTTTTTTCCGAAAACCTTTTCCGCACCATCATATTTTACACAACCGGTCCCGTTTCTCTCAATGACACGGTCGAATTCATTCCGAATATCTTCCATCTTCTACATGATATTTTTGTCCGGTATGAATCCCAGTTCCTTTTCAGCCTTGTCGGTATTGTAAAAATTGTCAACCATCAGTATATCCATGTTCACTGCGGTCGCCTCTGTATTGAAGCCAGCCTTATAGATCATATTGCCTATCTTCCCGGCTATTTTCAGAATGAAATCAGGAACAGGAATAAATATTCTGGAAACACCGTAGTTGGCGGCAATAGTTCCGAACAGGTTCCGGTAAGAATAATTTCCGGAACATATGAGATATTTTTCGGCATTCCTTCCCTTTTCCAGAGCGAGGACCATTCCTCTTGCAGCCTCCCTTACATCAATAACGTTCTTCCCGCCGGACGGACAGAAAACGAACGGCGACTTCCTGACCATGGAAAAAATCCTGTTGGAACCTTTTTCCGAACCGTATTTTCCTATCATAAACGTAGGATTGACAATCACCACCCTGATTCTGTCCTTGTATTTCAGGACCCTGTTTTCAGCTTCCTTCTTGCTCATGGCATAGAAAGAACCTGTGAAAGGATACACCATATCCCTGTCCTCTGCCTCCCCGTAACCGATCGTATTTGCAGTGCTTACATAAAGGAATGACTCCAAACCGTTCCGGCACGCTTCCTTCACCAGTTCTTCCGTCGCATCGGCATTTACTTTTCTGTACAGTTCATAATCGCGGCAGGACTGGGAAGTCATGGCAGCAACATGCACGACTGCAGAACAGTCTTTCATCAGTTCAGACATTGCAACGGAATTCTTGAAATCAGCTTCCACTATAGAGAGATTTTTATCCGTCATACCGGGGAAAGTCCTCCCTTTTCTGACAGTTCCGGTAACCTTATATCCTTCGGACAACAGCCTTTCAATGATATTTGCCGCAAGCATTCCGTTAGCACCTGTAACGAGTATTCTTTTTTCCTTCATAACTTCAATATCGGATTTATATTCAGTTTCGGACAATTTCGTTTTTCCTTACAGATCTGGTCATCAGTTCCGCCCTGATATGTTCCGGAATGAACTTGATCAGATAATAAGACAGCATATTGGGAATACCCGGAATAATCTTCCTCTTGTGTTTAAACATTCCGTCAATACATTTCCGGGCTACTTTTTTAGGAGTCACCGACAGGAATTTTCCTATAAATCCCTGTTTTTCGATTCTGGATATGATTTCGGGTTGTGTCGGCATAGGGCCCAAAATAGCCACGCTTACCGAAACCGGGGTGGATTTCAATTCTTCCCTCAGTCCGATCGAGAAATGTTTTACAAAAGCCTTGGTTGCAGGATATACGGTCTTGAATCCGGTCGGAGTCATGGATGCCATTGAAGAAACATTCAATATATAGGCATCGGCATTGTCCGATAAATTTTCAAGAAGCTCATGTGTGAGCAGTGATGTAGCTCCGGCATTCAGCAGAATCATATTGTAAATATAATCAGCAGAAGACGTCATGAAGACCTTGCTTCCACCGTATCCAGCATTGTTCAGAAGAATATTGACCCTGTACTTTGAATTGATTTCTTCCGCCAGTTCCATTATCCGGTTCTTATCAGTAAGATCAAGTTCGAAACACTCGCTTTTCGTCCCCATTTTACGGCATTTGTCCCTTACTTCCATAAGGCCTTCTCCAGGGAGAGCTACAAGTATAGTATTGATTCCCCTTCCGGCCAGCTCAATGGCAAGACATCGTCCCAGACCGGTACTGGCTCCGGTTACAACCGCATACAACTCATTCATTGCAACAACTATTTTTTCTCAACAAGTCTTATTTCATATATGAAAGGCCAGTTCTTCCCGGTAAGCAGAAGCTTCCCGTCGGCAGGATTGCAGGCAATGCCGTTCAGTACATCCGTATCAGCATCCATGTATTTCTTCGGAAGAAGTCCGGTACAATCGACAGTAGCCTCCACCTCTCCGCTTTCCGGATTTATAATAACGATAAGGTCGGTAGTGTAGACATTAGCCCATATGCGGCCGTCCACATATTCAAGTTCGTTGATGAAACGCAAAGGCCTACCGTTCATTGTAACATTCAGCTTCCTCTGTGTCCTGAATTTTCCGTCAAGGAAATAAATGGAAGAACTGCCGTCGCTCGCTATCAGATTTTTTCCGTCGGACGTCAGTCCCCATCCTTCACGCGGATAAGAATATGTCGCCTCGTATTCGAGCGACGGAAAATCATATACAAAGGCAACCTTGTTCTGCCATGTAAGAATATAAAGTCTGCCATCAAGAACTACGGAGCCTTCCACAAAATATTTCCTGCCGAAATCGAGACGGCGGAGAACTTTGCCCGTCACATAATCCACTTTTCTGAATGTGGATTTTCCATACTGGCCAGTACTCTCGTAAAGTTGGCCGTCCTGGAAAAACAGGCCCTGTGTATAGGCATCCCTGTCATGAGGATACTCGGCAAGGACCTCTATGGAGTAATGCTTCACGCCGCGTGCTTCAGCAAACATGATGCAGGACACCATTAAAAATGCCAGATTTATGATTTTCAGAAAATTCACGTAGTCTACTTATTATCCTTGCCCTTGCGTTCCCTGTATTCCATCGCAGCCTTAACGAATGCGACGAATATAGGCTGGGGACATTCAGGTGTACTCTTCAACTCAGGATGGAACTGCACTCCGATGAAGAAAGGATGTGACGGAAGTTCAACAATCTCCACAAGCCCTGTTTCCGGATTCCTTCCGGAAGCCTTCATCCCTGCACTCTCCACTGCACCAAGATAATCATTGTTAAATTCATATCTGTGCCTGTGTCTCTCGGAAATCGTTTCCCTGCCATATATCCTGTAGGCAAGAGTACCCTTTTCTATTTTGCAGTCATATGCTCCGAGCCTCATCGTACCGCCCTTGATAGTAGTGCTCTTCTGATCTTCCATAAGGTCTATTACAGGTGTATCTGTCGACGGATTAACCTCGGTCGAAACTGCATTCCTGAGTCCGAGCACGTCACGGGCAAATTCAACAACACACATCTGCATGCCGAGACAGATTCCGAAGAAAGGCACATTATGCTCCCTGGCATACCTGATTGCAACAATCTTGCCTTCCAGTCCCCTTTCACCGAATCCCGGAGCAACCAGAACCGCATCCATGGAACCGAGCTGGGAAACCACGTTGCTTTCGTCCAGGAACTCGCTGTGGATGCTGTGGACCTGAACTTTGCACTCGTTGGCGGCACCGGCATGTACGAATGATTCGAGAATAGATTTATATGCATCCTGCAGTTCCACATATTTTCCCACAAGAGCTATATCCACTTTGTGCTTCGGATTCATCAGTTTACGGAGAAACGCATTCCAATTGTCCAGATTCGGTTCCGGAAGATCCGTCATGCCGAAATGCTCCAGAACAAGCCAGTCAAGTTTCTCTTCCTTCATGTTCAAAGGGACCTGATATATTGACGGTGCGTCTATGGATTCAATCACATGCCCAGGTTTGACATTGCAGAACAATGCCACTTTGCGGCGTATTTCGGAAGTCAGTTTGTGTTCGGTCCTGCATACGATTATATCCGGCTGCACACCTGCCTGCTGAAGCATCTGTACTGAATGCTGCGTAGGTTTCGTCTTCAGTTCCTTGGCAGCGCTCAGGTAAGGGACCAGTGTAAGATGAATTGTCACGCAGTCTTCCTCCGGCAGTTCCCATTGCAGCTGGCGCACCGCCTCTACGAACGGCTGGGACTCCATATCGCCCACCGTACCGCCTATTTCCGTTATCACGATATCATATTTGCCGCTCTTGCCGAGCAGAAGCATCCTTCTCTTAATCTCATCAGTAATATGCGGTACAATCTGTACAGTCTTGCCGAGATATGCACCTTCCCTCTCCTTGCTTATGACCGTATGATATATCTTTCCAGTGGTAACATTGTTTGCCTTTGAAGTATGAACACCGAGGAATCTCTCGTAATGTCCCAGGTCCAGATCTGTTTCCGCACCGTCATCCGTAACATAACATTCACCGTGCTCATAAGGATTCAAAGTGCCCGGATCCACATTGATATAAGGGTCGAACTTCTGGATTGTAACCCTCAATCCCCTGGCATGCAGAAGTTTGGCCAGAGAGGCCGAAATTATACCTTTACCCAAAGATGAGGCTACACCGCCTGAAACGAAAATATATTTAGCGTTCATAAAAGGAAATTATATCGTTAACAGGGGTGCAAAATTAGTCAAAAAAAACTGATTTGAAAAATCTTTATTACCTTTGCGGATGTTTTAGAAGACACGATACGCCATGACACTGAATTCTTATTATATCCTGATGGCGGCCATGATGCTGATGGCCATTCTGGTATTCATAGCACTGTTCCGTTTCAAGGCCGGATACGGCTACCTGTCCTCATCCAACTGGGGCCCGAAAATAAACAACAAGACGGCATGGGTGCTTATGGAATCGCCATCCTTTTTCCTCATGCTGCTTTTCGTACTGGAACATTTCAATTCCAAACCTGTTTCATCGAACAGCGCGACGGTACTCTACATAATGGCAGGTTTTTTCATGCTGCATTACTTTCAGAGATCATTCGTATTTCCGCTTCTCATGAGAGGACACAGCAAGATGCCGATTGTCATCATGGCCATGGGAATAGTCTTCAATTCAATCAACTCCTACATAATAGGGAGTTGGCTGTTCAGATATGCTCCCGACGGCATGTATAGAATAGAATGGCTGTCCTCGCCGAAATTCATTGCAGGAGCAGTCATATTTTTCACCGGAATGGCCATAAATCTGTATTCCGACCATGTGATCAGACATCTTAGGAAACCCGGAGATACGAAACACTATATTCCGAAAAAAGGGATGTACAAATATGTAACTTCCGCGAACTATTTCGGAGAAGTCACGGAATGGATAGGCTATGCCATACTCACATGGTCACCGGCCGGACTGCTTTTTGCAATCTGGACCTTTGCGAACCTTGCTCCGAGAGCCAAATCCCTGACGGAAAAATACGAGCAGGAATTCGGAGATGAATACAAACAGCTGAACAAGAAGAATCTGATTCCGTTTTTGTGGTAATATATCATGAGCGATCTGTTTACACCATTTAAAATAGGACCTGTTGAACTCAGAAACAGAACAATCAGGTCTGCGGCATTTGAAGGAATGTGCCCGGGGAATTCTCCATCTCAATCATTATTCGATTACCATACCGCAGTTGCAAGAGGCGGCATAGGAATGACTACTGTCGCATATGCGGCCGTTTGCAGGAGCGGCCTTTCATTTGAAAGGCAGTTGTGGATGCGCGAGGAAATCGTGCCGGAACTACGCAAACTCACTGATGCCATCCATTCCGAAGGAGCCAAGGCATCCATACAGCTCGGACATTGCGGAAACATGTCCCACAGGAAAATATGCGGATGTACGCCTTTCGGTGCGAGCAACGGCTTCAATCTGTACTCCCCTACATTCGTACACGGGATGACAAGGTCTGAGATAAAGGAAGTCACCGTGGCTTACGGCAATGCCGTAAGGCTTGCCATCGCATCTGGATTCGACGCAGTCGAAATCCATGCCGGACACGGATACCTGATATCCCAGTTCCTTTCTCCTTATACGAACCACAGGAAAGATGAATACGGAGGCTCTCTTGAGAACAGGATGAGATTCATGAAGGAATGCATGAAGGAAGTAATGGAGGCTGCTGCAGGCAAAGTAGCGGTATTCGTTAAGATTAATACCAGAGACGGATTCAAGGGAGGTCTTGAGGTGGATGACTGCATTACAGTTGCCAGAGAACTACAGAAATGCGGTGCCGATGCACTGGTCCTTTCCGGAGGATTCGTAAGCAGGGCGCCGATGTATGTGATGAGAGGCGAATTCCCGGTATATCCGATAATACATTATATGCCTCTGAAACAATGGTGGCTCAAGCTGGGCGTCCTTCTCGGCGGAAAGATAGTCTCTCCGACTGTACCATTCAAGAGACTTTATTTCCTCGAAGATGCACTCAAATTCAGGAAAGCCCTGCCCGACATGCCGCTTGTATATGTCGGAGGAGTGACGTGCCGCAAGGATGCAGACAAGGTCATCGACAGCGGATTCGAAATGCTGCAAATGGGAAGGGCCGTTCTTGAAGACACTGATTTCGTAAACAAGATGAAGGCTGATGAAACGCACTGCAGCAGATGCGAACACTCTAATTTCTGCATCGGAAGGATGTATTCGCTTGAAATGGCTTGTCACAAGACCTGCAAGGATATTACTCCGTTCCTAATCAGGTCGGTTCAGAAGACAAACAGGAGAAACAACAGGAGAGAAAAGAAATTGGGATACCTGTAGACGATATTGACAATAGGCGGGACGATCCGTCGCTGCACATGCAGAGGAAAGTCCGGACAGGAAAGGGCGCCTCGCTGCGGAAAGCGCAGGAGGGAGTAATCTTTCGGGTACAGTAACAGAAAATTACCGCATCTCGTATGCAAGGGTGAAAACGCGAGGTAAGAGCTCACGACACGGTACGGCGACGTACTGCGGGTACTGCCCCGGGGCCTGCAAGACCAAATATACTGACAATCAAGGGTTGCCCGCCCGATGTCAGGGGGTAGGTTGCGAAGATAAATGACGGATTCAAAAACAGAAACCGGCTTACGGCCCCGCCTATTTTTTATTCAAAGCAATGGTGGCTTCCATGTCCAAAGCTTCGGCAAGGATTGAAACAGGATTCTTCACTGTATAGCCCGTAGACATCTCTATCTGCCATTTGCATGTTTCACAATCACATGCGACAAAATCCGGATTCACATTCCTGATCTGATCAAAAAGAGGTTTGCCTATAGCTTGTGAAGTCTCATAGTTTTCCTTCTTGAATCCATATGTTCCGGCTATTCCGCAACAGTTGCTGTCCAGTACTGTGAGTTTCACTCCCGGAATCATTTTCAAAAGTTCTATAGAGAACACCGACCATCCAAGCTTTTCCATATGGCAAGGAGTATGATATGCTACCGAAGCCTTGTAATCTTTCCTGAACGCAAGTCTCACATTGCCCTTATCCACCTGCTCATAGATAAACCTCGTTGCGAGTTCCATGGAATCCCTGACATCCCCGTTCTCTATCTTGAGCAGATGAGGATATTCGTCCCTTATCGTAAAAGTACATGTGGAAGATGTTGAAAGCACGCGCATATCCTCGCCTACAGCCTTCCTTATGCTGGATAGATTCTTTTCCGCATTTTTCTTCGCAGACTTTATCATGCCATTGGAAATCATGGCAACTCCGCAACACTTTTCCTTATCAAGAAGTCTGACTCCGTAACCTATGGCATTCATCACTGCCACGAAATCCTTACCGAGCTGCGGATAATTGTAATTTGCATAACAGCCATGGAAATAGCTGACAAATCTCCCGTACCTGTCCTGTATCTTGCAGGCATTCTTTTTGAACCAGTTTTCAAACGTACCAGAGGAATACTTCGGGAAAGTCCTCCTGTGGTCAATCTTCAACACGCAATCCATGACAGTCTTGACGGGCTTGACTGCGAGTACACCGTTCACAACGGGAGCGACGATTGTTGCAGCTGTACCCATAAGATCAGTACTTGCAAGCATCATGTCACGAATCTTTGGTGATTTACGTCCATATCTGATTCTTGCAAGCTGTATTATGTCACCGATGCGTACTCCTGACGGGCACGCAACCTCACAACGCTTGCAATTCAGACAATACTTGAGAGTATCATCGAAATAAAAACCTTTCTTGAGACGAAGACGCTCTCCGTCAGGACCGGCCTGTTTCGGTCCCGGATATAAAGGATTGACTGGAACTACCGGACAGTAAACAGTACAGATTGTACATTTGATGCACTGTTCGAAATTATTTTCACTTATGCTACCCTGGACATTCATATCTATTCCCCCTGTTTTTCAGCAATTATTTCAGCGACCCTCATAGCCGTTACAATGGCTACGCCGGCTCCGCATCCTTCATACAAAGTATTGGCACCGCCAAGAACGGAACCGATAACATACAGATTGTCGAACGCCTCCCCGTTTTTCAATGCCTGGAGATTACCTGTTACGGAAGCGCCGTATCCTATATAATTCTGTTTCGAAAAGAACTGCAGATTATTCCATTCCGCACGGCTTTCTCCGCACAGCAGATCGATTCCGAACAAAGGTTCGTAAATGGAATCGGGAGTCGAAACCAGCCCTTTGCTGAAGAAGCTTCCCGTAGCGAGGATATAATTGTCAGCTTTGAGCTCCATATCTCCGAAATTACCGGTAAAAACACTCTCGACCCTGTGGCCCGAACATTTTGCAGAAACAATAGTATCACCGTTGAACATCCGCCCGCCGGCTTCCTCAAAAACATGTTTCAACCTCATCTGGGTCCTTATACCGGGAACTGACGGAGGCATAGTGGCAACAAAATGCACCTTTGCTTTCACCTTGTCCCTCAAAACATCAACTATCCCTGGATTCTTCAGCCCGAAAACGGCTGGAAGTACAACGCATTCCTCGTCTTTCAACAACTTGTTCACCTCGTCGGCAAATTTACCGCATATTCCGTCGTCATCCAGAACCCTTGAAATATTGGTTGAACGCATTTCGCTCGGATTCTTCCGTAACCGTTCAATCTCTTCCAGCCTTACAGAACATATCCCACACTCCATGCCATTCCGTTCCAGCGCATCGGCAATAAACTTCGTATTGAAATCCAGATACCCGAAAATATTAACAATCATCACCTTACGTGAACATGACCCGTTTTTCGTTTCAAGAAGTACGAAATCATCCAATGCAAGTCCGGTCGGTCTGAAATCCCCTGTAGGAGTAAGTCGGTATGAATTCTTCTCCACAGATCCGGTAAGGCCGATTCCGCACCCGGCGAAAAAAGGCTTGATTTCATTGAATAGCCTTACAGTATTGTCTTTGCCTATAATGCGATAAGGATGATATGCAGGCAGATTATCAATTTCTGAAGCCGGTCCGGACACCATCCTGCCGTCAGGCATCCTGTTGAGAATATCGAACGAGCCAGAGGAAAAATGCATCGCATTTTGACCGGAGGAAACAATTGCGCATTTCATTCCCTCTTTCTGGAGACGGATTCCAGCTGTCAAGCCGGACAAACCTCCGCCGGCAATAAGAACATCATATTTCATATTCAATCCTCCTTTGTTTCAAGACCGCAGACCCCCGAATATACCCACTGAGAGTATTCATTTTCCCTCAATGTATCCCCCCATGCCACAGGATACATTCCTTTCCATCTTTCATTAAGGAATGACTTGAGATTCTCCTTGGCCTTACGTGAACAGGCATGCGCCTGAGCCATCATTCCGGCTACCCTGCATGCACACAATTCCCCCTGACAGGTTCCCATTCCAACTCTTGTTCTTCTCCTCAGGTCCACCAGATTATGTACATCAAGTTCATTGAAAGCATATTCGACTTCTCCTACAGTCACTTCCTCACACTCACATACAAGACTTGAATCATACTCATTGTCCTGACGGATTCTGGAAACCATGTCTCCGTGTCTTCCTGCCGTTGCTTTCTGTCCGGAAGTCGGCTTGACCCATGTTTTTCTTGAAATTTCCTCGACACTTTCAGCCTTCGAACCAGGCAGAGGAACGTCCATGGTCCGACACTTTTTGTCCACCCCGAGTTTTTTGCAAACAAGATCAGCAGTCCACTCCGCCATCAGTCTGTAAGTCATCAGTTTTCCTCCGGTAATGGTAATCAGTCCCTTCATGCCGTCCCTCGACTCATGATCGAACAGAACTATTCCCCTGCTGATATTTCTTCCGGAAGGATCGTCATCGGAAGCAACCAGCGGGCGTACACCCGCATAGGCGCGCAGTATCCTTGTAGATGAAAGCAGCGGTGACAATTTTTCGCCTTCAGACAACAAAAGATCCACTTCATCAGGTGTCACATACATATTGTCTATCTCGTCATACGGAATACGGCTCGACGTAGTACCGATTACGCATATGGTATCACCAGGTACAAGAATATCTGCATTTGCCGGTTTCCTGCATCTGTTCAGGACAACATTGTTCACTCTGTGGCCGAAAACCAGCAGAGAACCTTTTGCCGGAAACATGTTTATCTTTATTCCTGCCTTCATGGCAATTCCGTGTCCCCAGATACCTGCAGCATTCACTGTAATCGGAGCATGATACTCTTCATAGGCCTTTGTAACATGATTGTATACCCGTATGCCGCATACCCTGTCCTTATCCACGATAAAATCCACAAGTTCACTGTATACCAAAATCTTCGCTCCCATGGATTTTGCATCCATTACGTTGGCAGAAGTAAGGCGGAACGGATCCACGGAACCGTCAGGAACCTTAACGGCACCTGTCAATAACGGGTTGACAGACGGTTCGAGCCGTCTGGCTTCTTCCGGATCTATTACTTCGGCTTTGATTCCGGCTGCAAGGCAAGCATCAACAAATTTTTTCTGATACGAAAGATCATCTTCAGGAAGGGAAATGAACAAGCCACCTGTCTCTTCGACACAATGTCTCGCAATTTTCCTCAAGATCATGTTTTCCTTGATACACTCTTCGGCGGACTCCTTGTCGGTAACGGCATATCTCGCACCGCTATGCAACAATCCGTGATTTCTGCCTGTTGCTCCCGTCGCAATGTCCAACCTTTCGACAAGGAGAACTCTCAGTCCCCTCATCGCACAATCACGGGCCGTGCCTGCACCGGTCACTCCCCCGCCGACAATGATGACATCGAAATCGTCGCTGGAATTGAACTTGTCCATATCTTTGTATTGTTTTTCCTTCGAAATACAAAGATAATAATTATTTTCATTTTGAAAGCAAAATCGAAATAAATCGAAAAAAACCGAAAGTGTTTTGAAATTACAACAATTTTCTCAGATTTGATGATACGGATAAAGGAAAATCAGCATCCGACCTGTCAAGCCACTCTGAAGCAAGTTCTTTTTGCCCAAGCATATAACATGCTACGGCAATATTGTACTGGGCACACGAGCGTTTCTGAAGATTTTTAGTCCCGGCAAGTTCCATCCATATATCCAAAGCATCTTTCCAACGGTAATCCGTTGCTGCCAGCAATGCATTTATCCATGGATTTGCATCCATCCCGTCATAATAAATTATTGTTATGGAAGAATCTTTCCAGACCGGAAGGAACTGATATGCTGACTTCTTTCCTACAGCTTTTCCCGGCTCGAAAACCGAAATCTTTGCGCGATCCTTCAACACGGATTCAAGCTCTTCTCCATCCGAATAAGCATACGAAATGCAAGTGCTGCTGCCAGAAAACTCCCTCATCTCGTCGGCCTTGTCCATCGAATCATATACATAAAGTTTCACAGAGAAAGGAATGGTCAATGCAGAGACATAGGATGAATCCGATGATGACGGATTTGCAAGTTTAGAAGGAGACGTAAGCGTCATTTCGTCAAATACAGGAGAATCATAATAAAAGACTACATCTGATCCTGTATCGACCAGAATATTCACGAGACTGTCTTTTGATACGTAATCCGCTTCCCCGTCAGTCTTAAAGATTCCTATCGCTCTTCGGTCAGAAAAATATTCCTTTTCCAACTGTTCGGCAAATCCCTCGGAAACCGATGCAATAAACAGTGAATCAAAGCTGTTTCCATTATCGTTATATACTACGGCGACTGATTTTCCCCCCAGTTCGATTCCAGACTTCGAGGGAGTTTTCAGATCAAGTCGCATTGTATATGCTATGGGACTGCAAGATGCAATGCATGACAGAACGGCAACGGCTGCCGTAACCGGAAAAAGAAATGATATTGAATTTTTCATGACCAGCTGGATTTTTTACATGATTATCAAACAAGTTCGGCAATCAGGTCATAGTCATCGGCACCGGTTATCCTGACAGTCAGGAAAGTGCCCACAAGAGACTCCGGATTCTCCACCGAACCGACATCGTATCTAACAAGAATCTCGCCATCGACATCAGGACTTTCAAATTCGCTTCTGCAGACCAGGATATCATCGGAAACGGAATCTACAATAACCTTTTCTTTGCTGCCTACTCTCGAGAGATTGAAATCAAGGGATATTTCCTTCTGGACTTCCATCAGTCTGTCCAGCCTTGACTGCTTCGTTCTGGAGGAAGCGCTGTCCCTGAAATGCCCGGCACCATATGTACCTTCCTCTTCCGAATACTTGAAGGCACCGAGTCTCTCAAACCTTGCTTCCTTCACGAATTTCAGCAACTCATTGAACTCCTTTCTTCCTTCTCCAGGATGTCCGACAATCATGGTCGTTCTCAAAACTACGCCCGGCACTCGTTCCCTCATTCTGGAAATAAGCGCCCTGGTCCACGCCCCGTCCACATGGCGGTGCATATTGTCAAGTACATTGTCCGATATATGCTGAAGCGGAATATCCATGTATCTGCATACCTTCGGATTGCCGGCCATGACATCGAGTACATCATCGGGAAAATCTGCAGGATACGAATAATGTATCCTTATCCATTCTATTCCCTCCACATCGGACAATTTGCCGAGAAGTTCGGCCAAGGCCCTTCTGCCATACAGGTCCAGACCATAATATGTCGTATCCTGAGCTATGACTATCAATTCCTTAACTCCCTTGGAGGCTAGGAATCCGGCTTCTTCCACCAAATCTTCCATCGGTACTGAACGATGTCTGCCCCTGATGAAAGGAATCGCACAATAGGAACATCTCCTGTCGCACCCTTCGGAAATTTTCAGGAACGCATAATGAGGAGCATTTGTCAGAATCCGGCGGTTGGCATTCCGCAAATCCCTGCCGACTCCCATATAATCCAGCAACGGTTCGAAATTCCTGGCACCGAACCATGCGTCCACCTCAGGTACAAGTTCCGGCATTTCACTTGCATACCTCTCGGACAGACAACCGAAAACCACTATTTTACCGACATCTCCCCTTTTTTTACGCTCTACGGTTTCCAGAATCATCTGTATAGACTCTTCCTTGGCATCACCGATGAATCCGCAAGTATTGATCAGAACGACATCAGAGGTCCTGTCCGATGGAGAAACCGGTTCATAAACGGAACTCAACGGATAAAGCAGATGCTCCGAATCGACCTGATTCTTGGAGCATCCCATGGTTATAACCTGTAAAGTCCTTTTCATCAGGTACTATTCCTCAGATGCAGCTTCTTCAGGATTGACAAAATCCAGAGAAGCATGGTTTTTCAGCACGTTATACCAGTCCACGACCTTCTTCATGTGGGAAACATAGAATCTATCCCTGTCATAGTCCGGCAAGGCTTTTTCGAACAGTTTCTTGAGTTCATCAGGATTAGACTTGGATGACGGTGCATCGGCATCTCCAAGAACCTCCTTCAGTTTCAGAAAGACATCCTGAAGTTTAACTTCCCCGTCCCCGGCATAAATCGAAATGTCTGCCAGAGTAGTTATCTTGCTGGTCAAGCCGAATGAACTTCTCTTCTTATCCACAAGGGATTCTACAACAGCTCCGGTTCTGGATTGAGCCAGATAAAGGAAAAGTCCGCTCTGACCGGACACCGACAAAATCTTTGACAAATCTGTTTTATTTTCGCTCATAATATCAATATTTTAAATCAATTTCAAATTTTCCAATGCAATCACGAGCTGCTCCCTCAAATGCTGTTCCGACGAGGAATTGTCAATCACAGCATTGACCTTTGCAGCAGCACGCGCGAAAACACTGCCTTCAGGATAGCTGTATATGCTTCCGTCAGAAAAGGCATTCATCACTTTCTGGTTGTCCATCCTCAGCCTTACCGAAGTCTCGTCTTTTCCATCCCTGCGCATGGCTCTTGTCAGACGGATACAATACGGGGCATCCACCAGCAGGACGATATCTCCAAAAGTTTCGAACTGCCGTTTTTCCAATATCGTTGCTGACTCAAAGACAACATATGAACCCAGTCCGGAAGTTCTCCGGCAATGACGGTTGCAATTCTCCAGAAAAACCCGGTAATCATCATCCAAGGCTGGAAATACGACCGATTCTACAAATTCGAGTTTCTCCGGAGACCTGAATAGCAATTCTGCCATAAGGGAAGGGTTGAATGCACCGTCAGCATTCCGGAATGAACAACCGAATTCGCTTTCAATCCTGTCGAGAATTTCCGGGTGCGAGACGTACAGCCCCTTTACACGCGAGTCCGCATCATAGACCGAACAAACTCCCATTTCAGATAGAAACCTGCAGGCCAGACTCTTGCCGCTTCCTATACCTCCCGTAACAACTATAGTCTTCATAATGTCAAATAATTCCCAGTCATGACATGAAACAATCCGACATCACTTCTCGTCAACAAAGCAGTCGAACACCCCGGGTTCGGTTTCAAAACCGATGACACCTTCAGGAAGATTGTCTGACTTCAGCATGCATTTCCCGGTAAGGGACGACTGGAAGTCATTGTAATCTATATAGAAAGAAAGATTCTCATCCATAGTATAGGAAAGAGGGAACACAGCCTTTATCCTCACGAGAGCGGAGGAAGGATATATCATAAGTTCCTTGTCTCCCGGTACATTTCGTCCTGTTACCTTGACCCTCTTCTGGATTTCAACGTAACGTGTCACGTTAAGGGAATACCTGACAGACTCCTCTGAAAATCTTATTCCCTTGATTTTTTCGATACGGGCAATCCCATGGGTACTGGTATTCAACGCCCCCAGCTTTATCGCTTCCGTGTACACTCTGTCAATATTTTCCAGATGAAGAGGTTCTCCGTATATCGTCACGGAATCGGGTTCTACCTGCAAATCGCCTCGTGAAGTATACTGCGGTTCATAACTGAAAACAGCTACCGGAGAAACCGGAACCCTCCTGTTTGCCTCATAAGGAAACCTGAAAAACAATGTATCGGAAACAAAATAGTCGAGAGAAACTATATCTCCATAAATAAGATGGACATATTCGTTCAGATCCGCAGATGTCACATAATAGATTTCCCCGGACTTGTGATGCATCGATTCGAACAGAATTTCCTTCGGAGTCCTGTTCAACGAATAATTCGCCATGAATATATTGAAACCGGATGTCCTGCATCTGGCAACGACATCACACTTGTTGGAGGAAACGGCTGAATGCCCTTCGATATTGCATTTCGCGACTACGGGAACCTTGACGAATTCCGTATAATTGAGAGAGAGGTTGTGGATAAGCCAGATACTGAAAGCCAACAGGAGAGCCGTCAGGAAAACCGCCCAGTCTCTCCCGTCAAGATGCAGCATACTCAGAAACTTATCCAGCAATCGTTTCATTCTGAGAAAATATTTGTTATTACCTTACTGCTGGGAAGCTGCTGAAAAATCCTTTACAAGGGAATTCTTATCCACGCGGAGCTTCACATTGCTGTCGACTTCAATAAGGACGGTCTTATCCTTGATTTCTACAACGGTACCGTAAATACCCCCGATAGTCACAACCTTGTCACCTTTCTTAAGGCTGTCCCTGAAATTCTGCAGTTCCTTCTGCTGTTTTCTTTGCGGACGAATCATAAAGAACCACATTACTACGACGATAAGGATCAGCATCGCCCAGGTCATCCAACCGCTACCCTGAGGCGGTTGATTCTGAAGCATAAAAAACAATAAATTCATCACTCTGTTATTTTAAATGTTAATATTATAATCCGATTTAAACAAAAGTTACTTCAATCCTTTGCCCGACTTGTTAATCAATCCGTCTTCATTCATCTTAGCCACCAGCCTGTCAAGCAGACCGTTCACGAAGATACGGCTCTTCGGAGTGCCATAGAATTTGGATATCTCCACATATTCGTTGATCGATACCTTGACAGGAATTTCAGGAAAATTCAAAATCTCAGCCATTCCCATGACTATCAGCACCATGTCGGTCGATACTATTCTCTCCTTGTCCCAGTTGGAGACAAGCTCCATTACCATTTCCGAATATTTTCCGTAACCGGCGTATGATGAACGCAGAAGTTTGTGGACAAACAGTTTGTCACTGTCCATCCCCGCTTTCTTGAGCATGTCACTCTGATATAATGGCATGAGAGACCAGCTCTCGCCTTTGGCCAGCGAATCAAGGGTCCTGCAGACATAAGTAAGCGCATATGCCAAATCATCATTCCAGTATATGGACATATCCTCGAGTATGGTTTCAAGTTCAGGACTGTCAACAAACTCCTCTTCGAATATCCTGACGAACAGCCTGCAGTCACGTGCAAGCGAATCCTCGCTGTCATTCATATAGTCCGAGAAATAGTCTTTTGATGACAATGAAGAGTATACCTTTTTCAGGAAAATATCATACTGTTCCCACGAAAATTTCTTCTTCTTGAAAAGTTTCATGAAATCCGGATCGTTGTCCAGCAGAACTGAGAGTCTGTTCGACACGAATTTCATGTTGGGATTTCTCTCTTCTTCAGTCGGATTGAATTTCCTTTTGGCGGATTCTATCTTTTCGCGCGCTATTGATGTCAGCGGAGAAACGATTCCAAGCATGAAAATATATAAATCACGGGTAGCTTCACATGATAGATCAAGTTGGCCTTCAGCCTCGGACAAGGTTGATTTCTCCGACAAAATGCTGCTGTACAGCACCTTGAATGCCTTAATCCTTAAAATACGTCTGTTAAGCATAATTTTTACTCAAATATTTATGCAAATATACATTCAAATTCAGAAAAATCCCTAACTTTGTAAAGATTTACTTAAAATTTATAGTGATGTATAGCGAGGAATATGAGGGAGCTAATGCTCCGGAACGCTCTGGCGAAGATGTATATTCAAAGCCGGTTCGAGCAGGGAAACGTACTTATTTTTTTGATGTCAAGGCAACCAAGGGAAATGATTACTATTTGACAATCACTGAAAGTAAGCGTAAGGTTGACAAGGATGGCCGTTTTGCATACGACAAGCACAAGATATTCCTGTACAAGGAGGACTTTGAAAAATTCACAGAAGGACTTCAGGAAGTCATTGACTATATAAAGAGCAATTGCCTCACTGAACAGACTGGAACTCCTAAGGAGAACAGTTTCACGGATATAGATTTCGAAGAGTTGTAAACGAAATACGACAGAAGTCAAAGCGGGGAATCCGGCATTAAGCCAGGTTCCCTGTTTTTTTATCAAGTAAAATCAAATAAAATTTGCTTTTATATTGGATTTCCTTTATACTGTACCACATCAGTAGTACAGTATAAAGGTTGGTATCTTAATTGGAATTTGACTATGATTGAACTTGAAAATGTTTCCTACTGGTATGTGCCGGAACATCCGGTCATCAGGAAGGTATCTGCCGTGATCAGAGAAGGCAGGGATCTACGGACTCCTCGGTCTGAACGGTTCAGGCAAGACGACACTTATGAAACTTATGTCTGGGCTCCTGTTCCCGAAAGACAGGAAAGTGCTCTCTGATGGGATTGAGGCACGCAGACGGGATGTCTCCACCCTGCTGAAAGTCTCTTGCATGGAAGCGGACCTGTCTTTCCCGAAGGAAAGCCTGAAGAGGTTTGTCTCGCTGAATACCGTTTTCTATCCAAGTTTACGAAAGGAGATATTAGAGGACTGCCTTGAGTCCCTGGGCATGGATCCGGGGATGAAAACCTGGAAGCTCTTTCTTACGGAGAGAAGCACAAGGTGATATTCAGTTTCGTCATGGCGCTGGGAACTTCCGTCCTGCTCCTGGACGAGCCTCTCAACGGTATGGACATACCGTCACGTGCAACCTGCAGGAAACTGCTGATGCGTCATCTCCGGGACGACCAGACAGCGGTCATATCAACACACGTGGTATCCGATGTGGAGAACCTTCTCACTGATGTCATGATACTCGGCGAGGACGGCAGCCTGTTCTGCAGCCAGATGGAGGACCTTGCCGGCAGGTATGCATACGGCATTTCCTGTACTGAGGACGGTGCTGTCTATGCGGAAACATGTGCGGAAGGATACAGGGTGCTCAGGGAAAACGACGTTTCTCAGGACAGCGGACTTCCGCTGGATATGGTTTTCAATGCTGTAATGAAAGGAGGTATAAGATGAACGGATTCAGTTTCAGGAGAATGCTGCTTTTCTCCAGACTCCAGATAGGAGAAATCTATTTGAAGGACATAGCGAAGACATTACGGATAGTGGCCATAGTGTCCATCTCTCTCCCTTTGCTGTCAATGCTCTTTACGGGAGGTGATCTCACTGAAAGTATCGATTTCTGCGAGACAACAATGCTGGCATTCATATCAGTCCAGATACTGGCATTCTGTTCGGATCTGACATCACGCCGCATGCTCATCCCTGCCTCGCTGATGGAGAAATTTGTTTCCATCTATTTAAGCACCATAGTGGTAGGTATCTTCTTCCTGGTTTTCAGCTTTATAGTCGGATCAGCAGGCTTTACTGCTGTCTCCTATATGAAATCTACTGCAAATGGAAACCTTACTTTCCTCTATTTCCACAATGGGTTCCATACGGCAAAACTTGCTTCCACACTGCTCATATCTATCATCGCACTCTGGATCAGTTCTTTCCACTCTGCAAGGAAAAGATTCGGAAAGGCTGTATTCTGGGCTGTTATCCTGGGTTTCGCTGCCCTTGTATTCGTACCTGTAATGCTGAAGAACAGCGGGGCAATAAGCGAAAAGGCCGCCACATTGCTGGCAATCACATCAGTCTGCATACTGGTTGTCATATGTATAGTGTGGGGATACCGGCTGCTGGCAACATACGAGCAGGACAGCAAGAATAAAACCATATAGCCATGACGGAGTTCAGACAAGACAAGGCCATCTACCTGCAGATGGCAGAAAGCCTGTGCGACGGTATCCTGTCTGGCCGGTACGGCCCGGAGGACAGGGTGCCGAGTGTGCGGGAACTTTCGGAGAGCCTGTCCGTGAATACAAATACAGTCGTGAGGGCATATGACCTGCTGACACGGCAGGGAATCATCTACACACGGCGCGGCATGGGGTTCTATGTGTCGCCGGAGGCTCGGGACATCATCATGGAAAACAGGCGCAGGGAATTCATGGAGGAACGGCTTCCGGAGCTATTCCACCAGATGAAACTGCTTGATATCCCGTTCTCCACAGTCGAAGAGCGCTGGAAGAAGTCCAGATAGAATGTCTTGCAGATATTTTGTTAACACTAATTAACACTTGTTGATTGTCCGTTGAACAAGATTGCAGATATGATTACAGAGATTTGCAATGTAAAAAAACGACGGACATGAAAAGGACTATCATCATTTTGCTCTTGTCGCTGCCATTACTCCTGGATGCCCAGGATAAGGCGGCCTACCGTATTACCTATGACTGTGACGCACAGTATGACAAGACCCCCGGGACATACAGGTGGAATCTTGACATCGGGAGCGAGACAGCAGTATTCTACAACCCTAACTACCGTAAACACACAGAAGCCTTCCAGTCATTGCCTGAGACCGATGATATTGCCGCCCTAATGAATTCAGTCAGGCAGTTCAAGTCAAGATATCCGAACAGGAGCAGTCTCGAAATACTCATCGGCTCACCAGAGAAGGAGGCATATACATACGTCAACAAGGTCGGCGTCGATCTCCTCATGTACGAGGAGAGCCTTCCGGCCATGGACTGGGAACTGACGGACAGTACGAAGATAGTCTGCGGCTACGGGTGCCATCATGCCAGGGCTTCCGTCTATGGCAGGACATGGGATGTGTGGTACTCTGTAGGATTGCCCATGCCGTACGGGCCATATGTCCTGGGAGGCCTGCCAGGCCTTATCCTTGAAGCGTCCGACACAGACGGCATATTCCACTTCACGGCAGTCGGTATCGGATCCATCCAGGATGACTCGAAGGTGGTTCTTATAGGGAAAGAGGAGGCAGTGAAATGTACCAGGAAAAAGTATCTGGCACTGCGCACCTCTAACGCAGGGCAGACCTATTCGGAGCTGGCGGCAAATGTGCTCTCCGGAACAGGCAAAGTCGTAAAGATAACCGATGCCAGCGGCAATGATATATCAGACCAGAAACAGTCTGAAAAGAATTATCTGGACCTGAACTGAATGCCCTATGCGTCTTACAGTCTTGATTGCCTCTCTCTTTATTTATCTACTTCCGTGCCCAGCCCAGACAGCATTGTCCGGACAGGTCTACGGGAGCAGTGGGAAAGAGCTTCCAGGTGCGAGCATAGTGGCATATGCCGGAGACGGAAGAATACTGGCCTATACTGCCGCTGACAAGGCCGGACATTTCAAACTGGATGTCCCGTCAGATGCAGACCATATCATGGTGACGCATCTCGGATACGGGCCAGAGACAGTAATGGTCAGGGACCTTACTGACCCTTACAGGTTCACGCTCCGTGAGGAGCCGTTCAATATCCGGGAAGTTGCAGTCACTGCGGAAAGCATATCGGAAAGCGGGGATACACTGACCTATTCTGTGGCATCCTTCAGGGAGGCGCAGGACCGCTCTATCGCAGACGTGATAAGCAGGATGCCCGGGATTGAAGTCAGATCCGACGGGGCGATCGAGTACCAGGGAAAGGCCATCAGCAATTTCTACATAGAAGGTCTGGACCTGATGGGAGGGCAGTACTCTCTGGCAAGCAGCAATATTCCGGCTGACAAGGTGAAAAGCGTGCAGGTACTTGAGAACCATCAGAATGTCAGGTCCTTGAGGGGGGTCAGTTTCAGTGAACAGGCGGCTCTGAATATCGTACTGAAGGAAGATGCCAAGGCCGTGTGGTCCGCCCTTGCGGATCTCGGGGCGGGATATGCATGTGAAGGCGAGGGACTTGTATATGACAGCAGGCTGATGGGCATGCGTTTCGACAGGAAATTCCAGACCCTGATGATGTACAAGAACAACAATACGGGTTCAGACATAGGAGAAGAGGTGCAGGACATTTCCGATCTTGGAGGCTATCAGGCAGAAAAAGGCCTTATAGGCATACCTGAGATTTCAGGTCCTGCTTTCGATGAGGAGAGGTTCTCATTCAATGCGAGCCATCTCCTTGCAGCCAATATGTTATGGAAATCCGGTAAGGATTCGGATATCAGGCTGCAGCTGAGCGGGTTCCATGACAGGGAGAGGCAGCGTAGCAGCAGTTCGATAGCATACCTCTCCATAGACGGGAGGCCGGTCGTCACCGAGGAATATGACCTTACTTCAGCAAGAGATGAGATCAAGGGAGAGCTGTGCTATACGCACAACTCTGAACGGACATATGTAAGAAGCAGCACGAGGGTATATGCAGACTGGAACTCAGGGAACGGGGAAATGCTTTGCAACAGCCGCAGGACAGACCTTATGGTCATGCCGTACAGGCGTGTCCTTTCCGAAGACCTGGACATCTCCCATACGACAGCACGTGGTGACGTGTGGCAGCTCGACTGCTCGACAGGAGACACATACCTGCCAGGGCAGCTGCTGACCATAGACGGTGTCACCAGACATCTTGACATAAACATGTTCTCCAGCAGGAACGGTGTCAGTTTCAGCAGGAGGATACGGAGGCATTACCTTAAGAACACCGTCGGGTTCGACTACCGGCAGCAGAATATAGACGGAACCGCATGGCGGATCTCCCTACCCTACTGGGAGCCGTCCGTTCAGATGTCATTTGGCAGCCACAGGCTCAGCAGTTCATTAAGGACAAGCTATGCCCACCAGATTTATGGCAGGAAATCATCAGGGCAGATATGGATGGAGCCGTCATTTACCTGGGAATGGGAAGCCTCACCGGCATCGCAGATCTCGTTCAGCTACAGGCGGTCGGCATATCCATATGAAGGGGCAAGCGTCGTCGACGGGCCCGTATATACTTCATACCGCACTGTCCATGTGGGTACAGGCAATGTCGGCGGAAGGTTTTCCGACATGGTTACGGCCGGATATTCCTACAGGAATCCTGTAAACGGGATATTCTTCAACCTGAGGCCAATGTATGTGAGAACCTCGGGCAATATACTGTATGAGAGCACGATGGACTCCGATATCTATGTGCAGAGGGCAACCGGCATGACCTATGACTCCGATACATATATCCTGGGCGGCAGGCTTGCAAAGTCATTCCTGCGGTGCAGGACTCGCCTGGGACTCAACGGTTCCTGGAATTCCACCGGGCATGCCTATCTTCTGGATGGGGCCGTGCAGAAAGCGGTAGTCAATGCATATACCGTTTCTCTGGACTACTCGTCCAGGCCCTTGCACTGGTGGACAGTGGAAGGGAAAAGCTCGGCAACAGTAAGCAGCCGGAACAGTACCGGCAGCATCACAGACTGGTCCCATTCCCTCTGCTTCCATTTCACTCCCGGATCAGGCTGGATGTTCACGATAGACAATGAACTGTACCACAGCAATGGCACAGGGACCGGCCTGGACCATTTCTGTGATGTCGCTCTGCAATACGGGAGGAACAGATGGGAAATAGCCCTTGCCGCAAACAATATCATCGGGACATCCGAGTACAGGCAGGTGTCGGTATCTGCGACAATGCAATCGTATACCATGACATATCTCCGGCCGCGGGAGGTGATGCTGAAGTTCAGTATCAGCTTCTAGCCCGTGCCGCAGATAAGCTTATAGCCCTCCCCTCTGAAATTCACAATGCTGATCCCGGAGTCCTTCGACAGACGGCGCCTTAACCTTGAAATGAGGACTTGGAAACTGCGCGTGCTGAAGAAGTCATCATCCCCCCAAAGGTCAAGCAGAATCTCCTTTGTGGGCAGCACATTGTTCCTGCTTGTGCACAGCCGTTCAAGGATTTCACTCTCCCTGTTGGGGAGTTCCGTCTTTTCTCCGTCGGGAAGATAAGTCAGGAGCCTTCTTGCCGGGACGAACAGATACTGCCCGACTGTGTACTCCGATGTGGAGTCCTTTCCCTGGACGTTATTCATGCCGACTCTTCCCAGGAGCGCCATTATCCGGACGACCAGCTCCTTCATTCCGAACGGCTTTTTCAGATAGTCATTTCCGCCGGCCCCGAATCCTTCCACTACATCATCGACCGAAGTCTTTGCCGTAAGGAAGAGCACCGGGGTATTGTCACCTGTCTGCCGTATTTTCTGTACCATTTCAAAACCTGACAGCCTTGGCATCATGACATCGGACACGATTATGTCAGGCCTGGACTCGGAGAACAGGTCCAGGCCTGCTACACCGTCGGAAGCTATCCTGACAGTGAAGTTATCAGCCTCAAGGGCATCCTTGATGATTCCGGCCAGTGTGGTCTCATCTTCTACAAGCAGAACAGAAATCTTCTCCATACTACAACTCTATAATGAATGAACTTCCTTTTCCAGGTTCGCTGGTCACCGATATCCTGCCTCCGTGCTTCTCCACGATGCTTTTAGCAAAGAAAAGCCCTATCCCGTATCCTTTTACATCATGCCTGTTTCCGGTCGGGACCCTGTAGAATTTCTCGAATATGTGTTTCTGGTCGGACGGTGCTATACCGAACCCGTTGTCGGATATTGTTATGACAGTTCTCCCTCCTCTGCGGTATGCCTCCACAGATATGGACACACTGTCACCGGAATATTTCAGCGCATTGTCAAGTATCGTGAGGATTACACTGGACATGAGTCTGCGGTCCACTGTAATCTCGAGACTGTCCGGAACTGCAGATACCGTTATGTCGCACTTCTTCCCGGCCGCCATCCTTATCTGGTCCGCCGCAGCCTCAAGCATTGCTTTGACCGGGACCGCCGAGCATTCCAGCCTGAGACCGGAGCGGCTCTCCATCGTTGTGGACAGGATCATTTCCACCATCCCTCCCAGCCTGTCAAGCTGGCCTTTTATTATCTCCAGATACTCCCTGCGCTTCACAGGGTTGTCCCCCAGGCCGTATTCCAGCAGAGTGTCACTTGCGGCATATGCCACTGCAATAGGTGTCTTCAGTTCATGGGTGATGTTCTGGGTGAAATCGTTCCTCATCTCATCAAGCCGCCTGCGTTTCCTGATGGTCTTGTCCATCATGAAGAAAGACATGGCTATTATCAGCAGGATGCCGGCTGATATTGCCGTCACTCCTGAGATTCTGCCTGCGATATATCCTGAAAGTGAATCGGAAAACACTATGTATTGCCCGTCGTTTACATTTGAAGGTACAGTGAGAATCACTCGGCTGTTCCTGTATAGGTCCGTGGTGTCTTCCAAGCCGGAAGCCATGATGACACCGTCTCCGTTCCCTTCATAAGCCAGACGGCACCTCATGTCAAGTCCAGTGCTGTCCAGATACGAATGCAGCAGGTCCTGTATCCTGCCGATATCCGGCATGCCCGTCCCGGTGGTGCCGGACAGATCCTTCTTGTCGATCTTGTATATGTTTATTTCATTGATTCTTCCGTCCAGTGAGTCTGATGACATTGACAATATCCTTGGTTTCATTCCTGGGCGGACACCGGGCAGCATCAGCGTATCCCTGCCGTTCCCCGCCCTGATCCTGTCGATATATTCCTCCACCTCGGCCCCTATGACCGAAGAGCTGATTATTGATTCGACAGACTCCTTTTCCGTATTGTACATACGTAGAATCCAGTAGCCCTCATAGCATCCGACAGCAATAAGGGTGAATATGGCACAGATAGAGACAATATGTTTCCTGATGAATTTCATTACGCGAAATTAATAAATGCGAAAGATTATCTGAACACATTCAGATGTGATTTTTAGAAAAAAACATATATTTGTCCAGTTACAACGAAAATGCAGACTAATAAAAATGAAAATGAAACATCTCCGGTATCTTCTGCCTGCCATACTGCTTTTCTCGGGATATGGATACGCCACAGCGCAGTCCATGACAGATATTGATGCCATTCTGTCTGAAGCGCGTTCAAGAGACCAGGAGAACAGAAGAATACAGCTTGACCTGATAAGAAGGACAGGAGCCGGTGAAATGTCGGCATCTCTGGCCGACTCGCTGATTATGGTATCACGGCAGATAGAAAAGACAGACAGGAAAAACATCAGGCTCGTATCACGCCTTCTCGGGAAGGGGCTTCCTGAAGGACTCAGACCGGAATCATACGGTACCATATGGCTGATAATAGACCACGCGGAGGCAAGACAGCAGCTGAAATACCTGCCCGCCATGCGTGAAGCCGCTTCCAGAGGACTGATCCAAGTCTCCGAACTGGCTGTACTTGAAGACCGGGCAAACATGAACTGCGGCAAGCCGCAGAAATACGGGACACAGTCATACACGGTAACGGAGAACGGCAACCAGGTCATATATATATGGCCTGTAGAAGATCCGGAAACGCTTGACACTCTCCGCAGTCAGGCCGGACTCGGCACCATACAGGAATATATGCTGACACTGAAGGCGGCAACTGGCTTCGAGGTGATATATGATCCGGAGCTGACTGTCCGTGAAATGCACAGACGGGGAATTCTTAAGAAGTCCGGCAGATGACGTCCGGTCTACATCAGGACCTGCCATCAGATCGGAAGTTCCAGTTCCAGGGAAACTACAGCAGCCGTGACTCCTGCTTCCGGGAATTTTTCCTTGCAGTCGTCAGTAAGATTGATATAGATATATGGAGCCCAGTTTCGGGGCGCAATATCTTTTGTCATGAAATTCTCCGGCTGAAACTCTCCTGACATCGGAGAAGATTTCCTGTCTGCAGAAGCCTCGGCTATGAAGACATCGAAAGGAGGCCATATTTCCTTTTCACCCTTTTTGTCAAGGAACGTCCATTCCATATATGAATAGAGCTGCCCGCCTTCCGGAGGAAGTATCCGGTACACTTCAGGAATATCGGAAGGTTCTTTACCTTTCTTGCTGATCGTACCTTTTGCAGTCATATTACCGGAAGCATCCAGCATCATCCATTTCGACAGACCGGGACCGTACAGCAGGCACTTGCAGTCCTCCGGGAATGGATTGCGGCCTTCAAGATACTCATCTGTTCCGGTCTTGTCCGTCGCCTCTATCGCATACTTGTATTCAGGGACGAAACGCCCTTCAATGAACCATTCCGGGATGAAATGGTCAGGGAGTCCTTCGGACTCTTTATTAGACTCCGAGATTATCTCCAGCAGTTCACGCTCGGTCCATGACGGTGTACCCATATTGTGGTCCAGGTAGTCCGTCTCGCTGATGCGTATCCTGTATTCTGTCCCCTCCTCATACTCGAAGCCCCCTATGGAGGACATAGATGTCCACTCCTGGGAACCTGCCGTCTTCACCGCATACAGTTCCATCAGGGAATTGTTTCCTATTCCGACGACTCCGGGGACTTTCTCCGAGGCCACGGTCAGTTCAATCTCGCGGTATCCTGTCACTTCCCTGCCCTGTTCGTCGTTGAGAGTGCACCCCGTCACAAATGACAGAATAACAAGAAAAATGAAGTTAGAAACAACGTCCGTTTTCATAATAATATTGTTTGAAATAACACTTTTTTCTTCATCACAAAATTCGTCAGTTCGAGTCTCTTGGCCAGGGCCTTTTGGATCTTGACAACCTCGTAACCTTTTCTTTCAAAGAAGGGCCTTGCAGTCAGGCTGACTTCACATGTAATCTCTTCTGCACCGTATTCCTCAGCCAGTCTCTCCGCTTCGGAAAGCAGAAACGTCGCGACTCCCCTTCCCTGGCAATCCTTGTGGACAAACATCGAATGAAGGTGACCTTCCCTGTTCATTGATGTGAAACCAGACATGTGCCCGTCAGTGTCAAACGCTCCGATATAATGGTTATCCGAAAGCAGTTCTTTCCACCGCTCGTCGCTGTCGCCGCAGGAAGCCCAGTCCTCCACCTCCTCCCTGGTATAGTCCCTTGAATTGACTTCCAGTACGGTGGAACGGAAAAGTTTCCGCATCTCGTCAATGTCCGCTTCCCCGAGCCTTCGCAAAATCAAGTCAGCTTTTTCCGTCTGATTCTTTACCATTGCAACCTCCTCACCTGTTCATTAAATTGTCGTGAATCTCTGATTTCAATATCATCTTCTGTTGATATTCTTCCCCTCCGTATCGCATCGGGACGGATTTCCGAAATATGTCAGAGTTCCGCTGCCGAACGATTTCGCCATGATGGAACCGGAGACATGGCAGACAACATCTCCGGAACCGAATATCTCAACTTCTGCCGACTTTGCCTTCAGGCTCTCCATATCGATATCTCCGGAAGCAAAATTTCCAAGAATGACTTCGCCGCACACACCTGATGCCTCGATATCACCGCTGGCATAGACTTGTGCTTTCCCCTTGCCTTCGCAATCCAATGCTGAAATTCCACAGTCTCCGGAAGCATAAATTGACAATGAGGCATTACTGCATGATACCTTCTTCAGCATAATGTTCCCGCTGGCATATATACATGCTTCCAGTCCAGTGCAATTGACATCCAGGACTTCTACATCTCCGCTGGCATAGGTGTTCATCTTCACATTCCTGTCCGTATCCAAACCTTCAGGTATGGATATGTCACCTGACGCATAGGTGGTAAAACAAGACACGGACGGAGAGTAAACATCGACACGGCACCGGCTCTCGCCTCTTATTTCAATCCCCTCCGCATAACAGACAGTCAGTTCTCCCCCTTTCTCCTTCAGCAGGACAAATTGCATGACATTGTCCGAAGCATATATTTCGGCATACGGCCTGCAGGATGTCTGGTGATATACAACATCTATGGATGAAGCCGCGGATATGGCAGATATATTACCAATAAGATGCTTTTCCGTAATATAATTCCCGCTTGGACGGATTGTCCTTGCGGACATTGTACTGGTGCTGCACAGAATGACGCATGCAAACCCGATAAGCTTTCTTCTGATATTCATTTTTATCTGTCTTTAAAATTGCTTCATATCGTTCGACTGCAAATATAAATATTCCATCTCTCCGTTGTCCGTTCACCGAAATAAAAAGAGGATGATTCCAAAGCCGCACTTGGCTCCTCCATCATCCTCATGACATGATTGCCCGGAAAAATCACAATAAATCCGGACCTTTATTTCACCTCAACGACTTTTCTGAAAAGAATATTGTCGGATGAACTGCCGACCTGGATTTCAAACTCACCTGGTTCCACAACGCGTTCCATCCTGTCGTTGATGACAAACAGTTCTTTGACGGGAACCTCAAGCCTTACCGTTTCTGTCTCTCCGGACTCAATGGATACCTTTCTGAAAGCCTTGAGCTGCTTGACCGGTGTAACTACAGAAGCGAACATGTCCCTGACATACAACTGGACGACTTCCTTTCCGGCACGGTCTCCCGTGTTCCTGACATCAACTTCTACGACAATCTTGTCATTGTCAGCAGAGAAAACATCCTTGTTAACCTTAAAATCCACATAATCGAAATCAGTATAGCTCAATCCGTACCCGAAGCTCCACAATGCAAACGGTTCTTCGAAGACATAATGACTCTTCGGATTCTCATATGTACCCGCCTGGTTGAAATCTTCCCTGTTGACAGCATAATAAGGATAATAGTTGTAGTAACACGGGATATTTCCGGTACTGCGCGGGAATGACACATTGAGACGTCCTGACGGATTGACATTTCCCGCCAGGATATCCGCAGCCGAATTGCCTTGCTGTTCCCCTGCATACCATTGTACGAGAATGGCATCGGCATTGTCTTTCAGCCATGAAAGTACCAATGGCTTGCCGGACAGGAACACAACGACCATCGGTTTTCCTGTTTTCTTTACGGCCTTGAGAAGTTCCAGCTGTTTTCCAGGAAGTTCCAGAGAAGACAGGTCATATCCTTCTCCGGAAGTAGACTTGTCAGGATTCCTGGCAAGATACGTACTTCTTGTACCTACTGCAACTATTGCAAGATCACAATTTTCAGCAACCTCGACAGCCTTGGCGATACCTGAATCATCCTGACTCCACCAGTCACATCCGTCTTCCTGAACAAGCTCAACCTTGTCGCCTATGACATTTTTCAGCCCCTGATACAATGTTACACCTTCCTTCGTATACGGTGTCGTCCAACTGTAGTCACCGAATACGGTCTGATTGCTGTTAGGACCCAGGACAGCGATTCTGTCATATTTTTCGAGATCCAGTGGAAGGATTCCGTTATTCTGAAGCAGCACGGCACTTTCATCCGCCACTTCCTTCGCGAGGGCGACATGCTCCGGACAACGGACAACGTCCTTTACCTTTTCCGGATCACCGTTAGGTTCGTCGAAAATGCCAAGAGCAAATTTGACATACAGGATTCTCCTGACAGCATTGTCGATATCCGCGACATCGACAAGACCTTCCTCGACCTGCTTTTCCAGATTGTCATAGCATGAATCTATATTCAGATCGATTCCGGCCTTCAGTGCAAGTCTTCCCGCCTCGTCATTGTCCCGCGCTATATGGTGGAACGACTTGAGTCTCTCGACAGATCCCCAGTCTGAATATACATATCCATTGAAGCCGAGTTCACCGCGGAGAATATCCGTCATGTAATACCTGGATCCTGTAACAGGCACTCCGTCGTATGAACTGTAGCAGCTCATTATTGCCAGAGGCTCCGCCTCTTCTATGACCCTGGCGAACGGATACAGATACATACCCCTGAGGTCACGTTCCCCTCCATGAACGACGGCACAGTTCAATCCTCCGGTCGGCGTACCGTGAGCAACGAAATGTTTCGGCATACATGTTATCCTGTGCTTCTGATATCCGTTGACATAGGCGATTCCCATCTCCGCTATCAGATAAGGATCTTCGCCGAAAGTCTCTTCAACCCTTCCCCATCTCGGATCTCTGGCGATATCCAGAACCGGAGACAATATCTGGTGTACTCCGATGACTTCAGCCTCGCTTCCGCAGGCATATGTCATCCTTTCCACAAGTTCCGGATTGAATGTACTGCCCTGTGCCAAAGCATGGGGAAAAAGCGTACATCCCTCCTGGATTATTCCCTGAATACCTTCCACTCCTGTCAGTACGGGTATTCCCAACCTGGTTTCCTTCTTCATGTATTCCTGGAGGTCCCTGTATATAACGGAACAGTCATAGGCATTCCTTGACATTTCATGAACCGTTCCTACGCTCTCGCCGTTGAAAACCTTTGAAGCTTCACCCGGTCCTCCCGTACCCCGGTTCTGAAGCTGGAGCACCTTCTCACGCAATGTCATTCTGCCCAGCAGGTCTTCAACCCTTTCCTCGACAGGAGCATTCTTATCCTTGTAAACAGGCTTTTTTTTCGCGGATGACTCTCCCGACGGAAAAAACATGGCAACGGACACGGCCGTCAAAAGAAAAAATCTACTTTTCAACATAATTCATTCGTTTAAGTTTGACCAAGGTTCAAAATTAATAAAAATAATGACAGCACCAGAACAGGTTCCCAATTTTTGACTAATTTTGTAACGGTTGTGGCAATGGCCCGCCAAACTGTTTTCCATTTTATGCGACATATCTGATAAAACATCAGATTTCAAGCACATAACCGATTAATAACCGACTGCCATGACAGAATCAGAACTGCTCAAGATAGCATCATCCTTCAATATTGACGGAAAGCCCGTTTCGGCCACTCCCTGGGGTTCCGGACTCATAAATGATACGTTTCTTGTAAAGACAGCAAACAGAAGCACTCCCGACTACATTCTTCAGAAAATAAACGACAGCATATTTGCAGATGTGGAAATGCTTCAAAGCAATATAGTCGCTGTAACATCCCACATAAGGAAAAAACTCGAAGAATACGGAGAGGAAGACATTGACAGAAAGGTCCTGACATTCATACCTGACGCATCCGGAAAAACATATGTGAAAGCCGGAGGAAGATACTGGAGGCTATCCGTATTCATTCAAAGGTCGGTTACACACGATACTGTCAATCCTTACTATGCCCGTCATGCCGGCAATGCATTCGGAAATTTCGAATACATGCTTTCCGACATGCATGATGCCCTTGGGGAAACGATTCCTGACTTCCACAATATGGAATTCCGTCTAAGGCAGTTTATGCAGGCTGTGGATGAAGACAAGGCCGGACGTCTCAGGGAAGTGGAATATTTCAGGGAAGAAATCCTTTCAAGAAGTGAAACGATGTGTGCTGCCGAACGGATGTTCCGGGAGGGAAAACTGCCGAAAAGGATATGCCACTGCGACACAAAGGTAAACAACATGCTGTTCGATGAAAACGGCAAAGTCCTGTGTGTCATCGATCTCGACACTGTCATGCCGAACTTTGTCTTTTCTGATTACGGAGATTTTCTCAGAACGGCAGCAAATACTGGAAAGGAAGATGATGAAAATCCGGAGAATGTCAATTTCAACATGGAAATTTTCATGGCGTTCACGGAAGGATATTTAGAGACTGCCGGAAAATTCCTGCTTCCCGTGGAGACTGAGAATCTTCCGTTCGCTGCAAAACTGTTCCCTTACATGCAATGCGTTCGTTTCCTTACCGATTATCTGAACGGAGACACATATTACAAGACGGCGTATCCGGAACATAACCTGGTCAGGGCCAAAGCCCAGTTCAAGCTACTTCAAAGTGCTGAATCACAAAACGACAGGATGAACGATTTCATCGCCTCCGTCATGGACAGGCACCAGCAGCCCGTATTCAACAAAGTCAAATAAATTTGCCTTTGTCTCCACTTAATCGCTATCTTTGGCCTCCGGTTTTAAAAAATTTTCATATGGACAATTTTGGATTCATAAGGGTGGCAGCTGCCGTTCCGGTAGTCAGGGTAGCCGATGTCGTTGCTAACACGGCCAGCATATGCGGGATGATAGAAAAGGCATATGCGAAGCAGGTATCTCTTCTCGTGTTCCCGGAATTGTCCGTTACCGGTTATACATGCGGAGACCTGTTCGGGCAGGACTTTCTTGTCAGGGAAGCAGAAAAAGGTGTCGCAAGAATAAAGGAAGCGAGCAGAGGGAAAGACATGGACATAGTCGTGGGTGCTCCCGTTAGATTCAGAAACAGGCTGTACAACTGTGCCATTGTCATCAGGAACGGTATCGTGATGGGTATCGTCCCGAAAGTCCACATTCCTTCGTACAACGAGTTCTATGAAACGAGATGGTTCAGTTCAGGAAAGGATTTCATGTCCGGAGATGTTCGGAGTGACGGAAGATATCTCTCCAACGGCAAGGACAACGTAAGAGAGGGGTTCTGTGCCGAAATGACATACTCAGGATTCAGATGCAACATATCGCCGAACATGATATTTAGTTTAGGGGAAACGGGTTATGCAATCGAAATATGCGAAGACCTGTGGGCTCCGGTACCTCCGTCATCATATCACGCACTGGCTGGCGCATCAATAATCGCCAATCTCTCCGCCAGCAATGAGCTTCTCATGAAGAACGAATACAGGAAAGAATTGGTAAGACAACAGTCTGCAAGGACATTGGGTGGCTATATCTATTGTTCTGCCGGTTGCGGAGAATCAACCCAGGATCTTGTATTTGCAGGAAGTTCCATTATATGTGAAAACGGTGCAGTCCTGTCCGAGAGCGAACGTTTCTCCATGGAAAGTTCCATTACCATTGCAGATATAGATTATGAAAGGCTCGCTTCGCTTAGAAGCAGGACAAACACTTTCAGGGGAATAACTCCTGACGGTACGGATGCAGACACATATGACAGACTGTACTCCAGAATAAGTACAGGTTCCGCAGCCGAGAGCGATTTCAGAAAGGAACTTTTCAGAAAAATAGAGGCACATCCGTTCGTACCGAAAGGTAATGATGCCGAGATGGATGCAAGATGCAGGGAAATAATTTCCATACAGACCACGGGACTTGCAGGAAGACTTTCCCGGATAAATTGCAGAACAGCCGTTGTGGGAATCTCCGGAGGCCTTGACAGCACACTGGCTCTGCTCGTCACTGCACTTGCCTTCGACAAACTGGGATGGGACAGGAAGCGGATAATCGGAATAACAATGCCAGGATACGGAACCACCGGAAGGACATATGACAACGCATGCGGCCTTATGAAAGCACTTGGGATAACATCCCGCGAAATATCCATTGTAAAAGCCTGCGACCAGCATTTCAGCGATATCGGGCATGACAAGGAATCTCACGACGTGACATACGAGAATTCACAGGCAAGGGAAAGGACACAGATTCTGATGGATGTAGCCAATCAGGAAGGTGGAATAGTCGTGGGAACGGGTGACCTGTCCGAACTTGCATTAGGATGGGCAACATACAACGGCGACCATATGTCGATGTACGGAGTCAATGCAGGTGTTCCGAAAACTCTTGTCAAGCATCTTGTATCATGGATGGCGGACCACAGATTCAATTCGGAACCTGCTGCAGGCAATATTCTCCGGGATATTATTGCGACACCCATCAGTCCGGAACTTCTACCTGCCGATCAGGACGGCAAGATTGCACAGGTTACGGAAGATCTTGTAGGACCATATGAACTGCATGACTTTTTCCTCTACAACTTCTTCAGGTTCGGTTACTCGCCTTCAAAAATCCTGTTTCTTGCGGAAAAAGCATTCTGCAGTGACGGATCATATACTAAAGACACTGTAAAAAAGTGGCTGAAAACCTTCATCAGAAGATTTTTCAGCCAGCAATTCAAAAGATCATGTCTGCCTGACGGTCCGAAAGTCGGCTCGGTTTCCCTTTCGCCGCGAGGTGACTGGAGAATGCCATCAGACGCATCTTACGGCATGTATATCGACGACATAGACTGACTACAAAGATTTTATCAGTTCGGCAAAAAGCAATGACATGCGGTCGGCGGCAGCATCGGCGGCGGCTACAACGTCATCGCCGTTGTTTTCATAATCATCGTGAGCTTCATTCGTTATGACAGACATTCCGAATACCGGAATCGATGAATGCCGTGCAACTATTACCTCCGGTATCGTTGACATGCCCACTGCATCGGCACCTATCATTCTGAAATATTTGTACTCGGAAGGTGTCTCATATGAAGGCCCTGTTCCTGCAAGATAAACGCCCTTCTTGACCGCGATGCCTAATGACTCCGCTATCTTCTCTGCAGAAGCAATCAGCTTCGGGTCATACGGACGCGTCATATCAGGAAAACGGGGACCGAATTCGTCAAGATTCTTTCCAACAAGAGGATTTGGAAGAAGGTTGATATGGTCCCTTATTATCATCAGGTCTCCTACCTTGAATCCGAAATTCACTCCACCGGCAGCATTGGAAACAAAAAGATACTCTATACCGAGAACCTTCATAACCCTTATCGGAAGAGTCACAAGTTCCATCGGATATCCTTCATAATAATGGAATCTTCCCTGCATCGCGACAACCGGCTTGCCACCGAGCTCTCCGAAAATATAATTGCCCTTGTGCCCTATCGCCGTAGAAACAGGAAAGCCCGGAATTTCCGAATAAGGGATAGTTACCGGGTTTTCGATCTTGTCCGCCAGTTTCCCGAGTCCGCTACCCAGAACAATTCCTACAACTGGTTTACGTGCTCCGATCTTATCTCTGACATAAGCAGCCGCGACATTGATTTTTTCAACTCTCTGATCCATAAAAAAACATTTATAAAAGTTATTTAAGTCTTTCCATTGCCTCTCTTGCATTTTTCAGTATTTCCTTCTCGCCTTCTATAGTGCGGTTGCGCATCACAAAACGCCCGTTACACATTACAGAATCGATACAATCGCTATGTGAAGAATATATGAAATTTGCCATAAATGGTGCATCGGAAAGGAAAAACGAAGATTCGGTATCTACCAGTATTATATCGGCAAGGGCTCCTTCCCTGATTTCCCCGCAATCAAGTCCCAAAGCTCTGGCACCGTTGACTGTCGCCATAGAAAACAACTCGTCCAGAGGCATGGCAGCAGGATCCCCACGCCAGGCTTTCTGTACCAGTGCCGAAGTTTTCATAGCCTCGAGCATGTCCAGATTGTTCGAAGATGCGCAGCCGTCGGTTCCTATGCACAGATTGGCTCCTGCATCGCGAAGTTCATTGTACATGAATCTGTAGCCGGAAGACAGTTTCAGATTCGAATTTATGTTATGTACACAATTCACATGCCTTTTTCCCAGAATTGAAATATCATCCTCCGAAAGCCATAAGGTATGTGCAGCAACCGTGTTGTCGCCCAACACCCCGAGGCTGTCAAGGTATTCCACAGGTGATTTTCCCGTTTTGGATATGCAAGTCAGATTTTCTCCTTCCGTTTCAGACAGATGGATATGGAGACATGCGCCGTGCTCCCTTGCAAAATCCGCGGCCCACACCATCATTTCTTCGCTGACAGAATAAATTGCATGGAACGCAACCGCAAACCTGCATGCAGAAGGCCATGACAAAGACTCTTCGTAGAGTCTAATGCAATCTTCTTTCTGCCTTTCTGCGGCGTTCCTGTCCCCGTTGTCAAGGATTACATATGAAATTACGGGTCTGAGCCCCATTTCCGAAGCAGCTCTTCTCGCCAAAGAAGGATGCCAGTAATGATCATTGAAAGCGGTTGTTCCGGTATGTATCATTTCCAGACAGGCAACCTTGGTACCCCAGTATACCAGTTCTTCATCGAGGGCAGACTCAACGCTCCATATTCTTTTTATCCATTCACTGAAAGGGATATCCTCCCCCAATCCCCTCATCAGGCTCATTGCCGCATGGGTATGCATATTCACAAAACCGGGCAGAGCCACCTTTCCGCGGCAGTCATGAACCTCGGCACAATCCCATCCCGACGGAACGGAAGATCCTCCCTTTTCAATGGAAAAGATTCTTTCCCCCTCCACATAAATATCGGATGCAGATCCGCCAAGCACTGCATTCTTCAGTATAATACGGTTCAAACATTCCATATGAATATCCATTTACATTTTTCCGTCATGAAACACATTTCATGCCTGTAACAATATTTTCCAAATATATAAATTAAGTGGGTGTAAAAGCAAATTTTTATTAGATTTTACCGAACGCCGGCAATACATGGACACCAAGCTGACAAATATATGTCATGAATCCCGTTGTGATACGGCACGATTACGGAAAAATGATATCATTATCAAAAATTTTGTTTCTTTCTATTGCAGTTTTTAGTAATTTTGAATGAATTTTTGAATAAATATTGATTTGATATGGCATTCAAAGGAGCAATAGATGTTGATATTCAGAACTGTAAAGGCTGTTCTGTCTGCATAGAGAACTGCCCGACACAAAGTATAAGGCTTTCCGGTTCTGTAAATCATAAAGGTTACCATTATGCAGAAATGACAGGTGACGCATGCATAGGATGTTCAAGCTGTGCTATGGTATGTCCCGATTCGGTAATAACCGTTTACAAAATCAGAATCTGAAGATATGGCGGAAAAAATTCTCATGAAAGGAAATGAAGCGATTGCCATATCGGCAATACGCAACGGTGTCGACGGATATTTCGGATATCCTATCACTCCCCAGTCTGAAGTGATGGAGACACTGATGAAGGAAAAGCCATGGGAGACGACCGGCATGGTCGTGCTTCAGGCTGAAAGCGAAACTTCATCCATCAACATGGTGTACGGAGGTGCAGGATGCGGTAAAAAAGTGATGACCTCTTCGAGCAGTCCTGGAGTCAGCCTGATGTGCGAAGGTCTGAGCTATATTGCCGGATCCGAGCTTCCATGCGTCGTCGTAGACGTAATGAGAGGAGGTCCGGGGCTGGGAACGATACAGCCAAGTCAAAGCGATTACAACCAGATTGTCAAGGGCAGCGGGCACGGTGATTTCCATAATATCGTCATTGCTCCGGCATCGGCACAGGACATGTATGATTTCCTTGACTGGGGCTTCGAGCTTGCATTCAAATACAGGAATCCGGTAGTCATCCTTTCCGACGGAATCATCGGCCAGATGATGGAAAAAGTCGAACTGAGACCTGTAAAGCCTAGAAGAACCAGAGAAGAGATAATCAGGGACTGCCCGTGGGCAGTGACGGGGAAACCTGCATCAAGACAAAGGAACATAATAACCTCGCTGTCACTTGATGCCGATGTCCAGGAAGAGTTCAACAGAAAACTTCAACGCAAATACGCGGCCATTGAGGAAAATGAAGTCAAATATGACGTATATATGACCGGAGATGCCGAATATCTTTTCGTCGCATTCGGATGTTCTTCAAGAATATGTGAAGCCGTTGTAGACATACTCAGAAGCGAAGGCATCAAGGCCGGCCTCCTTCGTCCGATAACTCTTTATCCTTTCCCTTACAAGGAAATAGGCGGACTTGCTGCCGGGATGAAGAGCATAATGAGCATCGAGCTCAATCTCGGGCAAATGGTGGATGACGTACGTCTGGCTGTCAACGGGGCTTGCCCGGTAGGGTTTTACGGCAGACAGGGCGGCAATATATACACGCCAGAGGAAATCGTGGAACAATTCAAGAAATTCAATAATCTCGTATAATCATGACAATCGAAGATATAAAGAAACCTGAAAATCTGGTTTACAGGAAACCATCCCTGCTGACGGACAATGTCATGCACTATTGTCCCGGATGTTCGCACGGAACGGTACACAAGATAATCGCCGAAGTCATCGAGGAAATGGGCATACAGGAAGACACCATAGGAATCTGTCCCGTAGGATGCTCAGTTTTCGCATACAACTATATAGATATTGACTGGCAGGAAGCTGCACACGGAAGAGCGCCTGCCCTGGCAACTGCTACGAAAAGACTAAATCCGGACAAATACGTCTTTACTTATCAGGGAGACGGAGATCTTGCATCGATAGGAACGGCGGAGATAATCCATGCATGCAGCAGGGGTGAAAATATAGCGGTAATTTTCATAAACAACGGCATCTACGGGATGACCGGCGGACAGATGGCTCCTACGACACTGATAGGTATGAAGACAGCCACGACACCATACGGACGCGACCCGAAACTCAACGGTTTTCCTCTTGTCATAGCAGACATGATTGCCCAGCTTGACGGTACAGCATACATTACAAGACAGTCCGTACATACGGCAGCTGCGGTAAGAAAGACCAGAAATGCAATACGCAAAGCTTTCGAGTACAGCAGCAAAGGAATAGGACTGTCATTCGTTGAAGTCGTATCAACCTGCAACTCAGGCTGGAAAATGACTCCCGTACAGGCCAACAAGTGGATGACTGAAAACATGTTCGCTAAATATCCTGTAGGAGATATCAAAGACATTTTGAAATAATGGAGCTTCCGGCAGGAAGCCTTTAAATAAAGCGTAAGATGAAAGAGGAAATAATAATAGCAGGTTTCGGAGGCCAGGGTGTACTGTCCATGGGAAAGATACTTGCATATTCGGCAATCATGCAGGATATGGAAGTCACATGGATGCCTTCATACGGGCCGGAAATGAGAGGAGGTACCGCAAATGTCTGTGTAATAATAAGTGACAGGAAGATAGGCTCCCCTATAGTCACCAGATACGATACGGCAATTGTCCTGAACCAGCAGTCACTGGACAAGTTTGAGCATAGCGTCAAACCGGGAGGCACACTAATCTACGATCCGAGCGGAATAAGCGATCACCCGACGAGAAAAGACATAAACATATACAGGATAAATGCAATCGATGTTGCTGCAAAACTCGGCAATTCAAAGGTCTACAATATGGGAGTTCTCGGAGGATTCCTCAAGGTGAAACCGATTGTGTCGCTGGAAAACGTGGAAAAGGGTCTGGCCAAATCAATTCCGTCCAGATACAGTGACCTGATAGCCCTGAACAGGGAAGCCATAACGGAAGGTATGTCAAGCATCGAGGAGATAAATATCATCTGACCGGATGTTTGAAAATAAATAAAATATGCTTAACTTTGCGTTGTAGGTCCAAATTTAACCTATGTGATGCTGAGAGATATTGAATACGACATAAGGAGGCTTATCGCCAAATATGAGGAGGCCGCTGAAGAAAATAACCGGCTGAGAGATGAATTGAAGCGAAACAGGGATATTATTGAGGACTACAGGAAGCAGATTGAAAATTTGGAAAGAGAAGTTGATAACCTCAGACTGAAGAATGCCTTTGTCGCCGCTTCTGAAGGAAGGATGGAAGCAAAGGCGAAGATTGATAGGATGATAAAGGAGATTGACAAGTGCATCTCTCTAATTGAAGGATAGAAATGGGTCATAAGATTTCCTTGGTCGTTGCCGGTCAGAACTACAAGTTCGATATTTCCACTCCGGAGGAAGAAGCCATATTCCGTGATGCTGCCGAGAACATCAATGCCAAGTTCGATGCATACCAGCGGAAATATCCGAACAAGAACTATAGTGAGATTTTGTCTTTGGTCGCATTCACCGAAGGTGTTGACTACCTTACGCAGCTTCGCAGGAATGAAGCCATGAAACGTGAAGCGGACAGAGTACATAATGAATTGAAAGGTTATCTTGAAAATATTGATTGATATAGCCGTTAGTTACTTACTTTGCTGAAATCAACACCATTTAAGTAACCGAGTTTACTCGAAGGGGGATGACGGACCTATTTTACCGCAAGGGATTCCGCATATTGCGGGACGGAGGATGTCAGAACCGTTTTTCGGAGCTCAAATCTTATTTATTAAGATTTTCGTCAATCAGACTAACGGCTTTTATTTATCTTGAAATTTTCCTGACCAATCGGCTTCCGGCCGGTTGGTCATTTTTTTTGAAACGGATTATAAATTATTATATACAGTAAAGATATGATGACAGTATTTTTTTATGTTCTCAGTGCAGCCCTTGGAGCTATCGTGGCTGTGTGTACATATATATTCGTCCGAAAAATTACGCTCAACGGACGGAAAGAGGAAATCATTCAGAAGGCTGAAATGGAGGCCGAAAACATCAAGAAGGAGAAGATTCTCCAGGCCAAGGAAAAGTTCCTGCAGCTCAAAAGCGACCATGACAAACTCATAAACGAGAAAAACAGTCAGATCCGTGAAACCGAGCAGCGTCTAAAACAGAAGGAAAATTCTCTTAACCAGCAATCCAATGAACTGTGCAGGAAACAGAATGAGACCGATGCCATAAGGGACAATCTGAAAAAGCAGGTTGAAGTGGTAACAAGGAAGTCTGAGGAATATGACAACCTCAGGGCCGAAGCCATAAGGCAGATCGAAAACATTGCGGGCATGACTGCAGCCGAAGCCAAGAACCAGCTTATGGAGAGCATGAAAGCTGAAGCCAGGACCCAGGCCCAGTCCTACATCAACGATGTAATGGACGAAGCAAGGCTCAATGCCAGCAAGGAAGCCAAGAGAATCGTTATAAACACTATACAGAGAACTGCTTCGGAAACGGCAATAGAGAATGCGGTAACTGTCTTCAACATAGAAAGTGACGAGATAAAGGGAAGGATAATCGGACGTGAAGGAAGAAATATCAGGGCACTTGAAGCGGCGACAGGTGTGGAGATTGTAGTTGACGACACGCCGGAAGCCATTCTCCTCTCGGCGTTCGATCCTGTAAGGAGAGAAGTTGCAAGGCTTGCACTGCATCAGCTTGTGATAGACGGAAGAATCCATCCTGCACGTATCGAAGAGGTTGTTGCAAAAGTCCAGAAACAGCTTGAGGATGAAATAATGGAAACAGGAAAAAGGACATGTATCGATCTTGGTATCCATGGAGTCCATATAGAACTTGTCAAACTCATAGGAAGGATGAAATACAGGTCTTCCTACGGACAGAATCTTCTGCAGCACTCAAGAGAGGTTGCTAACATCTGCGCGACAATGGCATCGGAACTGGGGTTGAATCCGAAAATCGCAAAGAGGGCCGGACTTCTCCATGATATCGGAAAAGTATCCGACGAGGATCCGGAACTTCCGCATGCAATTCTCGGAATGAAGCTTGCCGAAAAATACAAGGAGAAACCGGAGGTATGCAACGCTATCGGAGCACATCATGAGGAAATTGAAATGACATCCATCATATCACCTCTTGTAATGGTTGGTGACGCTATTTCCGGAGCGAGACCTGGTGCGCGCCGCGAGGTTATAGAATCATATATCAAGAGACTGAAGGACATGGAGAATATAGCGCAGTCCTACAACGGGGTAACCAAGGCCTATGCAATCCAGGCAGGAAGGGAGCTTCGTGTCATCGTAGGAGCCGATCAGGTTACAGACAAGGATGCAGAATCCCTGTCAGGAGAAATAGCAAAGAAAATACAGGAAGAAATGGTATATCCAGGACAGGTAAAAATAACTGTCATAAGGGAAACTCGTTCGGTAGCCTTTGCGAAATAAGAATGCATAGAATTGATATAAACTCAAACAGTTGTCTATGATATCTATAAGGAAAATCATATTATCACTGGTTGCATGCATTCTTGGCGTTTCGGTTTCTTTTGCCCAAACGGGCTTTACGGCACCGGAAAAGACCGTATCTTGGAAAAGTGCAATAGAAAAGACGGGTGAGAACACATACGAAATAACTTTCTCTGGAAAGATTGTGGACGGATGGCATACATACGGTCTGGAACACGAGTACTCCCCTACTGAAATCAGTTACGAACAGCCGGAAGGAATACAACTGGAAGGAGAACCATATGAAAAATCCTCTCCGTCGGAATATGCCGGAGAAAAAGTCTTTTTCGGAGAAATCGTATTCGGACAGAAAATAACCGTTACCGGCGGTAACGCTCCGTTAAAAGGTACGATTTCATGGAGGTCTTGCAATGATGTGAGCTGTGCATCACCCGAATATTGGGATTTTGACATCGCTATCCCGGAAGAGACCGCTGCTGACACGGCGGCAGCCGGAGAAATAAATGGTGTTCAAAATGAAGATGAAGGCTTCAACTGGGCACTTATAATCGAAGCCATTCTATGGGGATTCGGCATGCTTCTGACACCATGCGTTTTCCCTATGGTTCCGATGACGGTGTCTTTTTTCCTTAAAAGTTCTTCAAACCCTGCCGAAGGCCGTTTCAAGGCATCGATGTACGGACTGTTCATCGTCCTGCTCTATACCTTGCCTATATCAGTCATCGTTCTCGCAACTTGGCTGATAGGAGGAAGCGCTGTCACTGCGGACATCTTCAACTGGCTGGCAACACATTGGATACCGAATATCCTTTTCTTCATTATATTCATGGTATTCGCCGCATCTTTCTTCGGAGCGTTTGAAATTACAATGCCATCATCGCTGGTGAACAAGAGTGACAAGGGAGCTGACAAAAAGGGACTTGTAGGTGTGTTTTTCATGGCCCTAACCCTTGTGCTGGTATCTTTTTCATGTACCGGTCCTATTGTAAGTTCGGTTCTCATAAGGTCTACCCAGGGTGAATTCTGGACACCTATGGTGACAATGCTGGCTTTTTCGATAGCATTCGCCCTGCCGTTCACGATATTGGCACTGTTCCCGTCATTAATGGACAAACTCCCCAAAAGCGGAGGATGGCTAAATTCCGTGAAAGTAGTTTTCGGATTCATCGAGGTTGCGTTCGGTTTCAAATTTCTCAGTGTGGCTGACCAGACATACCATTGGGGCCTTCTTGACAGAGAGATATACCTTGCAATATGGATTGTCGTATTCACACTTCTGGGATTCTATCTAATCGGGAAGATCCGTTTCGCCAATGACGAAAAAATAGAGCACCTGTCTGTCACCAGACTTGCCCTTGCTATAGCCGTGTTCTCATTCGTCGTATACATGATTCCGGGAATGTTCGGTGCCCCTCTCAAAGGTCTGTCAGGTTATCTTCCTCCAATCACGACACAGGATTTTGTCATCGGCCAGTATGCTGTTGCACAGTCCGCCGGACCGGAGCCGGAAACAAAATATGAAGTCAGCCTTCCTTTGGGTCTCAATGGATATTCCACAATCGAGGAAGGACTTGCAGAAGCACGGAAACAGAACAAACCGGTTTTCGTCGATATTACGGGACACGGTTGCGTAAACTGCCGTGAAATGGAATCAAAAGTGTGGAGCGACCCGGAAGTGCTGCAACTCCTCCGGGACGAGTTCATCATAGTTGCCCTTTACACGGATGATAAATTGAAACTCCCGGAAAAAGACTGGGTCAAGGCTGAGAACGGCGACTATCTCAAGGATTTGGGCAGGGTCAATTCTTATATTGCCCGCAAAAGGTTCAATGTAAGTGCACAGCCAGCTTATGCCCTGCTGTCTCCGAATGATGAGCTGCTGGTTCCTGTCAGAGGCTATAATCTTGATGTTAAGGCATTTGCAGACTTCCTGAGAAAAGGGATCGAGAATATGAAATAAATCAAACTTCAGAACTATGAGAATATATCTTCCAACATGTATTCTCCTTGCAAATACTTTGATTGTCAGTGCCGGAAACATTGATAATCAAAGTATTTTCCGTATCAGCAAGGAAGAAGCCAGAGCGACTGTCATTTCCTATGAAAATCAGGAAAAAGCACTGAAGGCCGTTCGTGAGGAATCAAGATACTACCTGTCTCTAAACGGTGAATGGGAATTCAAGTGGCTGGAAAGAACGGATTCGGTGGAATATTTCCGGAACAGCTCAGAACTTGGTGGTATCATAGATGTGCCATCTACACAGGAAACCGAGGGATATGGCCCGCTGATTTACCTGAACTGGGATCTCCCTTTCAAATATGATCCTCCGCACGTACCGGAAAAGAACCCTGTAGGCATTTACAGAAAAACTTTCACTATTCCACGTTCTTGGAAAGAAAGGGAGATTTTCATACATTTTGCCGGAGTGTCCTCAGCTTTGGAACTGTGGATCAACGGTGAATTTGCAGGTTACAGCCAGGACAGCAAGACTCCGGCAGAGGCATAAGAATCGAAGGAAAACCTGCAATGAATTTTACGGCCATACGACATTCGACTGACGGCCTTGACGGAAGTGAAATAACCGGGCAACGGAATATCCATGATGTAAAACCCGGCAAAACAACATTCCTGCACATCGACTACGGGCAGAATGGAGTAGGACAATTCTCTCAGGTACGAAAGGAATATCAGCTTAAAATGAACCGAGGGGAATTTTCATACAGAATCATACCGTTCTGAACCTGCCGTCATTTGCCGAATAACAGTTCCATATCCCTTTCCATGGATTTGGAAACCGTTTTTTCAGGAATGAAACTCCATTTTCCTATAACATCCGGATTTCCGATGACTTCCGGATCAATGGTCCCGTATTTCTTAAGATACTCATACAGTAGTTCCCTTATTTCCGGATAGAAGGCCTTTACACGCTCCTCTATTCGGTCGGTGTCTATTCCGGCACCTTCCCTCATGAGTCCGCCTCCGCCGCTTGCCCGGTATGAAGTCATGGCAACATTATAGCTTCCATCCGTTTTGAAAGGAGTCCCGTCTGCCAGAGACTTGATTATCACCCTGTCCCCTTTGCCTTTTGTAACATCTACCGTATAAACCAGTCCTCCTGCCGAATCGAAATTGTAAGCTCTGTTGACAAAAGACCAGCGTTTCTGTCCGGTCCTGGTATCCGGCTGGTCGAAAATCTTGAGAACATGGTCGGAAGGCGAAGAAACCTTGTTTATCCACAAATCGTAAGACTGCTCAAGATAATCCTTGATTTCCTTTCCTGACATTTCAAGGACATACAGCTGGTTTTCAAAAGGATATATGGTAAACAAATCATTATAGACAAGCTGTCCTGACTTCACCGAACCATTGAATGTGAGGGGAGCCGCAAAAGAAATCTGTGCTTCAGGACATGAAAGCGACAAGGTATGTATCAGATTGAGATAATCACTCATTCCTGTATAAGCATCACGGGTTTTCAGTTCCACTTCCAGGCGTCCTACAGGCTGAAGGGTAAACTCGCGGACCTTCTCGTAATCGGATGCGAACATAGCAAGCATCGTACTGTCTATCCTGTTCTTTTTCACAGGTATAACATCAGCAGACAAAGACTTGGAAACAATCTTTCCATTCTTTACACTCACATTGATGATTCCCATACCTACATTATTGCAATGGCTGCCTGAATTTATAATAGCGATAGAATCATTCGCCGCAGAATAAGGTCTGTGATCATGCGCACAGATTACAAAATCCACCCCGGACAAAGTATTGAACATAGCCAGACCCTGATTTTCAGGACTTTTCAAATCCCCGCGTCCAGTGCCCGTATGTGCAGCGACAATCACGATATCCGGTTTTTCCTTATTTCTCACTTCATTTACCTTTTCCTGGACCAATGGCAAAAGAGTCCTGAACTCCAAACCTTTCCACAATGAAGGCGAAAGCCAGTTCTTGATATTCGGATTGGTGAATCCGATTACCGCGATTTTCAGGCCATGCCTTCTTATGACGGTATAATCCTGGAAGTATGGTACAGACGTTCCTTCATGAAAAGCATTGGCTGCAAGAAACGGCACCTTCATGTCTTTCCTGAGCCTGTCATAGACAGGATGTCCGGTCTCGATGTCATGGTTGCCAACAACCACGGCATCATAATCCATATATTCCGTCATTCTGGAATACAGATGCCTCGAAAGCGTATCGACATAATTAAAATAATATGCAGCATTATCTCCTTGCAGACAGTCGCCTGCATCTATCAGTACAATATTGTCATTGCCTTCGGCAGTTCTGAGACTGTCGACATAGAACGATACCGACATTAGTGAAGGCCGTGTTGACAAATCCGTATAGGAATTACAGAAATAACGGCCGTGCACGTCATTAGTGGAAATAATACGGAAAGTATAGTCACCATCCTTGACTGAGCCGCATGAAACGGCAGAAAACAAAAGGGCTGAAATTGCCCATAATCTGATCTTAATCATAAAAATACTGCCATTATATTGCAAAACAAAAATGTTATTTTTAAAAACATCATTGTTTTATATATTAATAATCAATCCATTTTAGTCAGAATAGGAAAAGACCTCCTGAAACGTTCAAGTTCTTCCCGGTCAAGGGAAGCATATACTACAGGTACGTCTCCTACTGTCACCGAACGGCTCTTTTTGCGTCCGCGATGATTGAATATTACGGATGAATCCGCATACTCGAGGTCAGGATCCTTTCCTGTCCTGTTGCAGAAAGCGACATAGCAGACGTTCTCTATAGCACGCGCCGCCGCCAAAACTTCTGCAGCATTACGTCTCGATGCCGGCCAGTTCGCAACATTGACATAAAGGTCGGCCGGATTGTTCCGTTCATTTCTGGACCATATTGGAAATCTCATGTCAAAGCATATTCCGAACATGATTCTCCATCCTCTGAATTCAGCAAAAACACGTCTATTTCCTGCTGTATAGGCATTCTCTTCGCCTCCGAAATACAAATGTCTCTTGTCATATTCGGCAGTATTTCCATCCGGCTTTACAAAATAAAGTCTGTTGAACATCCTTCCATCCCTATCGAGTATCGGTATGGAACCTGCTACAGCACAATTTCTCTCCGAGGCAACTTCAAACATCCATTTCAAGGTCCTTGAATCTTCTGCATATTCGGCCATTGACGGGTTCGCAGTATTTCCAGTACTGAAAAATTCCGGAAGGACCAGTATATCCGGACAAACCGGAAAAGAGGGAGAAAATATTTCTTCCAGGATTCTGTCAAGTCTGTCAAGATTGGCTTCCATGTCTTCCCATATCACAGGAAGGCTTATTTCAACAACATTCAACATTTTCATTTAGACAATAACGATTGCAGATTGAATTTCAGTGACAACATCTGCTGCCATCCGGCGAACCCTCCGTTGAAATGTACATTGACGGCAAGCCTGATATCAAGAAAATCACTGATATGAGGTTCATAATATACTGCAAGCCTGTCATATATACCTGTCTTCCCCTTGATCTTGTAAAAATAATCTCCGAAATAAAGGAGATTGCCGTACTTCACCCCCACGTCATCCCTGCCGTCATAGAAAGGAAGCATATCGCTGCCGTAAAAAAGTTCATTTCTCAGTCCGATGTTCCAGTTCCTCACTTCGGCTGTAATCTGGCCGCCGCAAGGAAAAACATATTTTCCGGAATGTTTCCTGTCATTCTGTAAAGATTGCAGCCATCCCAAGGAAACGGACATTTCCTGAAGTCCGGTACTGCCTCTAAGATCGAATTCCACATAAGGATTGAGCAGGAAATTATCCATGACTCCTCTTACATTCCGTGATTCCGCATAATGGTACATATATGCAGAATATCCCATATTAAGGAAATCCGCAATAATTCCATGTCCATGGCTGAAAATCATGAACCTTTCCCTCCTGACGGAACCGAACTGCCCCATCCAGTCACATCCAACTTCATAATACGCCCCGGGACGTTTGAACTTGAACAAAGCACCTTCAAGATTATTGTCATAAAACACCAGTGAATCGGAGAAAAAGGCCGTGGAATATTCTCCTTCTGCAAGCTTTCTCGGAAAAACACCGGTAATGAAAGTGAAATCGGTCTTTCCAAATCTGGCCTCCAATGCATAATTCAAAGTAATTTCACGAAGTATGCTTACCGGTCTGTCTTTGGAAATTTCCTCAGGCAAAGACTCTCCGGCCATCTCGGGGGTTATCCTTGAAGCGCCGAACTCCTTCATTAGATCAAAACCGACCAATAACCTATGATTCAACCTATTGCTCTGCTTTACCGAAAGTCCGACTACAGGTGAAAGACGTGCTCCGAAAATTGTCATGGATCTCAGTGAATCGGTACAGTCGTATTCCCTGTTGTCAAAATTCATTTCAAAATCAAGATCATAGAGCATTGAAAGTTTCTTTTCCTTTTCAGGACCGTTTCCTGCAAAAGAAACGGTCACGCAGCAAAGGCTGCATGACAGAAACATGAGAATATATGGTGAAAGATATCTCCACATTTCACAAAAGGTTTCAAATATCTTTCAAAATTAGCAAAATAAATCGATATGAAAAACTCAGACCATATCTCCGTTACCGCATATGCACTCCAGAACCGGAGGAACTTCAGGCCTGAAAGTATGGATTTCCTCCAGCAGTTCCCTCCCTGCAGGGGTTATTTTGAAATACATCTGCCTCTTGTCTTCTTTGCCGAGAACTCTTTCAATCAATCCTTTCGATTCCGCAGACCGCAATACTTTGGAAGTATTAGATAGTGTCAGCGATAATTTTTCGGAAAGGGTACCTGAAGTCAGGCACCCTTCCTTACATAATGTACACAACAACATCCCTTCATTCAGGCAAATGCCAAACTTCATCTCAAGCTGAGCTTCAATTTTAAGCGTTGCCTTCTGAATCTCTCTTATCTTGCAAAGAACGGACATTTCACACTATTTGTTTAACAACACTTCATCAATCATCTTCTTCAGTTGTGCTTTCGGGAGAGCTCCCTGGGCAATCCTCGGATCACCTTTCATCGGAGCGAACACCAAAGTAGGTATGGATCTTATTCCGAATACTGCAGCCAATTCCTGCTCCTCATCAGTATTGACCTTGTAAATATAAATTTCCCCATCGTATTCGGCAGCCAGTTCCTCCAGAACCGGTGCAAGCGACCTGCACGGACCGCACCATGGCGCATAGAAATCAATCAGGGCCGGCTTGTCACCGAGATAATTCCAGTTTTCACTGTCCTTCTCATAATCTACAACTTTCTTCAGAAAGTCTTCCTTGGTAAGCATTATCGTTTTCATGACTTTTTTCTCCTTATTGTTATTTTCCATTTTGTTTATACTTGTTTCATTCCTGTTTACATTATTGTTTGCATTTGCTGCACAGCCTGCAATGAACACTATTGCCGCAACTGCGACTATCATCCTTTTCATAATTCCATCGATTTATTTATTTCGTATTGCAAAGATGGGAAATATTTTCCAATAAAACAAATTTCCATAGGAAATATTTTACAAAATTCATTTATTTTTGTCCGAAGACATGGGATAAGCCTTTTTCTATATGCCCTTCCCTTTTGAAACGGCGTATGTTTTCTTCAAGTTTTGGATGCTCGGCCGAATCGAGAGCCCATTTACAGAAACGTTCACGAATATAATCTACTGCCTGCGCAGAGGGATGGACCATATCCTCTGCATAAAACCTGTAGTCACGAAGTTCGTCCATCATTATCTCATATGCCGGGAAATAATCGCAGACGTCATGTGAAGAACAGATGCTATCAACAGCACAAAGGAGGTTTGACTTGCTGAGCTGGTTACCGTGCGCCCCGTCTTTCATATGCCTTATCGGGCTTACCGTGAATATGAATTCCTTATCTGCTCCTGCAGCCGATGCGGCACGGATTATTCTGTCAATGACCGAAACGGTTTCATCATACGACAATCTTTCCCTTGTGAATTCCTTTGCGTCCCTTTTAAGGCAGTTCGACACGATAGAGCCTGATTCATTATGCCTGAAACACCAGCTTGTACCAAAAGTAATGATGACTCTGTTGCAAGTCCGGAAAAAGTCCGAAGCTTCAGCCAGCTTCAAGTTCGCATTTTCCAGAAACTCCAGGATACTTTTCCTCGCAAATGAGGTGTGATGACTGAATGAACAGTAAAGGTCTGCTCCGCTGCCCATCATTATACAGTCCTGTTCTTCAAAAGGTTTTCCTGAAACAAGTCTTTCGACACTGTTGAGAACAGAGACAGGATTGTATAATGTCCCGAAAGGATTTACCATTACGTTGAAACCGTAATTCTTCAGCTGGATTCCTATATTGTCGGCGAAACAGCTCCCGAGCATGCATATTCTGTCACTGTATGATATTCCGACACGGCATGGAAGATCGGAAACCGTAGTTTGCAGTTTAATCATATCTGTACATTTATATTATGGCAAATGTATCCGTTTAAATCCATAAATCGAAATAAAATATTGCATGATTCCAAAAATAATTCTGAAAATATTTGGCAGCATATTTTTTTTATCTATATTTGCAGTGTATTAATTCACTAATACAGTAAAACATGTAGGGATGTTTATATTCCTGACTTTGACAGACACGAACAAACATAGATATCATGATTAAAATCAACAACTTAGGATTCAATTACGGTGAAAAGGTCGTATTGAATAACATTACGATGACCCTTAAAGATGGCAGGATTTATGGACTTCTTGGTGAAAACGGTGTCGGAAAGACCACTCTTCTGACATTGCTGTGCGGACTCAAGAACGTAAAAACCGGCAGTATTGACATTGACGGATACAATCCCTACAAAAGGCTGCCGTCTTTCCTTGCCAACCAGTTCTATCTTAGCGACGAAGTAGCTGAAGTGAACATGACTGCATCGGACTATGCAGCGTCATACGGGAAATTCTGGCACAAATTCGACATCGGAAAATTCCATGAACTGATGTCGGTTTTCGAGAACGACCCTTCCTGGAAAATGAACAGGATGTCTTTCGGCCAGTTGAAAAAGACATATATATCCTTCGCTCTTTCCTGCAACACAAAATACCTGTTCATGGATGAACCGACAAACGGACTTGACATTCCGTCCAAGGCACAGTTCAGGAAAGCTATAACCCGCTATACGTCGGAAGATTCCACAATCCTCATTTCCACGCATCAGGTACGTGATCTGGAAAATATCATAGACCCTATTATAATACTCGACAAACAGGACGTTCTGCTTGATGCTACAGTAGAGGAAATAAGCGACAAACTGTTCTTCGATTACAGTTCCGAAAGAAAGCCTGAAGCTCTCTATTCGGAAATGACTCCGGGCGGCAACATCCAGGTGTACCTCAATTCAGAAAAAAAGGAGAGCAAGATAAACACCGAAGCGCTGTTCAATGCGGTGCATGCCCACAAGGACCTGATAAAAAGTCTTTTCAGAAAATAAAGGTACGGCAGTCATGTTCATGAAATATTTCATATTCGAACTAAAGGACATCATGGCCAGAAGCTGGCTTCCCGTCCTTCTGTGCGGACTCACACCGGTATTCCTTCTGGTTCTTACCTGGATATACATGACCTCCGCACACGTCATGGACTGGCATATAGGCGGAGAAATGACCATGGGAGCGGTATGTTTTGCAGTATCGGTTTTCTTTTTTCTGTTCTTTCCAATATACACATACGGAAAGATTACCGACAGGAAACTGGGAAGCCAATACCTTATGCTCCCTGTTTCATCAAGCCTCAAATTCGCCTCGGCAGTGATGATATCTGTAGTCGTCATACCTTTGATATTTATATTGCTGGTATTGGGTTCTGACGCACTGATGGCATTCCTTTTTCCGGAAAGAGTCACGACGACACAGGTGGAACTTCTTTGCAACAGTTTTTGGGGATCAGAAGATCCGAACAGCATGATTTTCAGACTCCACATACTGTCTCCGATTTTCCTGCCATTCATGGTATCTTCTGCCGGCCTGTGCGGAGCTGTGCTTTTCAAGAGGAGAAAGGCTACAAAGACATTCATAACATCGGTAATTTCATTCATAGCAGTATGCCTGTTATATTCATTAATATCCAAAGAATATAAAAATTGCGGATATACTCCCGATTTCCTCGGTTCCGGTTTTGTCTGGACATGGTTGATTTTCCAGACAGTCGCAGCCTTGTGCTGCCTGGCATATGTATTTTACAGAATAAGAAAAACAGAACTTTAACATGAACGACATTTTCAATTTCAAAAGATTCGGCAAATATCTTTTGACAGATATCAAAAGCTGTTTTGCAGCTTACGGCATCAGTTTCCTGACCATAATACTCTCAGGACTGATAATATATGCAGTGTCCGTAATATATTCACTGATTCTCGGCAACGGATGGCACGGGTCAGGATTGGTACTCAGATGGATCATCGCCACCATATCTTTCCTTGTTCTGACAATCACGTGTCCGTCAAGGTGCTATGGCAGAATAACCGAAAAGAGGGCCGGTTCATCATGGCTGATGACTCCGGTATCCATATACGAAAAACTGCTATCAATGTTTCTTATAACATGCATATTCATTCCAGCAGTATTCTTGCTTGCATATTCAGGAATAGACTTCCTTATATGTATGGCCGACACAACGTGCGGCGAGCCGCTTGTCAGTTCTTTAAGAGACCTGGAATTTCTGAAGGACGGACTGGATGAGCTTGGGGCAGGCATAGCGGGAAAGGCAGTCAATCCTTTGCACTACATCGATGACATGATTGACGGCATACTGGTTTTCCTTCTGGGCGCCCTTGTCTTCGGGAAAGGAAAAATATCAAAAACGATATTGTCCATGATTGCATTTTCAATCATCTCGGGTATAGTGTTCACACCTATTGCGCTGAATTTTGCGGAATACGGTCCGGCTATGTTCACGGACAGTTTCCTGTTCAGGAATCTTTTCATCATAGATACGATTTCAGATATCACCGTAATGGCAGTTCTGATCGTTCTTATCTTTTTCCGTACAAAGACAATAAAACATTAGAATGATATGGAATTCGATTCAAACAAATCAATATACCTGCAGATATGCGATTCAATATACGAAAAGATTCTGTCCGGTGAACTTGCTCCGCAATCCAGAATACCTTCGGTAAGGGAATACGGTGCCGACATCGGCGTCAATCCCAATACCGTAATGAGAAGTTATGAAAAACTGACGAACGAGGGTGTGATATTCAACAAAAGAGGCATAGGCTATTTCATAAATGAGGATGCACGTGAAAAAGTTCTTTCCCAGCAAAGGAAGGAATTCATGGAAAACGAATTGCCGTCAATACTGAAGAAAATGAGACTTCTCGGGATAAAATTGACAGATCTTCGGGAAACCGATACCGGAACACATGGATCCGGCTACGGCATTTGATATGGAAATCGGTCATATGCCCGTATAATCAGGTACAAAAAAAAGGACACCCTGGTTTTCAGGATGTCCTTTTTTCAGGAATCACTTCCTATCTTCTGCGCGGTTTCATGCCCCTCATCATATTCCTGACTTTATCATTGCGCCACCCAAATTTATCCTAGCCAGCCGTCGGTCTCGATAAGGTATGCGATGTCCTGCTCCTCCTTTGATGTATAGATGCTCCTGGTGATTGTTGTTCCATTTTTCGGGAGGGCGATTTCG